>CALXUQ010000038.1 GCA_944391725.1 uncultured Alphaproteobacteria bacterium | reverse complement strand
TATATATAAGTAATATCATAATATATTTTTCCAAAATTTGCAATAATTTAATAGCCTATACTAAGGATATTTGTCCAATCTCTCTTTTATATAATATTTTATATTTTGATGTTCTCCACCACAAATCCACTTAATAATAAAATATCTTTGATTTTTCATAAAATTATTCTATACTACAACTGATAGTTTAATAGGTGAGGGAAAAAGAATGCGGCCGGAAATTTTGTTTCCATTGTTTTGCAATATTGAAACACTCAAAGGTGTGGGCGAAAGAAGCGCCAAGCTTTTGAGCAATCTCATCGGCGGGCACAGAATTTTAGATATGCTCTGGCACCTCCCCTCCAACTTGGTTGACCGCCGCTATTCACCCAAGCTTTCGAACGCCGTCCCCGGACGAGTTTGTACTATCGGCATCAAAGTATTAGAACACCTTCCGCCCAAGACTTCGCGCCAACCCTACAAAATTTTAGCCAGCGACGGCAGCGCCGAAATTACGCTGATTTTTTTCAATGCCTATGTCAACACCTTGCAGCGCAATTTGCCCGTTGGCGCCAGTCGGGTTATCAGTGGCAAATTGGAATACTTCAACGGCGGCTGGCAAATGAGCCACCCCGATTATATTGTCAATCAGTTTGAGGATATTCCCCCCATCGAAACCGTCTATCCCCTCACCGCCGGCATATCCAACAAAACCTTGAACAAATGGCAAATCATGGCCCTAAGCCGTGTGCCCGAACTCCCCGAATGGCTAGATGCCGAATTTGTCCGCCAAAAACAATGGAGCAGTTTTCGTGCCTCATTACTAGCCGCTCACCACCCCCAAAAATTATCCGATTTAGAGTCAACCTCTCCTGCACGTTGCCGTTTGGCTTATGACGAACTTTTAGCCAATCAGCTCACCTTGGCCATTGCACGCCAAAGAGTAAAAAAACAAGCCGGCCGCGAGATAAAAGGCAACGGACTTTTGCGTAAAAAAGTTTTAGAAGCCCTGCCATTCAAGCTTACTGGCGCCCAAGAAAAGGTCTTAAAAGAAATTTTTGCCGACCAAGACTCCAAGTTTCGAATGTTGCGGCTCTTGCAAGGCGATGTCGGCTCCGGCAAAACCATTGTTGCTTTGCTTACCATGCTCAATGCTGTAGAATGCGGTACGCAAGCAGCTATTATGGCTCCGACCGAAATTTTAGCCAAACAACATTTTGAAACCATTGCCCCCTTGTGTGAAAATATCGGCATCCGTGCCGAACTCCTCACCGGAAGAATAAAAGGCAAAACCCGTCAGGCTCTGCTCCAAGATTTAGCCAGCGGCAAAATTCATATTTTAATCGGCACTCATGCATTGTTTCAAGATGAAGTCAAGTTTTGTGATTTATCCTGCGTAATCGTCGATGAGCAACACCGTTTTGGCGTGCATCAGCGCTTGAGTTTGTCCGAAAAAGGTAACCAAGCCGACATTTTGGTCATGACCGCCACCCCTATTCCGAGAACGCTGGTTTTAACCGCCTATGGTGACATGGAATATTCCAAAATTGATGAAGTTCCCGCCGGGCGCAAGCCGGTTGATACCCGCGTGGTTTCGGTAGAAAAAATCAATGAGGTTGCCGCAGGGTTAAAGCGCAAACTCGAACAAGGTTGCCGCGCTTATTGGGTTTGTCCCTTGGTTGAAGAATCCGAAAAAATCGACCTTGCCGCTGCTGAGGAACGCTATGAAAGTCTGCGTAAAATCTTTGGCAATAAGGTAGGCTTGGTTCATGGCAAAATGAAAGAAAAAGACAAAGACGAGGTGATGGACAAATTCAAGAAAGGCGAAATCACCTTGTTGGTTGCCACCACCGTCATTGAGGTGGGCGTAAATGTCCCCGAAGCCACCGTCATGATAATTGAACACGCCGAACGCTTTGGCTTGGCCCAACTTCATCAGCTCCGCGGCCGCATCAAACGCGGTTTTGAGGCCTCGACTTGTATTTTGATGTATGCCTATCCCTTAAGCGAAACCTCACGCCAACGGCTAGAAACCATGCGTCAAACCGAAGATGGTTTTCTCATTGCCGAAAAAGATTTGGAACTGCGCGGCGGCGGTGAAATTCTTGGCACCAAACAAAGCGGTTTTGACGAGTTCAAACTGGCCGATATGACCATTCATAAGGATTTGTTAGAAACAGCTCACCGCGACGCCCAAATGATTTTGAATATTGATACCAATTTGCAAACCCCGAGAGGAAGAGCGCTACGTACCCTACTTTACTTGTTTGAGCAAGATGAAGCCTTAAAAACCTACATCAGCGGCTAAAGATTCTGCATAAAATTTGCGCTATAAGACTTGAAAATTAGATAAATTTATTTATAATAAAAATTGTCAGGCAACTGACTATGACACTAGAGGCGGTATGAAATAGGATTTTTGGACCTGGGGGCGGTACCCAGCACCTCCACCAATTCTACAACAGCCGCACAATTTTTGAGCTTCAACCGGCTTTGAAAATTGTGTTATGCCAAAGTGCTCCTGCGCTAATACGGCCAAGATTATATGTACACCGTATAATAAGAAATTAGGAATTTTGCGACTGAGTGTATAAAGAAATACAAGGGTTCGAGCAAAATATCCGACATTTCTGTATTAGTCGCCGCAGAGCTAACTTTGGCCAAAGGTTGATATGTGAGTCGTATAATAAGGAATTAGGAATTTTGCGACTGAGTGTATAAAGATATACACGGGTTCGAGCAAAATATCCGACATTTCTGTATTAGTCGCCGCAGAGCTAACTTTGGCCAAAGGTTGATATGTGAGTCGTATAATAAGAAATTAGGAATTTTGCGACTGAGTGTAGATAGACCTACACGATTGGAGCAAAATATCCGACATTTCTGTATTAGACGACCACAGAGCAAACTTTGGGGGTGAAACAGGATAGACAGGAATCAGTAAAGGTACTATGCTGTGTCCGGTGAGATACCACCGTTATCGGTTCAACTAAAATGAATGCTAACGATAATAACGTAGCACCAGTTGCAATCGCTGCTTAAGGCGAGCGTAACAAACTTAAATCCTCATAACTTTGGTTAGTTGTGAGTGGGGTCTGAGCCACCTAGCAACAGAACGGCTCGCTTTTTTGAGTAAGAAGGATGATATAAGATGCAAGAATTTTTAACTGAAATCAACTATGATAAACTGATTGAAAAATCGCTCAAAAACGTGGTTGTTGAAGCCTTAAAAATTGCTGAGGAACAAGGTTTGCCCGGCGAAAATCATTTTTATATTACCTTCCGCACCAATCACCCCGGCACCAAAATTTCTGCCCAGTTGCGGACCCAATACCCTGAGGAAATGACCATTGTGTTGCAGCACCAATATTCCAACTTGATAGTTGAGAAAAACTATTTCTCGGTTGATTTGAGCTTTGGAGGAATTTTGCAAACTCTGACTATTCCCTTTGATGCCATCTTATATTTTGCCGACCCGCACGCCAAATTCGGGCTTAGTTTCAATCTGAGTGAAGAATTAGGCAAAACAGACTTTAGTGATGATAATACGGATGAAGAAGAAGATGAGGAGAAAAAAGCACACTCACCTTCCACTTCGCGCAAAGTATCCGGCGGAAATGCCACTGTTATTTCCATCGATGCATTCCGCAAAAAATAGCCATGAACAAGCTTTCCGTAATCATTGCCGGACGCCACCAAACCAGCATCTCGCTGGAAGCCGAATTCATTGACGAGCTCAAAAAGATTGCGCGAGAAAACAGTATGACAATCAATCAGTTAGTAACTGAGATTGATTCAAAACGTGAACATGAAAATTTATCATCAGCCATTAGAGTATATATATTAAAACACTTGCTACAAAAACATTGATAATAGATACAAGCAAGTCTATTCACGATTTTTTTTAAGCTTATTCATCACAAAATTCAGATATTTATCTTCATTATCTTGATGCAAACGGATAATATCTAGCTGTGGCCACTCCCCTTCAGGAAGATTAAGCAGTTCAAAACTAGATTTCAAAGATAAAGAGTTATCATTTTTTGCCAACTGCCGCATAATCGGGATTAGGGTCATTCCGTTTTGTTCAATTGTTGGAGCATCGGCAATACGCATATAGCCGTTTTTCTCCCAACGCGGCAAGAGTTCTTTTTTGCACACGCCATAAACGGTTTCATATCCTTTAGCCGTGGCATAATCAAAACCATACTGCATAATTTGGTCAGCCATCGGGGTTTTGCGATACTCTGGCATCACCGCCATACGCTCAAATTTCACAAAACCGGAGAAGAAACGAATACGCATGGTACCTTGAGGCTCACCGTTGACTTTGGCCAACACGTGGGCGGCGCAATAATCATTACCGTCAAATTCTTTATTTTCCGGAATGTGCGCTTCATTCACAAAAACTGCCCGACGGATTTTTTTCATCGCTTCAAAATCCGCATCAGTATGAACAATTCCTATGTCAAACTTATCCTCAAACATAAATATATTATACACTTGACAGCGAATTCATTAGAATATACTACTTTAATAATAGTGATATATATTTTGAGTCGAAAGTTTTAGAGATTTTCAAAAATGTCGTTAAAAAAACAACTTGCGGTCATAAAATACTTATTAGCCCTTAACAGCACGGTCAAATTCGGTAGTATTAACACTGCCGCCGCTAAAAACGGCATCAAACCATCTAACCTAAGTCGCCTAATTTCTGAGTTTGAAGAAATTGTCGGCGGCAAACTCTTAAACCGAACACCCAAAGGCGTAAGCCCAACCGTATTAGGGGCCAAAGTTTGTGCTTTAGCCGAACAAATCGAACACGAGCTCGAAAAGGCCGACTGTGAAGAAGATAAAGATATTCAAATCATAAAGATATATGTGTCATCCGAATTAGAATTTACTGATTTTGAAAATTTCTTTGCCGATTTCAACAATGCCATCATTGTGTTAACACCACGCCGTAAGCAGGCCGATATTATCATCAGCGGACAATCCCCTAAAGACAAAACCCATTTTGTAGAGATAACGCTTTCGGGAGCATTAAGGCGCAAGATTTGGTTTCAGAGCAAAAGCGAAAAAGAACTTCCGTTAAAAGTTATAGATTTTATAATTGCGAAGTTGCTTCCCGCACATAATTGATGAGAGCGCGGATTTTGGGTTGATCTTTGGCATCAATATGAGAGACAATCCAAAACGGGTGAGAGAGCGTAAAATCAAGCTTGTCAAGGTATACTAACCCCTGCTCTTTTAAGCCGATACTCATAGGGTGCAAAGCCACTCCGATACCATCACGAGTAAGCTGCATCAGCATTGAAGAAGAGTTGGTAGAAGCCACGATGTGCCGACAACCATCTTGCAAATTTTTCCATTCCTCCCATACCGCAGAAAAATTATCCCGCACGCAAAGTTTGTGATTTTCCTGTAAATCGGTAAGATTTTTAGGATAACCGTTATGAGAAAGATAATCCATGGAGGCAAAAAGCCCAAATTTAAGATCATGCTTCATCAAAACCACAGCCGAAGACTGGCGCGGTTCTTCAAAAACAAGAGCCAAATCTACCTCATACAAAACATTTGGCGATTCAATTGAGCAGATAATATCAATGTGCACATCCGGATAGAGCTGATAAAACCCCGGCAAACAAGCCGAAAGATAAGCCGCGGCCAAAGCATCACTGGTCCACAAACGTATGGAACCGGAGAGATTAAATTTAGCCAACGAAAGTTCGTCAACATCGCAAACCGCTTTGTCAATATTGCAAGCAATTTCATATACCTTTTTGCCGGCATCCGTCATCACCATACCGCGCGAAGTACGGGTAAGCAGACGGCATTTCGTTTTATCTTCCAGTTCCCGAATAGCCGCTGACATATTAGATTGTTTTAGACCGTGCTTAAGCGCCGCTTTTGAAACCGCTCCTTCTTTAGCCGTTTCCAAAAAACAAAAGATACGCCTTATTAAAATTAGTTTATCACCAATTCTCATCTTATCACGGTATATGAAATAAAATTCCTATAAATTGCAAAACACGAAATTTATAATACACAAAATAAAAAAATTGTATAGTAAAAAATGCAAGAAAAAAGCTATAGAATTTGATTAGCCGAAATGGCGTACCGCCACATCGACTTGTTCGGAAATATAATCCAGCAACTTGTCATCAATCAGGCGGATACGCTCAATTAGTAGGTTTTCTTCCGCCACTCTGGCCAGTGTTTTCCGGCGCGAAATCTTAATGTCGAGCAAATCATCAAGCCCGACATCAAAACACTCTGCAATCCGGCAAAGCATAATTAAATCCGGCACCACCAGACCGCGTTCCAAATTAGAGATTGTGCGCCAGCTCACCTCGCAAATTGCGGCCAAGTTTTCTTGAGTAAGATGAGCATTTTCGCGCAATGAGCGCACTTTCAGCCCTAGATATTTTTTAATATTTTCTTTCATGAGCAAACTATAACCTGAAATAAAATGTTTCACAATGTAGTAAAATTCATATAAAAAATTATTCTAGGAAAGAAAATTCATATACAACAAAAGTCTATTCTAATAGATTAAATAGTTGTAATGCTATCACCATGCCCATACAACAAACAACAAAAACCTCCCAAGTTAGCGCTTGGGAGGTTTTAATCTGATAAAGACTTCAGAACTTACTCTTCACCTTCATCAAAATCGTTCTCGTCATCAAAATCATCATTTTCATTATCCAAGATTTCATCGTTAGTTTCATCTTGCAATAATAAGGTGTCCTGATTTTCGAGCATTTCATTTTTCTTGCGTCTGCCGCGGCGTTTTTTCTGCGGCGATTTTTTCTTCATGGCATCGATTACATAATGGCCCACGATTTTATATAAATCAACCAAATGTCCGTTATACATATGGTCGCCTTCTTCAATCAGCGCAAAATCGACATCGACATTGCGTTGTTGATTTAAGCGTTTGGCCATGGTAGCCACACTTGGCGGATTAACAATCTCGTCTGCACCGCCCTGAATAATCAGTCCTGAAGTCGGGCAAGGCGCCAAGAAAGAAAAATCTTTTTCGTTAGCCGGAGGCGAAACCGCAATAAAATTATTGATATCGGGCCGACGCATTAAGAGTTGCAACCCAATCCACGCTCCGAAAGAATATCCGGCAATCCAGCATTGTCTTGCTTCCGGATTAACCGATTGCAACCAGTCCAGAGCCACGGTGGCATCAGAGAGTTCACCCGGACCGTCTTCAAACTGCCCTTGCGAGCGCCCCACACTGCGGAAGTTGAACCGCAAGACCGAAAAGCCCAAATTTTGAAAACAACTAAACAAGGTATAAACTACCTTGTTGTTCATAGTCCCACCATACTGCGGATGCGGATGCAGAATTAGAGCAATGGGAGCACCGGGCTTTTCGCTCTGATGATAGCGCCCTTCCAATCTGCCGGCATGTCCGTTAAATAAAACTTCTGTCATTTTTTTAACCTAAATTTAGTAACCCGAGAGTTATATTATCGATAAAGTTTATATAAATTGTTAATTTTAGGGAACATACCACAAAATGAAATCAAAATACAAGATAATTCTCTCTGACCTTGACGCCGTTTTGGCGCGTGACCCCGCAACCCGCAGCAGAACTGAGGCTTTGCTGTGTTCTTCAGGAGTTCACGCCATTATTTTGTATCGGTTCAATCACTATCTTTGGCGCAAAAATTTTCGCCTTTTAGCTCGAGTCCTTTCACAGATTACGCGTTTTTTGACCGGAATCGAGATTCACCCCGGCGCCACCATCGGAAAAGGATTCTTCATCGACCACGGTGCCGGTGTAGTTATTGGCGAAACCGCCGAGATTGGTAACAATGTCACTATGTATCATGGTGTAACCTTGGGCGGCACTTCGGCTTTTAGTGCCAAAGGCAAAAACACCGCCAAACGCCACCCCACTATCGGCAACAATGTAATTATCGGCTCCGGCGCGCAGGTTTTAGGACCGATTAAAATTGGCAACGATGTCAAAATCGGCTCCAATGCGGTAGTCTTAAAAGATGTTGAAGACAATACCACGGTGGTTGGCGTCCCCGCCCACCCCACTGCCAAAAGCAAACAAGGCTTTTATGCCTATGGTGTCAGTAGCAAAACCGAGCAAGATCCGGTTGCAGAAGAAATAAAAGCCCTGCATAAAGAAATTGAACAGCTCAAACACGAATTAAAAGAAATGAAAAAAGATGCTTAATTCACTCGGAATAAATAAAGCACCGCAAGACACCAAAGTTTGTGTTGCCATGTCGGGAGGGGTGGATAGCACGGCCGCAGTTTGTTTATTGCAAAAAGAGGGGTACCAAGTTTTTGGCCTGACCATGGACTTGCTTCAAGCTCCCTATGCGCCTGCGGTTTCTACGATTAAAGACGCCGGGAAAATCGCCCAAATGTTAGGCATTGAGCACCATTATCTCAACTACCAATCACTTTTCAAACAACAGGTCATTGAGCCGTTTGTTATGTCATATTTGCAAGGCGAAACCCCCTCACCTTGTATTTTGTGCAATCGCTACATCAAGCTCGGCGCTTTAGCCGAAAAAGCCAAAGAGCTGGGCGCCGATATCATCGTTACCGGACATTATGCCAAAATCATTATCAATCATGGCAAAGTAGAATTGCACCGCGCACACGATTTGACCCGCGACCAAAGCTACTTTTTGTTTGCCATCAGCCAAGAACATTTGCAAATGTTGCGTTGTCCCTTAGCCGAATATAGCAAGGAACAAACTCGAGAGATTGTTAGAAAAGCCGGTCTTCCGGTATTTCAAAAACCCGACAGTCAGGACATTTGTTTTGTGCCGCAGGGAAAATATGCCGAGTTGATAGAACATTTTAATAAAAACAGCTCCACCCCCGGAAACATTGTTCATATCGACGGCCGCATTTTAGGACAGCATAAAGGATTAATAAACTATACGGTCGGTCAAAGAAAAGGCTTGGGGATTGGCGGCAATGAAGGCATATTATATGTGCTGGCGCTTGATACTTTGCACAATCAACTGATTGTCGGACCGCACGAAAGCTTGCTTAAAACCGAAGTTCTCATCCGCGATGTCAATTGGCTTGGTGAAGAAAGAAACGAGAAGATAGAAGTTCAGGTCAAGTTACGCTCTCGTCAAAATCTGGTTGCCGCCGAAGTATGTTTTTTGCCTGATAATTATGCCAAGGTCTGCCTAAAAGATAAGTTTTACGGCGTTGCCCCCGGACAAGGCTGTTGTTTTTATGATGGCGATAGGGTTGTCGGTGGCGGCTTTATCTGCAAAAATAGTTCGCTTAGTTAACATTTTTGTAACTATGAAAAACTATAATTTTATGATATAATATCTAGAAAGGAACAATCAGGGAGGCCACCATGGATAAGAAACTTCTAAGCTTATCGCTACTCTTAGCCGGTAGTTGTTGGGCATTTAGTGCCGCTGCCCAGTTGCCGACCAATCCCTGGGCGCCCAACCCTAACGATGGCTATTTTGAAAACGTCCCCACTTATGATTCGACTAAAGCTCCGGTTGTCCCCGAATATGGCAATGGTCAAACAAATGGAGAGGTTTTACCGGTTGACCCTTGGGCACGTGCCCGCGATAGAAGTGGTATCAAGACCTGGCGCGGCAGCGGCCGCCATGACCGAGGCTTAAACTATGTCGGTGAAGCTACTACATACGGCACGGCATACGGACAAGAAATGATAGCCCCTGAGGTCAATCGTCATAATATGCTGGTTATGACCCAACACTTACGCAATCTGGGCTATAAGATACCCTCCAGCTATGACCAAAACATTAAAGATTTGCCCAGCAATTATGCCGAGCAGCTTCGCGCCGCTTATGACAGTGTGGTTTATGGCGACCATTCCGGAAACCCGATTGCCGGAATTTCTTCTGCCTTTGTTGGCTTGTTTGAGGAGCAGACCGGATTAGACACCGAAAACTTGCTCTTTAATAGTATTGACCTCTTAAATACCGACTAGGAGATAATGAATGACCTCATATAAATTCGGCTTATGGTTACTTTCAGTTTCTGCCTTGGCAATTCCGGCGCAAGCGGCAGATTCTCCTTATATTACTCCGGAAGAAGCCGTATCCATGGCCATTACCGCTCCCAACAACATCAAAAGCACGGTCACCCGCTCCATCAAAGCCGAAGTAGTAGGCTTAAACCGCAGCTATACCAACTTAGCCGCCCGCCGCAATGCACAGCTTGGTAAGAGCTCCGCGCAAGGGGATATTGATTGGAGCAAAACTCCGGATAATCCGGAAGATGTCGCCAATAAGATTAATAGCATCTTGAACTTAAACGCCAAACCGGAAGACTTCATTCACCTCTTAGAACCGATTGAAGAAGATGAAGCCGATGAGGAAAATAAAGATAATAAAGACAGCGCAGAAAAATCTGCAGAAGAACCAATTACGCCAGATAACAATGTTCAGACAGAAATTAATAACAATACTGAACCCGAACAAATTGAAATTGAAGACGACACAGTCAAACACCTCTCCACTCGTCGCCGTTTTGGAAAATAGGATAAAATAAAATACAATGAATAATATCACTCCCAGTATCATTTTAGTTCATCCGCAGTTAGCAGAAAATGTCGGTATGGCCGCCCGTGCCATGATGAACTGCAATCTTTCGGATATGCGGTTGGTTTCCCCGCGCGAGGACCATTTGTCCGCCACAGCCATTTCGGCCTCCTCAGGTGCTGAAGAAATTTTACATCAAGCAAAAGTGTTTGATAGCGTGCAAGAAGCTATTGCCGACTTACAAGATGTCTATGCCACCACCGCACGTCATCGCAACCAAACCAAAATGGTCTATACGGCAGATAAAGCCGCCACCGAGATGACAAAGGCAATAAAACAAGGCTTAAAATGTGGTCTGATGTTTGGGCCCGAACGCACCGGACTGGAAAATGATGACGTCAGCTTGTGCGATGCGATTATCAATATTCCGCTTAACCCCAAGCACTGTTCGCTTAATTTGTCCCAAGCCGTACTCTTGGTCGGTTATGAGTTTTACAAACAACAAATCAATACCCTAGATGAGCAGTTTGTCACCAACGATACCACCATCGCCAGCAAAGAAAAACTTCAGCATTTTTACGATTTTTTGGAAGTTGAACTCAACAATTGCGGCAACTTCAGCATTGATGAAAAACGCCCGCGAATGTTAAGAAACTTGCGCAACATTTTCTCTCGCCGCAGTTTGACTGAGCAAGAATTAAATACTTTGTATGGGATTATAAATTATCTCAAACAGCCTCATCAAAAATAGCTCAATAGAGATTATATATTTACAAAATATTGAGGATTAATTCTTTAAGATATGAGGTAATATACAATCATCAAGGAGTTAACAGATGCAGGTCGCAGAAATTGCTCACACCAGTCAGGCGATTTTTGGCTTTGACCCGATGATACTATCATCGGCCATTTTAATTGTGAGCTACATCATTCTTTTCACCGAAAAGCTCAACCGTGCCGTGGTCGCCTTACTAGGTGCTGCGGTGATGATTTTTTCGGGCATTTTGAGCCAAGAGCAAGCTTTGAAAGGTATTGACTTTAATACCTTAGCCTTGCTGATTGGGATGATGACCATTGTCGGCATTTCCGAAAAATCGGGTATGTTTCAGTATGTTGCCGTCTGGGCAGCTCAAAAAGTAAGAGCTAATCCGAGAGGATTATTGGTGGTGCTAGCCGTAGTCACCGCCGTATTTTCGGCCTTACTCGATAACGTCACCACGGTTTTGCTGGTCGTTCCGGTAACATTTCAGATTACCAGAAAGCTCAAAATCAACCCCTACCCTTATCTGGTTGTAGAAATTTTTGCTTCTAACATCGGTGGTACGGCCACCTTAATTGGCGACCCACCGAACATTTTAATTGGCTCCGCTTTGAACCTTTCGTTTATGGACTTTGTCAACGAACTCACACCGGTAGTTGTGGTTTCCATGGTGGTGCTGATTTTGGCCTTTGACTTCATCTGGGGCAAACGGCTGATTACTACCGAAAAAAACAAAGCCGCCGTTATGAAGATTAATGCCATCGACAGCATTACCGATTGGACCTTGTTATACAAGTCTTTGTTTGTGCTGGTTGCAGTTATCTGCGGTTTCATTGCTGCCGAGCATATTCATATTGCCAATGGCACCATTGCCATGTTTGGCGCCGCGGTTTTGCTGTTGCTCTATACGATGGGAAGTTCCCACAACGAACGCGAACACAAAGTCGAAGAAGCCTTTAGCCTGGTAGATTGGACCACCATCTTTTTCTTTGCCGGTTTGTTTGCCATTGTTTACGGATTGGAGGAAGCCGGAGTACTGCAAGTGATGGGCAATAAGTTTATCGAATATACCGATGGCAGTATCGAAAAAGCCGCCATGCTGGTAATTTGGATTTCGGCATTTGTATCTACCGCCATTGACAATATCCCCTTTGTCGCCACCATGATACCGATGATAAAATCAATGGAAGAATCAATGGGCGGCCGAGAGGCGATGATGCCGGTCTGGTGGGCATTGTCGCTGGGTGCTTGCTTTGGCGGCAATGGTTCACTGATTGCAGCTTCCGCTAATGTGATTGTCGGAGGAATGTCGCAACGCGAAGGCCACCCGATAACTTTCTTAGGTTTTCTGATATGGTCAATCCCGACCATGCTGATAACCGTTGGCATTGCGGCAGTGTATTTACACATTCGCCACTTTATGTAAGCAAAAAAAGAACTCGCCAGAGTTCTTTTTTTTTAACCAAGATTTAAGTAAAGACTGTTAATTTGATTCTCGTAATCAATTAAAACTAAAGGATAAATAAATGCACGCAGCCGACTTATCTGCGGTTCCGGAGATGATTTTAGGCATGGATAGCAAAATTCTCGCCACCGCAATTGTTATTATTGCGTATGTGGTGCTGTTTACCGAAAAAGTAAACCGCGCCATTGTCGCATTGTTAGGTGCCGCCGTGATGATTTTCACCGGTATTCTAACCCAAACCACTGCCCTGCAAGGGGTAGACTTCAACACTTTGGCCTTGCTGATTGGGATGATGACCATTGTCGGCATTTCCGAAAAATCGGGAATGTTTCAATATGTGGCGGTCTGGGGTGCCAAAAAAGTAAGAGCCAACCCGAGAGGCTTATTAGTAGTATTAGCTATTGTAACCGCGGTGTTCTCTGCCTTTTTGGATAATGTTACGACCGTATTGCTGATTGCACCGGTCACATTTCAGATTACCCGCAAGCTCAATATCAACCCCTACCCTTATTTGGTCGTGGAGATTTTTGCCTCTAACATTGGTGGCACGGCAACCTTAATTGGCGACCCACCAAACATTTTAATCGGCTCGGCTTTAAATCTGACTTTTATGGACTTTGTCAACGAGTTAACTCCGGTTGTTACCATCACCATGGTAGTGCTGATTTTGGCTTTTGACTTCATCTGGGGCAAGAGATTAGTAACCACCGAAAAGAATAAACAAACCGTTATGGCGATTAATGAGATTGATTGCATCACCGATTGGAAATTGTTATGGAAATCGCTGTTTGTTCTGGCCATTGTAATTTTTGGCTTTGTCAATGCCGAACGTTTTCATATTGCTAACGGCACAATTGCCATGACCGGCGCCGCCTTTTTGCTGTTGTTGTATACCTTTGGCAATGGACACAGCGAACGCGACCACAAAGTTGAGGCTATTTTTGGCTCGGTAGATTGGACCACCATTTTCTTCTTTGCCGGCTTGTTCATGATAGTTTATGGTTTGGAACAAACCGGAGTATTGGCTTTGCTCGGGCGCAAATTTGTTGAGTTGACCGAAGGCAGTATCGAAAAAACCGCCATGCTGATTATCTGGGCATCTGCATTAGTATCAAGTGCCATTGATAATATCCCCTTTGTAGCGACCATGATTCCGATGATAAAATCAATGGAAGAATCAATGGGCGGCCGAGAAGCCATGATGCCGGTTTGGTGGGCTTTGTCATTGGGTGCTTGCTTTGGCGGCAATGGTACACTAATTGGTGCCTCGGCTAATGTAATTGTGGCAGGTTTAGCTCAACGCGAAGGCCATCCGATAACCTTTATTGGATTTTTGATTTGGTCAATCCCGACCATGCTGATTTCGGTTGCTATCGGAGCTTTGTATCTGCATATTCGTTTCTTTATGTAGAGTAAAAAGCAGAATATTAAAAACGGATAGTTCATGAGAACTATCCGTTTTTTTTGCATCATATAACAAAAGTCATTCCTCTTTTTCAGATAAAAACGTCAAACCAAAAGAGTCATCCCTCGTTTTTCAGAGAAAAACGTCCAGGAATCTACCGATTAAAGAAACTAACTCGAAGACCCCTTGACGACTACTAACGTAGTCGAGGGGTGACATTATTTATATATTAGTCACCCGCTAGACGAGCTTTAAGTTAAAGGTCGGAGTTTGAGGTTAGTAGAGTAGTTTTTAGGGCGAGAAAAGCTTGAGCGTATATAGAAATACGTGCAGTCGATAGTTGGCGATTGGCAAGCACCTCGTGCGCAGACAGAGCCTTACGTGACGAGCGAGCTTGCGAGATCAACTTTTCGAGACCCGCTAAAACTGCTCTAATAAACAAATTGAACTTTAAACTCTGGCACTTCTTAAAGGTCGGCTAGTGAGGGGAATAATAAGAAACCAGAAAAAATACGACTGAGTGTAGATAAACCTACACGATTGGAGTATTTTTTCTGGCTTCTGTATTAGGATGACCTTTATTCTCTGGCACTTCTTAAAGGTCGGAGTTTGAGGTTAGTAGAGTAGTTTTTAGGGCGAGAAAAGCTTGAGCGTATATAGAAATACGTGCAGTCGATAGTTGGCGATTGGCAAGCACCTCGTGCGCAGACAGAGCCTTACGTGACGAGCGAGCTTGCGAGATCAACTTTTCGAGACCCGCTAAAACTGCTCTAATAACCCAAAATACGACCTTTATTCTCTGGCACGGCTTAAAGGTCGGAGTTTGAGGTTAGTAGAGTAGTTTTTAGGGCGAGAAAAGCTTGAGCGTATATAGAAATACGTGCAGTCGATAGTTGGCGATTGGCA
>CALXUQ010000037.1 GCA_944391725.1 uncultured Alphaproteobacteria bacterium | reverse complement strand
ATGTCAAACATCGGCACAATGGCTTTTTTGCCAAAGTATTTTTGATATCTTTCATCGTCGGGGTGAGCCACAATGGCGATACAAGCCGGAAGAAGTTCCGGACGAGTGGTGGAAATGATGAAAGAATCTTGTCCGCCCTCAACTTCAAACTTGATGTCGTGGAAAAAGCCTTGAACTTCGCGGTCCTCAATTTCAGCCTGAGCAACGGCGGATTGGAATGTTACATCCCACATGGTCGGAGCTTCAACCGAGGTGATATAATTCTTTTCTAACAAATCAATGAATGATTCTTGAGAAATTTTAATGGTTTCCGGGCTGATGGTGGTGTATTTCAAATTCCAGTCATAAGAATGACCGATATTTTTGAACACATCTTCAAAAATGCTTTCATCGGAGGCGGTTAGTTTATCGCAGGCCTCAATGAAGTTTTTGCGGGAAATTTCACGGCGCGGAGCAGAATTGTCCTCTTTATGCTCGGGCTTAAAAGATGCGTCATAAGGCAGCTCGGGGTTGCAGGTGATGTTATAGTAGTTCTGAACCCGTCTTTCGGTCGGCAGGCCGTTGTCGTCCCAGCCAATGGGATAAAATACGGTTTTGCCGTGCATACGCTGATATCTGGCAATGACGTCAGTTTGGGTATAGCTGAAAATATGTCCGATGTGCAAAGATCCAGATACGGTCGGAGGAGGGGTATCGATAATAAAAGTTTCTTCCCGAGATTTGGTATTATCATAGGCATAGACATTATTATCGAGCCAAAATTTCTTACAACGATTTTCGATTTCTTCCAATTCCAGACGTTGGTCTAAGGACTTATTTTCTTTATACGACATAGATTTTCCCCATATATATTTTTTTGAGTATTTATGCGGTAAAATGCCCGATTTGTCAAGCTTTTATTATAGTGGTTCAGCGTTTGCCTACAACAAGTTAGTCCCATTTTTTGAATACAAAAAATACGGCAAGCAAAATCAGCGCAAAGCCGACGATATAATTCCAGCGCAACTCTTCTTTGAGATATAACACCGAGAATATGCAAAAAACAATGATGGTGATGGCTTCTTGCATGACTTTTAGTTCAGGAGCGGTGAAGTAATCATGTCCAATTCGGTTGGCCGGAACTTGAAAGCAATATTCAAAAAAGGCAATCCCCCAACTGGCTAAGACAACAAGCCAGAGCGGAGCAGACTTAAAATTGAGGTGTCCGTACCAGGCAAAAGTCATAAATACATTAGAGATGATTAAGAGTATAAGCGGGTAAAATTGGCGCATTTTGATTTCCTTAATTGCTTTGGGGCATCTTAGAAAAGTGATTATTAATATTTGGTCAATTTTAATAAAAAAAATGAGCCGATTTTTTGTTTTAATCAGCTCTTTTGTTTAGTGAATCTGTGGTCTAGAGTTTTAAGGCTTGTAACCACTCATCGAGTTTGCTCATATCTTGGCCATAGCTGGTCCAGGCGTTGGGTTCAATTTTGCAGCCCGAGCACTGGACGGTTAAGTCGCGGACGGTGTTTTGAACTCCGCCGCCGCCATGGGTTATAAACGGAATTACCCGTTTACCAGACAAATCATAGCTAGCTAAAAAGCTACTAACCTGCGGGGTGATGGTGCCCCACCAGTTGGGCGAGCCCAAGAAGATGACATCATATTGTCCGATATTATCAATTTTACCGATGAGTTTGGGACGGTAGTTGTCTTGAATTTCTTTTTTGGCCTGTTGGGTCATGGCACGATATTCTTCAGGGTAGCTGCCTTCGGCTTTTATCTCAAAAATATCTCCGCCAACGCTTTTTTGAATGGCCTCGGCAACGGCTTTGGTATTGCCGCTATAAGAATAGTAGGCAATCAAAATTTTGGGCTTTTGAGC
Source organism: uncultured Alphaproteobacteria bacterium (assembly GCA_944391725.1). GTDB lineage: Bacteria > Pseudomonadota > Alphaproteobacteria > RF32 > CAG-239 > MGBC133411. The sequence continues at coordinate 13,560 of CALXUQ010000037.1, read as the reverse complement.
CAGATTGTTAACCTCAGTAGTTGCGGCCTGAGTGTTAGCAGCACCAAACAAACTCAAAAAACAAGAGGTGAGAGCAAAGAGTTTTTTCATCAATTTTCTCCTTTCTAAGCTTCAAATGTTTGGGCAATTTCTTTCATCCATTTGCTGATTTCAATATGCTGCGGACAATGTTTTTCGCACAGTTTGCAACCAATGCAGGAAGAGGCTTTGCCGTGTTTTTTGATAAGGTTGGCATAGTAAACTTTTTGCGCGGTGAAGGGTTTGTCGGTTATCTCTTGTTTCTCGGCATTGTAGAGAGCAAAATAGTCGGGAATGGCAATCTTCATCGGGCAGGTTTCAACGCAATAACGGCAGGCCGTGCAGGGAATGGCGATAGAATCGTGTAAGGTCTTAACAGCTTGTTCGACAACCTTGAATTCTTGCTGGGTGAGCGGTTTGAAGTTTTGCATATAAGAGGTATTATCTTCTAACTGCTCCATATTGCTCATGCCGCTTAACACCATCATGACGCCATCAAGGCTAGCCGCATAGCGAATCGCCCAGGAGGCAACCGACATATTGGGCTCGGCAGTTTTGAATATCTTTTCTACCGCCGGAGGAACTTGGGCTAGAGTGCCGCCTTTGACCGGTTCCATGACAATTACCGGCTTGTTGTATTTTTGGGCAATCTCATAGCATTTGCGCGACTGAATGCTGGCGTTGTCCCAGTCGATATAGTTGATTTGCAGTTGAACAAACTCAACTTCGGGATGCTCTTTTAGTACCTCTTCCAAAAGTTCGGGGCTATCATGAAAAGAAAAGCCGATATGTTTAATCTTGCCTGCTTTTTTCTTATCGGCAATGAATTTGAAACTGTCAAATTTGCGAACATTATCAATGGTATTGGCATTGATGTTATGAACCAGATAGTAGTCAAAATAATCAAGTCCGGTTTTTTCGAGTTGTTTGTTGAAAATTTCTTCTTGTTCAGATGCTTTTTTGATGGAGCCGACCGGAAGTTTGCTTGCGACCGTAAAGCTGTTGCGCGGGTGGCGTTTGACCAGTGATTCTCTTAGCGCAATCTCGCTTTCGTGGTCCATATACATCCAAGCGGTATCAAAATAAGTAAAGCCGCGTTCCAAAAATTTATCGACCATTTGGTTCAATGTTTTATAATCAATCGAGGTTTGGTCTTGCGGGTTGGTTAACGGAAGGCGCATAAAACCAAAGCCCAATTTGTTTTGCGGGTTGATTTGTTTTTTGACACTTTCGGATACGGCAATGCTTTCGGCTAAGGTCAATTTGGGCAAGGCCGAGAGAGCAAAGGCAGCTAAGGTACTCATTAAAAATTCACGGCGGTTCATGGTTTTCTCCTTTCTTAATCTGATTTGGCAGTTTGCTTTTGGGCGTATTTGCGCGAAAAATACAGTCCCAACTCAAACAGCAAATAAGTCGGTACGGCCAACATGGTCTGGCTCACAACATCGGGTGGGGTCAGCAATGCGGCAATGATTAAAATGGTAACAAAAATATAGGGGCGTTTGTTTTTTACGCTTTCATAACTCACCAAGGCAAAACGAATCAGCGAGTAAGTAATGAGCGGAAACTGAAACATCAGTCCAAAAACAACCGCTAACCACAAGGCTAAGCTAATTAAGTTCGAGATACCAAACATGGCCTTGATATCTTCAGTCATGAAACTCAAGCCAAAATTGATAAGCAGCGGTAAAATGAAAAATATGCAAAACAAACTCCCTAAGATAAACAAACCGCTGGAGCTGATGACCAAAGATTTGATAAAGCGGCGTTCGTCATCGTGTAGTGCCGGCAAAACAAAATTCCAGATTTGCTTGGCAATGTAGGGACTGCAAACCAATAGGTCCAGCACAACGGCGGTTTTAATTTGCAAAATAAAGACTTCCATGGGCGAAAAATAATTGAGCGCAATGTCATGTTCGCCAATCATGACCTTAATCAGCCAACTGATACAATAAGGTGCGGCTAAAAACAGCGGAATAATCCCGATTGCCAAAGACAATAGGCTTTTTACCAGCATACTGCGCAGCGCTTCTAAGTGAGCGGTTAAGGTTTCGTCTTTATCTTCCATGGGTTATTTTTGGTTTTGCTCTTTGTTTTTTTCTTCATTTGCGGCTTGATTGATACTGTCTTTGAGTTCTTGAGCCTCATTTTGAAGCATTTCTTTGGCTTTTTTATATTCGTACTGAGCTTTGCCTAAAGCGCGGGCGAGTTCGGGAATTCGTTTGCCGCCGAATAAAACTAAGATTACAACTAAAATGAGGGCAATTTCGGTTAGACCTAGTGACATTTGTTTCTCCTTATATGAGTTTTTGTTGGTTAAGAGCGGTAATGCTTATGGCTTGAACCGGACAAGCGCTTTGGCAAGCACCACAACCGATACAATCCGCCGAGTTAATCTTGGGATAGGCTCCGTCTTCTTTGGTGATGATTTGGCGCGGGCATTTCATGACGCAAAGACCGCATTTGACGCAAAGGCTTTCATCAATATGCGCTAAGCCGATTTGCGTATTTTGTTTTTCGCTCAAGCTTAGGCGTTTAATGGCGCCGGAGGGGCAGACCTCTGAGCACTTGTGGCAGTCATAATCGCAAAAGCTGTCGCCATATTCAAGGTGTACCGTGGGGCAATCGGCGTTGGCTTTTTTGATGATTTTCATGGGACAATTTTCCACGCATAAATTGCAGTTGAGGCAGCGGTTGGCAAAATCGTCCGGATTTTGAGCACCGGGAGGTAAGATTTTGTCTTTAATTTTTCCAATCAGCTGTTTGCTTAAATCGATACCGCTTTTTGCTGCCAAGGCAAAAATCGCCAAAATGCCTCCGCCAATCAGTAATTGGCGTCTGATGAGGCTGAACGGGACTTTTTGAGCTTGCTTATGTCCATAGTGCAGAGCGCTTTGGTGGCATTGGCTCAAGCAACGAAAGCACTTGATGCAGGTTTCGTTATCGACACTGTGGTTTTTGAAATCAATACTGCCGGTAGGGCAAGCCGAGGCGCAAAGTCCGCAAGATATACATTGCTCCTCTTGGATATGGATTTGTTGGTATGAATGTTTGGAGATAAGCCCTAATAAAGTACCAATGGGACAAATTTCGGCGCAAAAATAACGACCTTTGGACCAAACTAAAATGGCAATAATGATTATCCATGCGAGCCCAAAGGTTGCTCCGCTGAAGGCAGAGCCAAAAATGCTATAGGGGTCGAGCCAACGCAGTAAAAGTGCTGTGCCGCCTATCAAAGCGCCAAAAACCAATGCGGCAATGAAATATTTGTAAGCATGATGTTTACTTGCTTTCATTTTGCGGCGGGAAAACAGCAATAGAAATTCTTGGAACAAGCCAAGCGGGCAGAGGCTGGAACAATAAACTCTTCCCAACAGCAAAGTCATCAGCAAAATGGCGCCAAATAAAACCAATGCACTGATGGAAAAATCAACCAGCAAGCGTTGCAATAAGGCGCCGATTTGGGTATCAAAAAACGGCAAGGGATAAAATAGGCCCAAAATTCCACCCAAGCACAAAACAGCCATGATGGTGGCAATGATTATACGCAGGCGATAAGGTAATTTTTGAGACATTGGGTTTCTTTCCTATCAATTTTTGTTTTTATCCATAGCATAATTTTTAGAGCTTACTCGAAGTCAAGAGTTTTTTAGCGGCAGGATTAAAATATCAAAAAAGTTTGTCCCAATCTAAAAAAATTGCTTGACTTAGAGCCCGCTCTAAAAATTATCTTAACCGCAGTTTACACCAAATATTTTTATTGAGGAGAAAAAAAATGAACTATTTGGACAAGATTAATTCACCCCAGGATATTAAGTCGTTGAATGCGCAAGAACTTAAGCAGTTAGCAACGGAAATTCGGGAAGGAATCCTTAATCGAGACAGCAAAATCGGTGGTCATGTGGGACCGAATCTGGGAATCGTTGAGGCGACGATTGCTTGGCATTATGTGTTTGATTCTCCAAAAGATAAATTGGTGTTTGATGTTTCTCACCAATCTTATCCGCACAAAATGTTAACCGGTCGCAAAAATGGTTTCTTTAATGATGATGAGATGGCAAAAATTTCGGGTTATACGGCACCGCTTGAAAGTGAACATGACTTTTTTGTGGTCGGGCATACCTCTACTTCGGTTAGCTTGGCTTGCGGTTTGGCCAAGGCTCGAGATATTAAGGGCGAACACCACAATGTAACCGCAGTTATCGGCGATGGTTCGCTTTCCGGTGGCGAGGCTTTGGAAGGTTTGAGCAATGCTGCGGTGTTGGGGAGCAATATCCTGATTATTATTAATGATAATGAAATGTCAATTGCCGAGAACCATGGCGGTATTTACAATAACTTGCGTTTGTTGAGAGAAACGAACGGGCAGGCCGAATGCAATATGTTTAAGGCGATGGGATTTGAGTATCATTACCTTAATGAGGGAAATTCGATTGAAAAACTTATTGAAATTATGACAAAACTTAAAAATAACAATCGGCCGACCGTATTGCATATTCATACTCTTAAGGGTAAAGGCTATAAGTTGGCTGAGGAACACAAGGAAATGTGGCACTGGAGTTTGCCGTTTGATATTGCGAGTGGAAAAATTAATCCTCAATTTTGCGGGGGAGAAAACTATAATGATATTACCGCTGAGTTTTTGATTGATAAGGTTAGTAAGGATAAAAATGTGGTGTTGGTTAATGCCGGAACTCCTGGTGCAGTGGGACTAACTCCGGAACGTCGCCAAAAGTTGGGGCAAAATTTTGTTGATGTCGGAATTGCCGAAGAACATGCGGTGGCGATGAGTTCGGCTTTGGCAAAAGGTGGTTGTAAGCCGGTTTATTTGGTGTGGAGCTCTTTTATCCAGCGCACTTATGATCAATTGTCGCAAGATTTGGCCATTAATAATAATCCGGCGGTGATACTGGTGTTTGGCGCCGGTATCTCAAGTGGCGATGTGACCCATTTGGGCTGTTTTGATATTGCGATGATTTCAAATATTCCAAATATTGTGTATTTGGCTCCAGGGAGCAAGGAAGAATATTTGGCAATGCTTAATTGGGGAATTGAGCAACGCGAGCATCCGGTGGTGATTAGGGTGCCAGGAAACGTGGTGACTGCTAAAGCTGAGGTTGATACTGATTATTCTTCACTTAACCGTTATCAAGTGTTGCAGAAAGGTGAGAAAGTGGCAATTATTGCGGCCGGAAGTTTTGTGCCGCTTGGTTACCGTTTGGTTGAAAAACTAAAAGAATATCAGCTTAATGCAACTCTGATTAATCCACGTTATTTATCGGGTTTAGATGAGAAATTACTTGATGATTTGAAAGAGAATCATCAGCAGGTGGTAACTATGGAAGATGGTGAGCTTGATGGTGGTTTTGGCGAAAAAATTGCCCGTTTCTATGGGCCTTCAGATATGAAAGTGCTTAATTTTGGGGCTAAAAAAGAGTTTACGGACCGTGTGTCTGTAGATACCCTTTATCAGCGTTATCATTTGAACGTGGAGCTAATGGTTGAGGATATTCTGAAATTAGCCTAAACTCTGAATTAATAAAAAATGCTGGTATCTTTGATATCAGCATTTTTTATTGAATTATTTTACCAAACTGGTTTACTTGTAATATCTATTTTTTAGGCCAGCCGATAGTCTGGGTGATGATGACTTTTTCTTCAGCGGGAAGATTAAGCGCTTTTTCGACGGCCTCGCGGTCTAAATATCCTCTGACCACATTGCCGAGCCCTTTTGAAGCACAATACAAACCAACATTTTGATAAGCTGAACCGGCATGCATGGGACTGTTTTTGGCATCGGTACCGGTGAAAATCAGAGTAATCGGTGCGGTTTTAACAAAGTCTTGCTTGGCCATGAGAGCTCGCAAGTCTTGGGTGGATACTTGCTCCAAGCGGTTGTCTGCAGCATTGTAGAGCCAAGTGCCATCAGCTTTAGTGACATAAACCTTCAGATTTTGTTTGTTTTGAGAGGTCGGAATGGTTCTTTTATTTCCATGGCTAATGCCCCAGGCGCTCCAGAGAATATCACTTAAGGTCTGATTATCAATTGCTTGGTCGGAAAAATCACGAATGGTCTTGCGGTTGAGTATGGCCTCCATTAGGGGTTGGCCACCGCTGAGTTTGGAAGCTGGAAGTTGCTGAACTTCGGCGGCATGGGCTAACGTATGGTTAAACATAAAACTCAAAGCTAAAACTCCTAATATTTTTTTGTTCATTATTTGCTCCTTTGGTTCTTTTTAACAAGTTTATCGTCCAGACGGGGTTCTTTTATGCCCGAGGGGTCTTGGTGGATAATCACCTGTGCGTTGGGAAAGGCTTTGCAGAGTTTGGCGCTGACCATGTCACTATACTCGTGAGCCTGGCAGAGGCTTAAACTACCATCCAGCTCCAGGTGAAACTCAAATAAATAGCTGCCTCCGAGGTCGTGAGTGCGCAAATCGTGCAAGCCGCAGACAAAGGGTTCGGAGGTAACCAGTTCCTGAATTTTGTTGCGAATGTCATCTGAAAGTTCGCGGTCCAAAAGAGTGGCTATGGCCTCTTTGGCCAGTTCATAGGCGTTATACAGCAAATATAACGAAATAAACATGGCGGTGAGCGGGTCAAACCACTGAAAGTCAAAATAGCGGACGACAAACAAACTCAAAATAATGGAGCCGTTGGTCAAAATATCCACCACATAATGAGCGCTGTCGGCTAATATGGCTTGTGAATTGGTCCTTTTGGCGACGTGGCGTTGGAAGGTGATTAAAAATAAGGTGGCAATAATGCTGATAATCATAACTACTAAGCCAAGGCCGGTATCGGCAACCGGGCGCGGAGTGATAAAACGGCTGAAACCATCATACATGACAAAAAGACCGGAGCCGGCAATGAAGGCAGCTTGCGTCAACGCACTTAAAGATTCTGCTTTGCCATAGCCGTAGCGGTGCTCGCAACTGGCCGGTTTGGAGGCATACCGAATGGCAATGAGGGTAATGAGCGAGCCAAAAATGTCTGACAGGCTGTCAATCATGGAAGATAAAACCGCCAAAGAATCGGTCAAAAGTGCACCAAAAACTTTAAGCAAACATAAGCCAACCGCGACACTGATACTGGATAAAGCCGCAATATTTTTGAGCCGGTCGGATTGTTTTTCAGTTAGTGATTTTGACGACATTTTTTAGTTTCTCCATATCAATTGCAGAAATTTCGTAGAACTTGGATTTAGTATATTTTTCAAAAAGCTGCAAGCGATTTTCATTGGGGATGTGCTTAAAATCATAACTGATATAATAGCGGTTTTGATTTTGCCAAGCACTGACGATGATTTCGTTTTCGCCTTCAACCAAGAGCTTGAAACTAAACAAGGGCTTGGTTGATGGTTGCTCAGCGCTGATACTCAAAATCTCGGTATTGAGCATGCGGCGAGCCAAATCGGCCACGGCATAAATATCTGTATTACCATTGAAACTGATGAACCGCCCTAAGCGCAAATTCCACAAGGTACTATAAGTCCAATCTTGAGGACGGAGCGAGAGGTCAATGAAGTCGGCGGCAATCTGCCAAACTTGGAATTGTTTGGCAAAGCGGATATATGCGGCTCGGGTGCCGCGACCTATCTCGATATCGTAGTGACCAATTTCAAAGTTTTCGATGCTTTTACCTTGGCGGTCTTGCAGGTTGACCCAAACTCCGGGGGCATCGGGCTGATCGGTGGGTTGGAGCCCAAAGCGATTGAGATATTGGGCCTGGCCGGATTTTTTCTCAAAATATACGGCCTCCAACATAGCACTCAAAAAGCTCCTAACGCGGTCTTGAAGAACCGGTAAGTCTTGGTCTTGAAGTTTCCAAACTCCGCTTTCTTTATAAAATTTGAGTTCTTTTTGATAGCCTGACAGAGTAATGCGTTCAACATTATTAATATTCTTTATAAGCTCCGGAAAAGCCGGCTTATCTAAAAATTCGGCACTGCTGACACTCGCGGTTTGGTTGATGGCAATAATGCCTCCTAAAAGTAGACCAATAGACCCTAAAGTAACCAAAATAAGCTGGCGACTTATGGGCTCGGTCTGAATTTTGCTGAGGGGTGAACGGCGGCGGTGCCACAATAACCAAAGCCCTAAGCCGAAAATGATGAGCAGCGGAACGGTGTAAATATTAATGAATTTTACAATCATATCAATCCGGCGAATTTCACGGTCGGTGGCAGAACGAACTTCTCGCAAATCTTGGCGGAGCGAATCTAGTTTTTTGCGAATGCCGGCGATGAGGGCTAATTCGTCAGGGGTGAAGTTACTGCGTTGCTCAAAAGTCTTTTTGCCCCAAATTTCTTTGATACCGGCTTTGGCGGTTTCGATATTATCCAAAATCTCTTTTTCTTTGATTTTGAAATCGCGCAGACCGGTTTTGCGGATTTGTTCCACATTATCAAAGGCACGAATCTTGCCGCTGCGGCCGCGCAAACTAGATAAGATGTTTTGATTTTGCAGAGCTTCCAGAGCATTGAGTACAAAGTTGGCATTGTCTAAAACAGGCACAAAATAATCTTCTCCGGCAAGGTGTAGGGGTTGTCCCCAAGCATTGTCATAGAGCATATCCGTATCACCCACAACAATAACATCAAAATTTTTGTTTTTATTTTTGCTTTTTAGGCGGGCGGCGATGATTTTGTGGAATTTGTCGGCCTGAAAGTGGCGCAAAATGTCGGCCGGATTGACATTGTCTCTTACCAATTCGGCATTCATAATCGATGAATTTAGTCCGGCGGTGATGAGGGGAACAAACTCTACCTCATCTTGTTGTGCTAAGTCGGGTTCGACCACGGTGGCAGAAGAAAACAGCATTTTACGCAGGTTTTGCGTGGTGGAATCGATGGGGTTGAAGTTCTTTTCTTTGAGCAAAAACTGAATCACATCTTGGGTGAAGTTAGTGTCTTTGCTGTAATCGCCGGAGGCATCTACCGTGAGTGAGTTTTCCAAATCGGCCACAACGGCAGCCGGATAAAAACGAAAACCCCAAGCCTGGTCTAAGCCATTTAATTTGGAGGCTTTGAAACGGACGGCTGAAGGTGCAAAATTGCGCACGGCTTCGGCGGCAATATCCACAAAGAGCAAAACTTTACCGCCGTTGTAACTATAATCAATGATGGCGTTGGTCATGTCCTTGCTTAAGTCGGTGGGGTGGACAATCATCAAGGCATCAAAACTATCGGTCTTGATTTGTTCCGGCTTGGTGATTTCGGTAGTGTCATAGTACTTATCCAGCTCGTTCATAATCTCCCAGCGCGGGGTGATGACGTTTTCAATGGTTTTGCTGGTTAAAGGCAAAGAACTGATTAGTCCTAAACGACCCTTTTGATTGTGCATCAGGTATATTGCCTCGGTGAGGTCTTGTTCCATGAACTCGCGGCGGTCAAGGGTGAAAAAGGGAATAACCCGGCGATTGTCAATGCTGTCGGTAAGTATCAGACCGAAAAATACGGCTTGCGATTTATCAATCACGGGGAGTGGTTGCAAGCCCATGGACAAGGCATAGTCTTCTTCTTGGCTGAGCGGTTCCGGATAATAAATCCGATAATCAAATTTGCCGTCGGAAATTTTGCGGTACTGCTCCATGAGTAAACGCAACTTGTCAAAATAGGTACGAAATTCGGGGTTTCTTTGGCTCAATAGTTTGGAATAGTACAATTTGGCAGTGACGTTTTGAGGCAGATTTTGCAAAATTGTTCGGGTGGCAGGTGAAAGCGAAAAGATTTTTTCTTCGGTGACATCATACTGCACATTGCGTAAAAAGCTGTTGGCCAGCAAATTGAGCCCGATAAAGCCCAAAAGCAATATTACAAAAGCTCCGATACAACGCTTGCGGGAGGATGATTGCAATAATCTTGAAGTGCCGGAAGTTTTGAAACTGACGATGATTTCAGAAGTGATATTAAACAAAACAATTATACTGCCAAAAAAGACTAAGTCGCGCAATTCTATCAGTCCGCGAGAAATGGTATCAAAGTGAGTGATGAAACTAAATGAGGCAATTAAATCGACAATTGATAACGGAAGGAACAGGCGGAAAAGGGCCAGAACATATTCTAACGAACTTAAAAAGAACACCAAGTTGGTGATAACCGCCAGCACCAAAGCAATGACCTGATTTTTGGTTAAGGCTGACATGGTTTGGGAAATGGCCAACATACAGCCGGCTAAAAGAAAACTGCCGGCGTAGCTCAACATAATTACTCCATTATCGGGGTTGCCCAGCAAGTTAACGGTTAACCAAAACGGAAAAGTCAGCACCAGGGCAAGAGCGCAAAACAGCCAAGAGGCAAAAAACTTACCCCAGACCAAGGTGGCAGCCGAAACCGGCATGGTCATGATTTGGACAATGGTCTTGGAACGAAATTCTTCGGCCCAGAGACGCATGGAGATGCCGGGGATAAACAGCAAATATAGCCAAGGCTGAAAGCTAAACATCGGCAATAGGTCGGCGCGGCCGCGGTCAAAAAAGTGACCGAAATATAGAGCAAAAGAACCGTTTAAGATGAGAAATGAAATGAGATATACATAAGCCAACGGCGATATGAAATATCTTTTTAATTCATTTTTAGTAACAATCCAGAGGTTTCTCATGCTTCCTCACTTTGGGTGGTAAGTTTCTTAAAAGCGTTTTCAAGGCTGCGGCTGCGGGTTTGCTTTAAGATATCGCTTAAGGTTCCGTCAGCCATAATCTCGCCGCGATTAATCAGAATAATCCGGCTGGCAATAGTTTCGGCCTCTTCTAACAAATGGGTGGAAATCAGAATGGTTTTGTGTTTGCCCATGCGGTGGATTAAATCGCAAATATGGGTTTTTTGATTGGGGTCTAAGCCATCGGTCGGTTCATCTAACAGCAAAATCGGCGGGTCGTTCAAAATGCTTTGGGCGAATCCGACGCGGCGTTGATATCCTTTAGATAAGGTCTCAATTTTTTGATTAATAATGCTTTCAATTTTGGCGGCTTGGTATACTTCTTTGAGGCGTTCTTGTTTTTGATGTCCTGCGAATCCGCGTAGTTCGGCCATGTAGCTCAAAAAAGCGCGCACACTCATGTCGGGATACAAGGGAGCACCCTCGCTTAAAAATCCAATCTTTTGTTTGGAGGCAAGAGGATTAGTCTTGATGTTTTGACCGAGCACGTAAATTTCGCCGCAGGTAGGGGCAAGATAGCCGGTAATCATATTCATCAGGGTAGATTTTCCGGCGCCGTTGGGTCCTAAAAGCGCAATAATCTCACCAGTATGCGCCGAAAACGAAATGTTGTTAACAGCCATAAAACAGCCAAAACATTTGGTTAGGTTTTTAACTTCTAAACTTGGGGTCATGGTCTTTTCCATATTTTTACACTGTAGCTAATTATAGGGCTTAATGTTAAAAATATGGTGAATCTTTTTATTTATTCATCTCATAGAGTACAATGGCGGCGGCGGTAGATACGTTGAGGCTTTCCACTTTTTTGGAAATGGGGAGACGAACCGTAATGTCGCAGGACTCTTCAACCAAACGTCGCATACCTTTGCCCTCTGAGCCCATGATTATAGCATTTTTGCCGCCTTTTTTGAGTTCGCTAATGGTGGTTTTAGCATAGCCATCCATGCCGATAGTCCAGAATCCGGCGTCTTTGAGCTGAGCAATGGCGCGAGATAGGTTGGTTACGCGGCAAACGGGCAGGTGCTCAATCATGCCGGCAGAGGCTTTGGCCATGGCGCCGCTTTCGGTGGGCGAATTTTTGTCTTGGACAATGAGTGCTAAAGTATCAAAAGCCACGCAAGAGCGAATAATGGCGCCGATGTTTTGCGGGTCGGTGACTTGGTCTAGTATCAGGACGTGGCAATTGGTTTTTGACTGAGCCATATCGCAAATTTCTTCCAGCGAGTAAGTGGGTAGGGGGTGAACTTTGGCGGCGAATCCTTGATGGACGGCTTCAGGAGATAAAAGTCGTTCCAATTCTTTTTTATCGATAATCTTGACAAGCTCGCGCGGACGTTTGGTTTGCTGGCATAGATTTTGTAATTCTTCGGCGGTTTCTTTGGTGGCAAACAAGGTCAGAATCTGGCGATGCGGATTTAAGATAGCGGCTGTAACCGGATGGCGTCCGTAAAGAATAACGGCAGAAGAATTATCTGATGAAAAGGAGCGATTTTTAGCCATGTTGTTTCCTTATATTTCTACAAAATGCGGCGCAAAATGCCGTGGTTTTGGCGCAGAAGTTGTTCTGCGGTTTCATAATCTATATTTTTTGCGGCCATGAGGCAAGCAATTTTGACATTGTGGTGGCTTTGTTCAAGATAGTGAACCGCTTCTGTAAGGTTTATTCCGCTGATTTCGCTAACTATTTGACAGGCGCGTTGATAGAGTTTTTGATTGCTGATTTGAAGGTCAATCATATAATTTTTGTAGGTTTTGCCAATGCGAATCATGGCGCCGGTGGTGAGCATGTTTAATATCATTTTTTGGGCGGTACCGGATTTTAGGCGGGAGGAACCGGTGATGACTTCCGGACCGACTTTGGGACAGATGAAAATGTCGGCATGAGCCTTAAAAGCTGCTTTGGGGTTGGTGCAGATTGCGATGGTTTTGACACCGAGTTTTTGCGCTTCTTGCAAAACGGTGTTGGTATATAGCGCGTTGCCGCTGGCTGAAATGCCAACCACAATATCTGTTTTGTCGGGGTTGAAAAGTTTAAGGTCTTGGAGAGCTAATTCTGCGCTGTCCTCGGCGTTTTCAACAGCCTGACGTAAAGCCTTATCTCCGCCGGAAATAAAAGCCTCGACAAGCAAGGGGGAAACCCCATAAGTCGGCGGACATTCTGAGGCATCTAATACGCCAAGCCTACCGCTGGTGCCGGAACCAAAATAGCCCAGCCTTCCGCCTTGAATAAAAGATTGAGCAATCAGCTCAATGGCTTTTCCAATTTTTTTGATTTGAGTGGCAACCGCCTCGGCGACCCGAAAGTCTTCTTGGTTGATGAGGGAGGCAATCTCTGTTCCGCTCATTAAATCAATGTTTTTGCTTAACGGATTGCTTTGTTCGGTGAGTATTTTTGCGGTCATAATGCTTTTCCAGTTTGTTGATAAAATGACGATATTTTAAATAAATTAAAATTTTGATAAAAAATGTGTTGACATTGGAGCAAAAATGCTATTATTTGCGATGTAGTGTATTCTGCATGGATGTAAAATCCTCACAGCCATGATTGGCTTATGGAGGGGTGGCAGAGCGGTCAAATGCAACGGACTGTAAATCCGTCGACTTTCGTCTACGATGGTTCGAATCCATCCCCCTCCACCATTAAAATCATGGTTTGCTCTCGAAAGAGGTTGATTAAGCGGGTGTAGCTCAATGGTAGAGCAGAAGCCTTCCAAGCTTATGACGGGGGTTCGATTCCCCTCACCCGCTCCATTGTTCTTCCTGTTCGAGAATTTAGTCTTAACAACTTAAACATTTAGGATATTAACAATGGCAAAAGAGAAGTTTGAGCGGACAAAGCCGCACTGCAATATCGGAACAATCGGTCACGTAGACCATGGTAAAA
>CALXUQ010000036.1 GCA_944391725.1 uncultured Alphaproteobacteria bacterium | reverse complement strand
ATTCGCACCTGTTTTCCAATAGGTGTAAAAATACGTCCCACATCATCCTCTACATCAACAAATTCATCTTCAACTGGTTCGGGAAGCGGGCCAAATAATTTTAGGGCAATTTCCATATTGGGGTTGCCGATGTAACTATCAACCGTTGCATCATTGGTTTTGGGAGTGGTGAAATGGGCATCAGTTGTCGATATCTCGCTATCATCATAAGTTACATCGGCGGGCAGAAACATATCATAGCTGGCAGCATCTTGCATTTGTTGGAAAGCCGCCGCCCAGGCACAATTCAGGGTCAAGACGGTAGCAAGCACCGTCACAATGGCAGATATATATTTGACCCCGGATTTTTTCATGTTTAGCTCACTAGTTAATAAGTTCTGCATAAACCAAACTTTGTGCTTATAATTTTAGTTTACATTAAGTAAGCTCAAAATAACAGTGAACTTTTTGTTACATAACCTAAGGAATTCTAAGAGAAAAGATATGATAATTACGATAGACGGACCGGCGGCTGCTGGTAAAGGGACATTAGCTTCCTCCTTAGCGAAGAAATATCATTTAGCCTATTTTGATACCGGCATGATATATCGTGCGGTTGGTTTGGAGATACGTCTGTCTGGTCAAGATATTAATAATGAAAATATAGCCGAAAGTTATGCTAAATCTCTCACCTTCCCAAAGATGATGGAGCTTGCAAAAGATGTGCGCTTGCGTGATGATATCGGCGGCAAATATGCCTCAATAGTTGCCGCACAGCCCAAGGTAAGAGCCGCTCTTCTTAAAATGCAGCAAGATTTTGCGCTCAATCCGGTATATGCTGACGGGAGCAAGGCCCAAGGCGCAATTTATGACGGCCGCGACACCGGCACGGTGGTTTGTCCTCATGCGGATGTTAAGTTTTATGTCACTGCCTCAGCCGAAGTTCGGGCGCAAAGACGCTACAAAGAATTTTGCGAAAAGGGGATGAATATATCCTATGAGCAGGTTTTAGCCGATGTCAAGGCGCGTGATGAGCGCGACCAAAACCGTAGCTCTGCTCCGCTCAAACCGGCAGCAGATGCCATAATTCTCGATACCTCGGAGCTAAGTATTGCTGAAGTTTTGGCTCAAGCCGAAAAAATCATTGCTGAGCACAAAAAAACTCTTGAAAAATAAATATTTGCGTGTATAAAGAAAACACCTTTGCGACAATATGGTGCGATATTGCCGTAACTATAGGTGTAACCTCGCACAAGTCCGCTTAATGTTATGAGCTGGCAATTTATTGAAATTTATAAATTTAATGACTAATACTGAAGTAAAAATCCCTGAAATGACCGAAAATTTTGCTGACTTGCTCAACGAGCAGTTTGGCGACAACGATATTACCGGTTCGGTTGTTAAAGGTACCATTATCAAATTGACCCCTGACTTTGCCACTGTTGATGTTGGATTGAAATCTGAAGGACGCATTCCGCTCCGCGAATTTGGTCAAAACAGTGAACTCAAAGTCGGTGACCAAGTTGAAGTTTATGTTGACCGCTATGAAGACCGCGATGGCAACATTGTATTGTCTCGTGAAAAAGCACGCCGCGAAGAAGTATGGATTGATTTGGAAAAAGCCATGAACGCCGGCGAACGTGTCAACGGTGTTATTTTTGGTCGTGTTAAAGGCGGCTTTACCGTAGATTTGAACGGCGCAATTGCTTTCTTGCCGGGTTCTCAAATTGATATCCGTCCGATTCGCGACATCACTCCTTTGATGGGCATTTCTCAACCCTTCCAAATTTTGAAAATGGATAAAGTCCGCGGCAATATCGTTGTTTCTCGTCGCGTGGTACTGGAAGAAACTCGTGCCGAAGCTCGTGCTGAGCTGATTGATACCTTAAAAGAAGGCTCAATCTTGGAAGGCGTGGTTAAAAACATTACCGATTACGGTGCATTCATTGACTTGGGCGGTGTTGACGGCTTGTTGCACGTTACCGACATTTCTTGGAAGAGAATTAACCACCCGGCCGAAGTATTGTCTGTTGGTCAAACCGTTAAAGTTCAGGTTATCAAGTTCAATGAGGACAACCAACGCATTAGCTTGGGTATGAAACAACTTGAAAACGACCCGTGGCAATCTGTTGCCGACAAATTCAAAGTTGGCGAAGTTTACACCGGTAAAGTTACCAACATCACCGATTATGGTGCATTTGTTGAGCTCGAAGACGGTATTGAAGGTTTGGTTCACGTATCTGAAATGAGCTGGACCCGCAAGAACGTACATCCGGGTAAGATTGTTTCTACTTCTCAAGAAGTTCAGGTTAAAGTTCTGGAAGTGGATCCGGAGAAGAGAAGAATCAGCCTTGGTATCAAACAATGCACTCCCAACCCCTGGGCTGCTTATGTTGAAGAGCATCCGGTTGGTTCGGTTATCGAAGGCAAAATCAAAAACATTACCGAATTTGGTTTGTTTGTTGGTTTGTCTGACGAAATCGACGGTATGATTCACCTTTCAGACATCTCTTGGGACAAACCCGGAGAAGAAGCTGTTAAGGATTATACCAAAGGTCAAGACATCCAAGCCAAGATTATTGATGTAGACGTTGAAAAAGAGCGCATCAGCTTGGGCATTAAACAACTTACCGAAAACACTTTTGCCGCAGCTTTAGACGGCGTGAAGAAAGGTGATGTTGTTAAAGCTACCGTAACTTCTATTGATGACAAAGGCGTCAATGTAGAAGTCAACGGTGTTAGCGCATACATCAAGAAAGCTGACTTGTCTAAAGACAAAGCTTCTCAAAACCCCGAAAACTACAAAGAAGGCGATGTTTTGGAAGCCAAAATTACCTCAGTCGATAAGAAAAACAACAAAATTGGACTGTCGGTAAAAGCTTTGGAAATTGAAGAAGAAAAGAAAGCTTTGGAAGAATATAGCAGCACCGCGTCTGCCGGTTCTTCTCTGGGTGAAGCCTTGGGCGAAGCCTTAAAGAAAAACGCTTAATTTTCTTTTAAGTTTGCAGAAAACGAAAACCCCGGTTATTTGCCGGGGTTTTTGCTATTGTTTGTCAACCAGTTCGATTCTAATTTCCTTGTTGTAAAAGATGAGTAGTTTTTTAATTAAGCTCAAATGGGTATAGCGGCCAATTTCGGTACGGTCAATATATTTGGGCTGAATATGGAATTGGGCGGCCAGTTGTCTTTGGGTAATACCTTTCTGCCAGCGGGTAATCATAAGTTCGTGACCAATGGCACGGCGGATTATATCAATATGAAAGTCTTTAATAATCATCAATTTTGCTCCTAAGTTTGATTAAAACAAAACCGCCGTTTCAAAAAGAAAAGGCGGTGGAGCTGAAAAACTGTATACAACGACAGTCACGCTTATTCGACCGAAAACGGCTTATCTCACGCACTCCACCACAAGGTGGATGTTGTATAAAGGTGTTTTTCAGACACCACAATTTATCTCTAAACTGCAAGAGTTAGATTAAAAATAAACAAGCTAAAATGCAAGCGAAAAGTTTTTATCTGATAAAATGGTCATCCCTCGATTGCTTTAGCAATCGTCAAACCAAAAGAGTCATCCCTCGTTTTTCGGAGAAAAACGTCCAGGGATCTTCGATTTAAAAAGGGATATTCGAGTTAAAATAACGTAAAACTCTATACCAGATTAAATATCCCAAGGGAACACAACCCATTGGTCAGGAAGTTCACGCGCATAAATATCAACTTCCTTAAGACCGGCAGGTTTGGAGTAAATCGAGACAAATCGTGCTTTAGGGAACTCTTGGCGGAGCAAACGGAAGGTCTGTCCGCTGTCAGCCAAATCATCAACAATTAGGGTTTGGCTATTAATTTCGCCAACGTCATCTAAGTTGTCTAAGTGGTCTAGCTCGCGATGTTCATCGCCAATATAGGTCGCAATATTAATCGCGTGGCAGTTGCGGATATCAAGTTCATAGGCGATGATGCCGGCCGGAAGCAACCCGCCGCGGCTAATTGCCACAATTTTATTATAAGTACCGGAATTTTTAATTTTTTCGCAAACAGATTTTACATCTTGGTGAAATTCTTCCCAGCTAATATAGATTTTATCAGTCATTAGTCACTTTCAAATTTTAACGATTATTATTTTCTGCTTTCAGTTTGTAGATATACTCAATCACTTCCGGCTTGTTCCATTCGGCCGAACCGCGGATTCGCCCGATTTCATGACCTTTTGCATTAATGAGTACGGTGTGCGGAGAAGTAAAAATCCCTAAGCTTTCGGCTAGATTTCCATCGGGATCGACATAAAAAGGCAAATTCTCCGCCTGATATTTCTTCAAAAATTGTCGTTGCTCTTCCAAATCGCTCCATTCATTATCATTAGAAATCATCACGAGCTCAATGTCGGTTCCTTTGGTGGCATCATAAAAACCTTTAAGACTGGGTAGTTCCCGAATGCAAGGTAGGCAGTCCCGTGACCAGCTCATCAGCAACACGAATTTCCCCTTAAAATCAGCCAATGACATTTTGCGCCCATCCGCGGCATAAAAGCTCTCGGTCGGTGCTTCACGAATAGTGTCATAAATATTAACATTTTTCTCTTTGGCCCAAGTCGGAGATGCCCAAAAGCAAACTGCCAATATGATAGCTGAAATATATTTTTTCATCTCAGGTTCTTAATAACTTAATTTTTACTTTTCCCTTTTAGTTTGTAAGGAGTATATAATTATTTTAGGGCATGAAACAAGTTTAAAGGTAATTTTTTTGTGATGAAAAAATCGTCAATATGTGCAGTTTTGGTGGTGTTGGCCTTAGTTATGTGTCTAGGCGCTTGTGGAAAAGTATCCTCTCCGGAGCCATTAGAAGGCAGCGGCTATCCGCATACTTATCCTCGCCACTGATAATATAGATTTTGGAGCATTAAAATGGTAGCAGATGATTCTTTTACGGAAGATATGATTCCCTATGTGGAATTTGCCGACAATGCCAACGAGCGCACGCCTTGTGTTCTGGTGCTTGATTGTTCGGGTTCCATGCGCGGCGAGCCGATAAAACAGCTCAATGCCGGCCTCAAAGCCCTAGAAAAAGAGCTCAAAGAAGATATTGATGCCAGCTCCCGCGTCCAACTGCTGATTATCAAGGCTTTTGGTAAAGATGAAGCAGTAGTTTCTTCCGATTGGACCGATGCGATGAATTTTGAGGCTCCGACCATGGAAGCCGGCGGCTTGACACCTTTGGGCAAAGCCATGGAGCTAGCCTTAAAAAAGATTGAGGAGCAAAAATGCCTCTATGATAGTTGCGGCATTACCTCCAAGCGCCCGTGGATATTTCTGATTAGCGATGGCGAACCCACCGATTACGACTGGGAAATTGTGGCTGAAAAATGCCGCTATGCCCAGCAAAATAAAAAAGTTGTCGTTCACGCGGTCGGCACGCAGGGAGCCAATTTGGATAAGTTGGCCAAGTTTTCGCTCATGTCACCCAAGCGCCTGACCGGATTAAAGTTTACGGAGTTTTTCTTGTGGTTGAGTAGGAGTGTTTCCTGCATTTCCAAAGCCGCGCCCAATGTCCCCGATTTATTAGAAGATACGGCAGATTGGGATGAAAACGAAGCATAGAGTTCGAGTTGTTGCCGCTAGTGTGGCCGGTCCGTTGCATTGCCACAAAAAACTTCCCTGTCAGGATTATTTCAAATTCCGGCGGGAAGGTAAAAATTTTGTGGCTGTAGTGTCTGACGGTGCCGGTTCGGCGCGCTACGGCAAGGTTGGCGCTCGGGTCATCTGTGAAACCCTGATTGACCACCTCAAAAATACTCGTCCTCACCAAATCATTGAACGCACATGCCAGGCTGTCGAGGCAGCCCGCCGCAAGCTGAGCCTGCACCGCCTAAACAAGGGCAAAAAAGCCGAGAACTTAAACGACTTTGCCGCCACCATTGTCGGTGTGGTCTACAATGCCGGGCAGGGGTGCTTTTTTCATATTGGCGATGGCGCCGCCTTAGCTTTTAATTCTGATGGCGATTTGCAAGATTTTGTAGCCTCCCGACCCGAAAACGGCAATTTTTCCTGCGAAACATTTTTTTATACGCAAGATAACTGGAAAGAGAACTTGCGCTTCACGCGTTTTGAAAATTTTGATACCGTTTTCCTGATGAGTGATGGTCTGACCAATTTTGCTTTTTCGGGCGATTATCAAAATTTGGAAAAAGGTTTCATCTGGCCGATTCACGAGTTTTTGTCCGCCCAAAAGACCCAAACCCGCGCTTGCCGCGCTTTGGCCAATACGCTAGATAATGCTCAGGCCCGCAAGCTCAATTCAGACGATAAAACACTTTTGTGGGCGCAGTTTTAGGGGAGGAATAGATGACAGACATTCCCGAACCCGAAAATTTGAGCTTTAACGCCATATATGCTGACGGCCGTTTTGAGAAGATTCGTTTGGGTGAGCTGATAAACAAGGGCGGTGCGGCCGGTAAAATCTATCTCAATGCCGACAATCCCGAACAGGTTATCAAGCTATTTCACAAAAAACAAAAAAGCGACACCAATCGGCAAAAATTGACCGCCATGTTGCAAAACAATCCGCATATTGATCCGGTTGAAAAAGACGGCGCCAAATATGTGCAGTTAGCCTGGCCGCAAGCCATTTTGGAAGACGATAAAGGCTTTTGCGTCGGCTATGTTATGCCGCTGATAAAGATGGATAAAGCCGTTTCTCTGGACCATCTGATGCAAAAAGCCATCCGCAAAAAGCTGCACTTGCCCGAAAAATATGCTTGCCGAATTTTTGCGGCCTATAATGTTGCCTCGATGGTTACTTCATTGCACAAATGCGGTCACTACATTGTCGATTTGAAACCGTCTAATGTCTCGGTTTATAAAGATACCATGCTGGTTGCGATGGTTGACTGCGACGGTTTTTCGATTAAAGGAGAAAAAACGCGTTATCCGGCCGAGTTTGTGAGTGAGGAATATATTTATCCCGAAGGGATGGAGCTCTCATGCGAAGAAATGGGCGAGGAGCAAGACAAATTTGCCTTAGCGGTAATGATTTTTAAGCTGTTAAATAATGGCATTCACCCTTATTCGGGAGTTCCGCGCAAAGCCGATGCCGAAATGTTGACCATTCAAAACCGCATAGAGCAATATCACTATGCCTATGGGCTCTGGCCGGATACTTATCAGGCGCCGCACCCTTACAGCATTCATGAATATTTTGATAAAGATACGTTAGAGATGTTTGAGCGCGCCTTTACCAAAGGCGGACAAAGACCCAGTGCCTATGAGTGGCAAGAACACCTCTGGAAACTGATGCATCACCTCAAAACCTGCAAAAAAGACCCCAACCACGTCTATTTCACCTCCAAGGGTTGCGGCTTATGCATGATTGAGGAAAAATTCACGGTTGAAATGCGCGATTTGCAAAAACAAAAATCCACTCCGCAAACGGTTCGCGGCATGGAGGTCTCGTTGCTTTCAACCGAAAATATCCGTAAAAACGAGGTCGAAAAACAGTTAGAGCATATTCGGATTCGCAATTTTACCTTCGGTGGTATTGCGGTTTATATGTTGTTGTTTACCTTTTTGCCCTGGATGCTAAGCCCGCTTAGCGAGAGCATATCATCTTGGGGACTAGGGCTACAATCCATTCTGGTCACCTTAATTATGCTGGGTATAAATATATTACTTCACCACTACATTCCCAAATCGCCCTGGTTGCAAAACCGTGCCTTAACCCAAATGCTCCAAGTTTATGCACTTATCTGTATGTTGATAACCATTGTCCTCTTGAATCAGCTTCCGGAAGACTTATTTTCATTAGCACCATAGTTTTAGAAATTTTTTTAGGGATATTATATTTTTTACTCAACAAAATTGAAAAACTGTGCTAAGTTAAGCCAAAGTAACCAAATAGAGGATATTGAAAGTGAAAAAATTAAATCCCATCATGATTTCGGGTAAAGAAGTCCTGCCCTTGATTGAAGGCGGCAAAGGTATCAATGCCAGCGACGGCCGCAGCAGTGGGGCTTGGGCACATGAGAACTGTGTCGGCACTTTTTCCGGCGTCAGTCCCGATTTTTATGATTCTAAGGGCAATGTGATAATTGAAAAATTTTTCAAGCGCGCCCGTCCCGAACGCCACGAAGAAATGATTGAATATGCCATCCGCGGCGGTATCGCGCAAGCCCAAGTGGCTCACGAAGTTTCCGGCGGTAATGGCCGCATTCATATGAATATGCTGTGGGAGCTGGCCGATTCGCAACGCATATTAAACGGAGTTCTGGAAAAAGCCAAAGGCCTCATCCATGGTGTCACCTGCGGAGCCGGACTTCCCTATGGTTTAGGTGAGTTGGCTTCCAAGTTTGGGGTCTACTATTACCCCATCGTTTCCTCTGCGCGTGCTTTCCAAGTTTTGTGGAAACGTGCATATCATAACTTTGTTGAATATCTGGGCGGTGTGGTTTATGAGGATCCTTGGCTTGCCGGCGGTCATAATGGTTTGTCCAATGCCGAAGACCCCGCCAAACCCGAAAAACCCTATGAGCGTGTCGTGGCTCTGCGCCGTGTTCTAAACGAAATGGGCTTGCAAGATAAGCCGATTATCTTGGCCGGCGGCGTTTGGTCTTTGTCAGAATGGGAAGACTACATTGATAATCCAGATATTGGCAAAATTGCCTTCCAGTTTGGTACTCGCCCGATGATAACCAAAGAAAGTCCGGTTAGCGACGCCTGGAAAAAGGTGATGATGCAGGTCAAAAAAGGTGATGTAATTTTGCAAAAATTCAGCCCGACCGGCTTTTTCTCCTCGGCAATTAAGAATACGTTTTTGGAAAACTTAATGCGCCGCAAACAAGGCGAAGTTGCCTTCAAAAACGAGCCGGATGAAGAATTTTCTCATCCGTTGAATATGACGGAAAGCCGTATCATCTTCATCAAACCCGAAGATGCCGAAAAGGCCGTTAACCAGATTAACGCCGGTTATACCGAGGTCAAAGAAACACCGGATAGTACGGTTGTGTTCCTGACCCCTGAGGAATGGAAACAAATGAAAATCGACCGCGCTAATTGTGTTGGTTGCTTGTCCCAATGCCAGTTTTCGACTTGGTCGCAAGCCAAAGGCACTACCGGACGTCTGCCAGACCCGCGTTCTTACTGCATCCACAAGACATTATACGAGGTTGGACACGGTGGCAGTGTTAAAGACCATTTGCTGTTTGCCGGACATCAGGTATATCGTTTTGCGACCGACCCGCTGTACCGCAACGGAATTCCATCGGTTAAGGAATTAATCGAGCGCATTAAGAAAGGCGAATAGCCTCAATCTGAAACAAAAACACCCCTGAAAATGAATTTTCGGGGGCGTTTTTTTGTGTGTTATCGGCTTAGTTTTCCGGAAAGATATTCATACCACGGGGCAGGCGGGTCATTTGCATTTCAATTGATGTTGCCAGATTGAGTTTGCCGCTTTTGATAATCCCGCGCACCTGATCGCCTTGGGTAGTGTCTGGGTTGGCAAATAGGTAGGTGGTGGAAGGTTTGCGGTTTTTGATACCAAATAAAGTCTGATGCATTACCCCAAGTATACCGCGTGAGAACAAGTCAAAGGCCAAATCTTCACTCATTTCGGTAGAGGCCGCATACTTAATCACGGAATAGATAGCATCGGTAATATTGTTGGCATGAATGGAAGAAAGCACCAAGTGACCGGAAGTTGCCGCCCGCAAAACTTCGCTTGCCGTATCCGGAGTGCGAATTTCGCCAACCAAGATATATCGTGGTTTTGAGCGCAAGGCCGATTTCAGCGAAGCCCCCCAGTTTCCGTTAACCGGTTGTGTCTGTTTGCAAAGTCCCAAACCTCCGCGTACCGAGCGATATACGCCGTCAAGAGGCATTTCGGTAGGATCTTCGATGGTGTAGGCAAAACCTCCTTCCATCACCAAATACTCTTTCATGAG
This sequence comes from uncultured Alphaproteobacteria bacterium, assembly GCA_944391725.1. Lineage (GTDB taxonomy): Bacteria > Pseudomonadota > Alphaproteobacteria > RF32 > CAG-239 > MGBC133411. The sequence goes on along the minus strand of CALXUQ010000036.1, from coordinate 5,886 downwards.
GGAGGAAATAGATGTAGTTTTACCGGCACCGGTAGGACCTGACCATAAAATCAGTCCCGATGCTCCGCTCAAAGACAATAACATTCGCGTCAGCTCATTTGGAAAACCCAAGCTGGTAAATTCTGGTACTTTTTCGGGCATTTTACGAGCACAATATTGAACTCCATATAGAGCCACTGTCCGCTCCACACGGTAGAAAATCTTGTCATACAAGAGCGAATAACTTGGGTTAGTTCCATCCCAAGCCTGCACTAACTGCTCATAAAACCGGTCGAAGTCATCTGCACGCAGCACAGCTAAACCATTTTCGGTCTTACGGTCATTTATAAAGGCAGTTTTATCCGGAGTGATATAAATATCAGAAAAAGGAATATCGTTAATTTTAGCCATATTAAAATTACTCTGCTGTAAAATATTTTTAGTATTAATTAGTATACGCATTTTGCGTAAACATTTGGTAAATACATGAAGGATTAATTTAGCTGCTCAGTGGTTAAAAAAAGCTCCGGAAGCATACTTCCGGAGCTTGTCAGCATTACTAACAAAAATCAATTAGTAGAAGAACAATGCAATTGAGTTGCTGTCAGCGTTGCAAAGGTTAGCCGCATCACCAAACGCAACCACGCCTTGAGTTGCATTTACGCTTGGAGCAGCAGCCACGCCATCGCTTCCACCACCAGAAACGCCCGAAAAACCTTCTCCCCAACCTGCAGTAGCCACAGCAACGCAAGCATCACGGGGCAATCCTTCATATTGTACTACAAACCCCATATTAGCCACATTATTAGCCTTAGCAGGCCCAATTTTTACATCGCCTAAGAACGGATTAACTAACTCGCCAGCATCTGTACTATACATATCTGCAGAAGCCAAGCCCCAACTTCTTGCGTTAGCCGTATTCAAGTCCGCATAAGAAGTAGCACTTGAAAAAGCAGTACGAATATTAGCGACCAACATGGTCAGCTGGTCCAATGTCTGCGTAGTTTTATATTTTGCCATAGCTTTTGAATATCCGGCAATACCGCCGACTGACAAAACGCCGATAATCGCCAACACGCCGAGCATTTCAACCATTGAACGCCCAGATTGTTCTGTCTTAAATAAATTCTTCATTCTTAATCTCCCAAAACCAGATTTCTTTCTCCACTCATATATACAGTATAATATGTTAACTTTTTATGAACAATACTAACTTTGGTCATAAAAAACATGGAGGTTATTCAAAATTCCACATCAACACATTATTATTGCGACAAATTTTAGCCGCATCATCAGTTGACAACGGAAGTCCGCTTTTTTCACCCCAGACCAAATTTTTAGCTTCATCATCATTAACAATGGTCAAACTAATCAGGCCCAAAGTTTGCGCCTGAGGAAAATCATATGCCGCCAGAGCCACACATTCGCGTTTTGATAAATCTTTATATATAATATCAAAACTTCTAGCTCCGGGCATTAGCATTTGCCCCTCGGGACCATTTCCCACCAACACCTGCTTTCCCAAAGCATTCACAATTTGCGAACCCTTAAGCATTTCATGTGGTACCATATTGTTATCAATCAGCCAATTAGTATCCAGACGCCAAAAGTCAGGTTTTGTTTGAAAATTGCGATGTACGATTTCCACCAAGCGAATAAGCTGGCGAGCCGCCGGTCTAATGCTATTTTGCATCATACAACTTGTTCCCCAACCAAGCAAAGTCACCAAGACCAATACGGCCGCAACTTTTGCACTGGTAGACAATTTAGCAATTTGTGTGCTAATGTTTTGCATCTTAACCTCCGGCACCGCCCATTGAACTGGTGATTTGGTCCTGCATATCAAAGGTACCCATAACAGCCCAAGCAATCACGCCTGCAACAGATAGCAATGCCACCATGTTCAAAATTCCGGCTTTTTGTTCAATCATATACACACTTTCTTCCAACCAGTCATTGGCCAGATTTTCCAAAGCTTCTTCAAAGTTGTCCAGTTCGGAATAAATTTTCAAATCGCCGATAATTTCTGGATCCGGAAAATCAAAATTGGTTTTAGCCAAAGCCACACCTAGGTTTTCACCGCTATTGATGTAGACCAAAGTAGCGTCAATTCTTTCTTTTAGATAACGGCTGGCATCTCGCCTTAATGCACGCATTGCAGTCGAAACCGGAGTTCCGCCTTTGACCAACGCCGACAAAGCCAACAACCAAGTAATTCCGGTAAAGATTTTATACAATGACCAAGGCGGTATCATATCAAAATACACTCGAATAATTCCGGTCCAAACTCCGATTGTAGCATAAATCACCACAACCAGCACCGGAATAGCCGAAAAGGCAACCACCCAATATTCTTGGATCCACGTGGACACATCGACCAAATCCTTAGCCAGGCCACGCCATCTTGTTGTCGGCGCTGCATCAAGCATTGGCGGCACCATGTATACACCAATAGCATAAATAATCAGCACGGCCATCATCATCAAGAACAACGGATAACCAATTGCCCCGACAATCGGGCGTATCATTTTGGTAGTACCTTCGGTCACCTTAATCAAGTTCAATAAAGCATTTTCAAGGTCCGACACGTCACCCACCGATAACATCAATCTTTCGCGGTCTGGAGCCCAACCTTTAAGAGCCTCCGAAAACGGCAAACCGTTTTGCAAGGCTCTGGCCCAACTTGCAATTGCAATAGCCATTGGCTCACCGGGGTTTTTTCCGCCGTTACTTGCGCTATCATGCAACCGGTCCAAAGCATTCATCAACGAAAACCGGTTTGACATCAAAGAGGCAATTTTTCGATAAGTTTTCAGACGTGCATTATTTGACATCCGGCACACCATTTTGGCATAATACACCTCAATAGAATTGAGCCGTTGCATAGCTTTTTGCAAAGTAATATTTTTATCTTTAGCCATAATTTTTCGTCCTTAATAGTCAGGACGTTGGTCGAGCAAGCCGCACCAACGCTCAATCTCATCCAAATCCAAATAACCCTTAAGCATTCGTTCTATTGCCGCATCTCTTAAGGTACGTCCATTCAAATCACTGGTCCAATAGTCAATAGCCTTTCTGGTTTCCCCTTTGGTCATCATTTCCAAGAACATTGCGTCCGGCAAAATAATTTCGGGCACACTCATTCGGCCTTTAACCCCTTGATTATTGCAATATTTACAACCCGGACCACGCATATAAGTATTTTCAATTCCAAAATCACCCAAAGCCACCTTCAGTCGTTGGACTGACTGACTGTTCAGCCGTTCTTTTACGGATATACGACAATGCGGACACAGCTTACGGAACAAACGCTGAGAGATAAGCCCCTTCATCAATCCCGGATCTTGCAGCTTAAAAGGCTCAACGCCCATATCCATCAAACGAGTAATAATCGCCGGAGCTGAGTTTGCGTGCAAAGTAGTCCACATTCCGTGGCCAGACAAAGCCCCCTTAAAAGCCAGCTGAGCAGCCGACAACGTACGCACCTCGCCCACCATAATCACATCCGGGTCCGAACGCAAAGCCGCCGCCAAAGCTTTGTTAAATTGTTCATCTTTTTCCTCTTCCGTATTGGCGTTGGTCACCGGCATCTGTCTTGCCCCCGGAATTGGATATTCCGGCGGATCTTCCACGGTTAGGAGGTTAATTTCATAATTTTTTTCTTGCAGCAACTTAATCATATTGCGTTGCAGCGTCGTACTTTTACCGCTTCCGGTTGGCCCCGCAATAATCGAAATCCCCACCGGAACGGCCCGTAGGCGATAGAACAGTTTTTCTTCATATTCGCCAAAGCCCAGTGCTGCCAAATCACCACTTCCGTCCGGATTATCATCGGCGTAAAGCAGACGCATAACCAAATATTGCGAACCAAAAGCAATCGGATTAAACTGCAAACGAATAGCCAACACATTATGCGGTAGCATCAGCCTGCCTTTAGACCCGCGCAAAGGAGTTGAACCCAGTTTTTGTGCGCCCTGAAATTCATTTTGAGCATAGTTTGCATCCGAAATATCTGCCGAAGCAAAAGCGGCACGCACAAAAGATTCTCCCCAGTCTTTGTTATACTCCATTTCGGTTTGCATCATTCCGTTTACACGAAACATAATCTGGGTGCTGTCTGCTACAATCACATGAATATCTGACACTTTTTGAGCGGCAGCGCGAGCCACCACATTCACAAAGTCTTTTTGCATTTCCATTTGGTCGACATCGAGCTCTGAGTCGTCCGCCGTTGAAAATGCACGCTCACCATAAGCATAGATAGCGTTTAATTCGTTTTGAGAAACATAGGTAGGTTTATTAATCAGCAGCTTTTTTTTGCGCGCCAGCACTTCAAAGCTCAAAACGCGGCCGTCAAACTTATGGGTTTCCGATACCAAAAAACGACCGTTGGAAAACAATGCCAACAAACGTCTGGTATCATCATTAATCATAATTTCACTACCCGGCAGTGTTAGCAATTGCACCCCGGTAGCAAAATAGTTTTCTAATCGATTAGCCGGTTTATTTTCTGTTTCAGATGAAGATTGCGTCGTTTCAAGTCCGGCAGCACCAATCACGCGGCCGGAACTTGCTACGGATTTAACCTGATTAGTATCCGGATTTTTAACCTCTTCATCCATTCTCTTACCTCAGCATCATATCTCTGCTGACACCGGGCACGCCTTTACTGGTAACTAAACCGCGCGGATTAGCTTGCGAAACATTACCCCCGGTCAGTGCACCGCGAGCCGCCATAGCTCTTTTTGCTGCCGAACCGGATTCCGGCTCACTTTCCATCACTCCGCCGGAAGCAAAATACAAATAAGCTTCGTCGCCTTCATTTTCAGTCTTAATGTGTGTCGGTGTAATTTCTGTTACCACATCGCCGCTCTTTAGTTTTGTTCCCACCTTAACCAAGAAAGTTTGTCCTTCACGGTTCATGAGTTTGGCATTAATATCATCATTCTGACCGGTAATCTCCATAATCGCGTACAAATCCCCGAGATTAATGGATTTTTTCACCGGCGTAACGGCCTTAGCACCGTTTCCGCCCACAACGATACCGCCAGATTCAGTCACTCCCTGACCAAACGGATTCGTTTTTTGCTGGGCTTCCATTCGAGCTTTCAAAATCGATATTTGCGTTTGCAGGTCGTTAACCTCACGCTTATAAGATTCCATTTTAATTTGTGCATCACGCACGACATTCTCGGACAAAGATACCAAGTTTTTCAATTTTTCTTTGTATTTGGTTGTCCACAGCTCTTGCTCTTTTTTCTGATTGGCAATTTCATCATAAATAGCCTGATTACTCTTAATCCATTCTTGTTCCTGCTCGAGCATATGTTCCTTATAAGCATTTAGCAATCTTTCTTGGCGCAATTTCTCATAAGCTAATTCAATTTTGCGTAATTTTGTCTGCTCCTCGATAATTTTTTGCTCAAGCTCTTTTTCCATAGCCAAGCGCTTATTTTCACGTTCGGCATCCATATTTTTTTGATCTTCAATGGCTTTTTGGCGTTGTGCTTTCATGGCATCAATTTCGGCCCGAATTTTTTCTCTGCGCAATTCCAAAGTTAACAAAGCCGTCTGTTTTTCAATGTCAGACATTTGGTTAAACAAGTCATTATCGACCTCAGACAAAATATCTTTTTCCGTTTGCGGAACAGGAACTTTGGCAATTAGCGGATTCCCCGGCTGCAATGTCGGCAGCGCTCCCGAATTTGGTGTACTCGCCGGTGCCGCAGGATTGATTCCCGACGTGGCATCAGCGGCATTAGCAGATACTGAGGTTGGCGGAGTAGTCTGTCCGGGAGTAGGAATATCGGCTCCCAATCCGGAATTTGCCATTCCGGTTTCAGCATTTTCTTTTACCATCGGGTCAGTTTCTGTACCGCCATTGGGAGTAATCAAACCGTCACCGGG
>CALXUQ010000035.1 GCA_944391725.1 uncultured Alphaproteobacteria bacterium | reverse complement strand
CATTTTAGACAAGTCAGCAGCTTCCATAACGGTCAAAGCTGACAATTCATCAACTAATTTGGCTAAATCGGCCATATCTTTATCTCCAATAAATTTGTTAAACAAATAAAACTAAAACACTTTTTTACTCATTAATTCTCGACTTGGCAGGAAGAAAAACCTAAAACAAAAGTTCCCTTCCCCTCCAAGAATAGAACTAAGCAGCTTCTTTTTCGCTGTAAGCTTTGGTAACTCTTGCCAATTGGGCAGCCGGAGCTTGCAACAGACCAATAATTTTGGCCCGCAGTTCGTCCATAGACGGAATAGAAGCGAGCTTTTTGATTTCATCAATAGAGAGAACACCGGTTCCCATAGCACCACCGACGATAATCAATTTTTCATTGGTTTTAGCAAATTCCACACAAGCTTTGCAGGCCGAAATCGGATCTGACGCAAAAGCAATTGCAGTCGGACCTTTGAACAAGTCGGCCAAATTTTCAAAGTTTGTACCTTTGAGAGCAAGACGAGTAATCCGGTTTTTAGTAACTCTAAACCCAGCACCTGCTTTTCTGATATTGTCGCGCAGTTCTGAAACTTCCTTAACCGTCAACCCTTTGTAGTGGGAAACGACAACGATTTCAGCCTTTGAGAACAACTCATTGAGTTCGCTGAGTAATTGTGCTTTTTCTTCGCGGTTCACTTATTGTCTCCAACAAAACACCATATCAAACCATGGTGTCACTTTTACACCCACCGCCAAGACCAAGAAGAGAAAAGAAAACTTCCCCTGTCCTTTAGCCTGACGGCACTCAAACTCTGTCCAGGAGAAAAAAGATACAACAAATATTTTCTACTCCCGTCTGCGCAGGATATTTAAGATTGCCAATAGAAGAGTTTTTTAGGCTTAACTGAGGCAACTCAGCCCACCCTTTCGCTCTCCGCTTAGCCGACCACCTGCGGTCTTGGACAGTTTTTTGAAAAAACCAAGTTGCAATCATATCATCGCCCATCAGTTTTTTCAAATGTGGGTGGTGATAAGTTCACCACCCCAAACTTTTTTGCTTCTTTACTGCTTATAAAGAAGCGGCATCGACACGAACACCCACACCCATGGTGCTGCTCAGGGTAACTTTTTTCATATAAGTACCTTTAGCACCGGCAGGTTTAGCTTTGATAATCGCATCAATAAAGGTTTTAGCATTCTCATAGATTTGCTCTTCAGAGAAGCTGGCTTTACCGATACCGGCATGGACAATACCGTTTTTCTCAACACGATATTGAACTTCACCGGCTTTAGCTTTTTGGACGGCAGTTGCCACATCGGTGGTCACCGTACCGAGTTTCGGGTTCGGCATCAAGCCTTTGGGGCCCAAAACACGAGCCACACGACCGGCCAATCCCATCATATCCGGAGTTGCGATACAACGATCAAAATCAACTTTACCAGCCAAGATGGAATCAATCAGGTTCTCAGCACCGACAATATCAGCACCGGCAGCTTTAGCTTCATCAGCTTTATCGCCTTGAGCAAACACGGCTACGCGAACTTTTTTACCATTACCATGCGGCAAAGAGCAAACACCGCGTACCATCTGGTCGGCATATTTCGGATCAACACCGAGGTTGATAGCCACATCGATGGTTTCATCAAACTTAGCGGTTGCATTATCTTTAACGATTTTGACCGCATCTTTCAAAGCATAAGATTGTTTAGTATCAACATTTTTATATGCGTTTACGATTCTTTTTCCAGCCATTGCACTACTCCACAACCTTAATACCCATAGAAACGGCCTGACCTTTAACCATATTCATAGCCGATTCAACTGTTGAGCAGTTCAAATCCGGCAACTTAGCTTCGGCAATTTCTTTCACCTGAGCCAAAGTAACCTGACCGGCAACCGCTTTTCCGGGTTCTTTTGAACCACTTTTAACATTCGCAGCTTTTTTAAGATAGTAAGAAACCGGAGGAAGTTTGGTCTCAAAAGTAAAAGACTTATCTTCAAACGCGGTAATCACTACCGGAACCGGGATACCGGGTTCCAACTTCTGAGTAGCAGCATTAAAAGCTTTGCAGAATTCCATAATATTCAAGCCTTTTTGGCCCAAAGCCGGACCAACCGGAGGAGAAGGGTTAGCCTTTCCAGCGGGGATTTGAAGCTTGATTAATCCTAAAATTTTCTTTTTAGTCTTAGCCATTTCATACCTCTTGTTAGGTTCGTGGTAACATCAAGACCATGGCTGGCCTCCCACGAGTTATTATTACAAAGCGGACATATCCGCACGATTCGCACTCACAAAAACAGCCTCAAGCTATTTTTAGAGTCGCCTTTATATACCACAATCGATTCATTTTGCAAGTATTTTTTTGAAAAAATAAATCTTTCAATAATTTTAGCCTCAAAAAAAGCCCCCAACCAAGGGAGCTTCTTTTGAGCACTAAGCATTGAGTTAAATTTTTTCGACTTGCGAAAATTCCAATTCCACCGGAGTAGAACGTCCAAAGATAGAAACCGAAACTTTCAAGCGTGCTTTTTCGGCATCAACTTCTTCCACCAAACCAACAAATGAGGCAAACGGACCGTCACAAACTCTGATTTGCTCACCCACTTCAAAGTCGACCACGGTTTGCGGCCGCTCAATTCCCTCTTGCATTTGGGTAATAATCCGTTGAGCTTCTGCCTCCGTAATCGGATAAGGCTTGTTGCGGCTACCCAAGAAATTGGTCACTTTCGGATTATTCTTAATCAAGTGCCAAGCATCATCGGTCATCACCATCTTAACCAAGATATAGCCCGGGAAGAACTTACGTTCCGTATTGACTTTGGTACCTTTTCTAACCTCGACCACTTCCTCGGTCGGCACCAAGATATCCAAAATCTTATCATCCATTTTTTTCAAAACCGCCTGTTCTTTAATCGATTCGGCAGCTTTTTTCTCCGAACCGGAATGAACATTGACGACATACCAACGAGCATCCATAAATCTAATCTCCCAGACCAAATATTGACTTAACGACCCAACCAAAGAACTGATCAACAACAAAGAAGAAAGCCGCCGCAATTGCCACAATCACAATCACCATAATTGAGGTTTGCACCACTTCTTTTCTGGTTGGCCAAGTAACTTTTTTAACTTCTTGTTTTACCTGCCGGAAAAACTGTATCGGACTAATTTTTGCCATTAATTATATCCATCAAAAAAAGATTAAAACACACAAGCCCGGCATTTGCCAAGCAAATCTGCCTGATTTTTATATCAATAATCTCAGCTTGTCAATCTTAAATATCAGAAAATACAATCTCCAAACGGAAATATCTTATCTTTCTTTTCGATTTTGATATTGGTTGGCCTGTTTTGCAAACAATTTTTCCCCTGTTGTTTTGCCGGCAACATTTTGCTCTCTATCTGCGAGCTTATCGCTAATTTTCTTATTTGCCGCTCTAACCTTGGCTTTATCTTTCGGCTCCAACGAAGCATCTGCCACCGCCAAGACCTGTTCACTGTCCAATCCTAAATTAGCGCGCGCCGTAGCTTTAAGCGATGTTCGCTCCCCATTTAACCATGCTTTTGCTTTCTTAAAGCTCTCTTCTTGGAGCTCATAACCAGCCAACCTACTTCGGATATGCTCAATATCCCGATACATATCCTGATACCGTTGCTGAGCTCCATTATACTCCGACTTAGCCAACCTAAACTCGTTTTCTGACTGTTGTGTGGTTTCTTGTGCCAACATCTTATCCCGATATTGCTTAGGCCACACTTTTTCACCTTTAAAAGTTGTCGCTCCCAGCACCACCGTAGTTTTTACCACCTCATTCAAGGTATTAATTGACTGCGCCAAGTTCTCCCGTCGCTGTTTTTCTGCCTTCCGCCCCATCAGCAAAGGCAAAGAGCCATGCAGGGGTAATTCTACTGCAACTTGCTCACCACTCAATGCTCTGGCCACAACTTTTTCAACCTCCTGAGGCTGCAAATGCCGTTCCGCTGCCTCTTTCCCATTAGCTGCCAAATTAGCGACAATATTGGCATATGCTTTCTGAATTTTCGCAACACCATCTGATACAAACTTAGCCTTTGTACTTTTATGATTAAGTTCCGCCAAAATTTTAGTATCTTGCTCATAATTTTCCACATATTCCAGACAATATTGCTTGTCTTTTTGGTTTTGCATAATTTGTTGCTCAGCCAACTTCAATAATTCTTCTTTTTCTGGGGACGACAATTTTTTGCTGGCAATCAAACTACTTATAACCCCATCAGTTCTCGCTAGTAATTTTTCTTTATCGCCAAGCGCTATTGTTTGCTGTTGATCTGCACTTAACTTAACCTTCTTTTGCGCTAAAATCTCAGGATTAATTTTTTTGAGATAATAGTCTTTGCGATCTGAGTTTAGCACCAATTCCAAATCTTCCTTAGAGAGTTGTTCCCCATTGCCAGCAATTACCTCTTTTTGTGCCATGAGCAAATACCCGTCTTTAACCACACTCTCCTTAACCATTTGCGGCACCATGCGCCAATCTTTAACCGCACATAATTCTATGCACACTGCTTTATAGCGTTCGGTTAAAGGAGCCAAGCGGCCATAATTGTCTGCCTCATAAAGCATCTTATCTTCAGCTAACTTTGCCAAAGCATTAATTGTTTTGGTATAATATGGCGGTAAAATATTTCTGTTTTTTTCGGCTTGAGTTTTGGCTTTGGTAGTATCAAGTACTACGCCTGACTTTGCTCCCACCAGATTACGAGATAAAATTCCACGCAACAATTCTTTATCATAGAATTCCGGCTTCAATTCATTAAGCAAACCCCTCACATCCTCATAACTTATGGCAATTTGCTGATTAATAAATTTGCGAAATTCCGCAGATGCCTGCTGATAATTAACTAGCTTAGAAGTCGCCATTTCCTCCATACAACGAGATGCAGCATCTTCCACTTTAGAATAAGTTCGATATGGAGCAAATTTGGATAACTGAAAAATCTCATTTAAATGTTTTTGGTTGGCTGATGACAAGGTTGTAATTTTCCCTGTTCCATATTGTCCGTGCAACATTCCTCCGCTTATCACAATGGCGCGAATAACCGGAATATTATCAACAACATTGCGAGCCGCTATTTTATCATGACAACGGCTATAAAAATTACCATAACTGTTCGCCCAACTAGCACCGGTAATATAGTTAGCTTCCCCCAAAAGATACGGATACTTCTCGGCCGAATTAAGCATCAAATCAAGCGATTTATCATCATAATGCGTCGCCAACACTACACGCGCAACATATCGCTGCTGATGTTCATCAAGTTTTAGAGCTTTGCCGTTTTCATCGCTTAATATCGTCTCCAAACTCAATTCCGGAACCACCTTAACACGCTGCCCAGGCAGATTTTGCGGCTGCTGATTTTCTAACAACCAAGCTTGGAATTCCGCCAAATTGCCTTCATTGACAACATCAATCGGTTTTCCATTCTCATCAGTAAAATTACTCATCAGCTCAACTCCGTTAAGGTACTAACCAATTTTTTTTAAGAGTATATAATAATTTCATCATACGCGCAATATCATATTTGACAAAATTGTCCAAATTCAACTTATTTGATTTCATCTAATCTTCCATATTGCAAGTCAAAATACCACCCATAAATTTTCAAACGTTGTTCGCGACAAGCTTCTGCCACAAATGGGAATGTCATTAGATTATTCATTGAAATCCGAATAGCTTCTTTTTCACACAATGAACAAGCTTCTTCATTATCATGTTTTTGGCACAAACGGCGCATTTCAGGAGTGTCGGCAATTTCCAACCAAGTATCAATAAAATTGTGGTTATGATTATGCTCCTCCACAAGTGTTTTAATACCTCCGCATTGACTATGCCCCAAAACAATAATATTTTCCACCTTCAAATGCCTAACAGCATATTCCAACGCAGCCGAAGTACCATGACAATGGCTCATATCACAATCAAACACCGGCACCAAATTTGCCACATTTCTAATCACAAAAATCTCCCCCGGAGCAGTTCCTAACAAAATCGACGGATCGACCCGAGAATCACTACAAGCAATCACCAAAGTTTTAGGAGATTGCCCCTTATCATACAGCTCTTGGTAAATATGTTTTTGCTCCACAAAATATTTCTTATAAAACTCCTCAAATCCTGATAATAACTTTTGGATATTTGCCATCTCGCTGCTTTTCCTTCCCTACAAATTTTTAGACTGCATTTTTCTTAAAGAATAACCCCATTTCCATAAAATAGTCTTAACAAGATTTTTTACATTTCAATTTTCCCAATATTACTCCCACAAAAAAACCGCCCTTTCGGACGGTTTCCCTAGAGCTTAAATTAATCTGGTTGTTGACCGTCATGAGCTTTCCATTGACATTCAACCATTTCCATATTGGTAAATATCGCTCTAAAAGAAGATGCTTCCGGACTACAAGCATATATTCCAAAGCTTATTTTCTCATTGGCCTTATTCAGATGGCATATCCGCATTTGTTTGAAATACTTACCATCGACCGAGTTTTCTATGCAAAAATCATTATTGCGGCGACTTAAGCGATACCACATCGATTTTATATTAGCCTCAATCTCTGTCGTGGCCCAATCAGAATATCCCTCATTGGTCACCACACTACCCAAATGTTGCATAGCCTCATTTTCATATTCAATGGAAGCCTTGAGCCAATTTTCACTATTCAAATACACCGCCACCCCGCATTGATCGAAACGGTGTTTGCTGTCAAATTCGGTTTTTACAATAAATGAAAAAAATTTTTCATCCGTTTCCATTTGCAAAACCGGCGCATTATCATTTTGAAAATTATAATAAGTCCTTTGCCACAAATCGGTATGCGGAGTTGTGACAATCTCAATCTTCCCATCCGCAATTTTATATTCTTTAGGTTCCCTTGTCCAAATGAGCTTAGCCGATGTAAATTGCATTTTATCCTCCCTCACATAAGTTTTTAATACATCTACCGCAACATTCTTAACATTGTGCTAATCGTAAAAAAACACCCCTTCGGACGGTTCTTTTATTGGCATGGGAATATAGGATAATCCACGGACTAAAGACAGTCTACAAATAAGTAATTTTGTTGACATAATTTTTAATAATTTTATAGTGAAGATATGAATTATAGAAAAGATTATGAAATTGGAGAATATGCCCCCTTGGATAAGCCTCTAGTAGAGTTATCTAATGATATGGGGGGAATTTCTTTCTCAGCACAAGTGGAACACAATATTTTTTTGCAGTTATTATCAGATAGTCAACTTAAGATTATAGAGGATAGAGTTAAGAACATACAAGAGAATATTTCTCTTATTTTGTCCTATATTTCTAGTAAATTTCCTAATGTGGAGATACTACAGCTATCTATAGGTGGAAGTTATGGATATAGTACCGATTCATCAATAAGAGATATTGATTTTAATGTAATAGTAAAAGGAAGTTTTTTTTCTTATTACGATATGTTTGACATAAAAGAGTTACAACAAAAATTAGATACAAAAATTAATAAAATATCGTTTATGATTTTTGGGGAAGAAAACCTTAAAGGGAAGGTTAAAATAGACGATTCTATTCTTAGCAGAGCATTTATGCATACTGATATGACTATACGGGAAGGGATTGTTATGTATTTAAGAAATATTGTCGTTTGGGGGCAAAATTTTTGCTATGTTCCCCTTAATAGGGATATTCTAAAAATGAGAATTAAAAGGCAAATATTTCAAGCGTCATTGCTGATAAGAAATGAAATAGGACAGGAATATGGCTTAGATAAGCAACGTAGAAAGGCCTTTTCCAGAATTAAAGAAGCAGGTATATTATTATCTGATAATCTATTTGATAGATTAAAATGGTTTAATAAAAAATTTAATCCTGACGAATTAGAATCTTTATGTAAAAGAATTACAAGTAAATTGGAGGAAGCATGAGTGGTCTATATTTGATATCACCATCTAAAACAGCTTTTTATCTTAAAGAAGAAATCAAACAAAAATCACTTTTAGAATTGCAAAAACATTTTAACCCGATTATTTTTTCGAAACATTTTTTTGAAAAACCTTGCAATGGTTTTTCCTCTTCTATTGAGGATCGTGTTGCAGATTTGCATGCGGCATATCAACAGCAAAGCGCGGATACTGTGATGGCATATTCTGGCGGTTTTAATTGTAATCAACTATTAGATTATATAGATTGGGAAATATTGAATCAAAATCCTAAACATTTGTGTGGAATGTCCGATATTACGGTTCTTTTAAATGCGGTATATGCTAAAACTAAACAAATAACATTTTTATCTCCAGTTTTTACGCAGTTTGCTACTTTTGGACTAAATAAACATGATTTTTCTTATCAATATTTTTTAGCTATGCTGAAACAAAAAAAGGTAGTTATTCCTCATAGCTTGCTTCATAGTGATGATCGTTGGCAAACTATTCGTTCTAGAGAAGATATTTGCTATTTTAATATTAAAGATTTTTCAGGTACTCTTATTGGCGGTAATTTATCATCTTTTGCTTTGCTTTGCGGTACACCATACTTTCCTGAAACGGATAAAACAGTTCTTTTGTTAGAGGAAGATGATCATGTCCGCTCAATGCCAAGTGGAAATGGACCAGATTTCTTTTTTGAACGTCAGCTTACTCAGTTGACACAAATGTCTTTTTTTCAAACGGTTCAGGCTATTTTAATTGGAAGATTTAAAAAAGAATCTTTTATGAATAAAGAAAAAGTTAGCAAGTTTATAGAAAATAATCCCAAATTAAGAAATTTACCATTGATTTATGGTCTGGATTTTGGACATACCAACCCTGTACTTACATTTCCGATTGGAGGAAATTGTCATTTTTCCGCACAGACCAAGGAACTTGAAATTTTTTGTTAGATTTGCGGTTGATTTGTATGATATTTCGTATATTTAGTTGATTGATAGAATTAAGTACAGATTGACGAAACAAAGTTCCATCTTTAAGGGAAATTGGATTTATTAATTCTTGATAGATATTATCAATTTCTGCTTGGGTAAGTTTTTTTATACTATTTAATGCATTCGGATCCCAATTGGATATTTTATCTTTAAATTTAATTGAGTATAATAAATACATTGCCTTTATTTTATCATTATCTAAACATTCAAGTTCTTTATCAATATCAATTGAGTGTTTGTTTTGCATATAAGGAAACAATATTGTGAATGTTTCGTTGTCGGGATTATGAAGTTTTTGCAGTGCATTAACAAGAAATAAAGGATAAATACTACGTTGACTTCCTAATATTATTTTTTGTTTATTTTGCCACAATGAAGCATAATTTGCCCAAAAGAAATCAATATCTAAATTATATGTATTTTTACCCAATTTATAATGTATGTTGGTATCTCTCTGTTTTGAAATTAGAATTTCTCTAGTATGAAATTTTGTATTTAATTCAACAAAATCTTTTGTTGAATAAGTAGGAAAGAAAAAATATTTATCTATATCTAATGTTGGAGGCTTTAATAAAAGAACGTCTTTTTCAATAATCTTACATTTTTCATGACATAATTTGCATGTAGGAATATCAAAGCAAGTATAATTTGTTTTTCCGGTTCGAGAATGCAAACTTTCTTTTAAGCAATCAATTTTGCCACAAGAACAAATAATGATATCTCTTTTATCAGAATAAATGTATCCTTGTGACGCAAGAATATCAACCTTATCAAATAATTTAGATTTCATATACAAATCACTAAAGCTAGAATTAGTAACTATTCCTAATCTTTGACAAGTATCAGTAAATTTGGGAATATAGTCAACTTGGTTTTTATATGTATCTAATAAATTTAAAAAAGTTATATTTTTTCCATTTAATTTTTTAGCTAAAAAATAAGCGAATACAGGAGATAAGAACATTCCAGTTTTTTGATATGATGACGGTTTAATTGGTAGAGTTAGAATAGGAATATTGTTCATTGCGTATAATTTTGTCATTTTTGCAGTATATGCTACATAAGATATTTTGTTTTATTTGTCAATATGATATTACTTAAGTTTTGTTGAAGCTTTATCCATAGATTAAGCTGTACCTTAAATAATACCAATTCAAATCTGATTTATGCTAACCAATATATCTTGATAGGCAATAAGCTTCACACTGTATAAAATGCTTGGGGAAACAACTTCAATAGATACATGCCACACTGACTTAATTAACTTATTGATTTAAAAAGAAAAAAAATACGCATTAAAGCATCTTCATCTAATTGGCTGGGGCAGACGATTACTCTGTGCTATCGCTCAGAGTTGCACTGGCGCTCACGACCTTTCGGTCGCCGACATTCTTAAAGCCCGCCTCTCGCTGGTAGTCAAACTCACTTTCTCGTGAGTTCTCATCAACTTCCCCTAAATCCCAATAAAAAAGGCCACCTTAAAAGGTGACCTTTTTTATTGGCAGGGGCAGTAAGATTCGAACTCACGACACCCGGTTTTGGAGACCGGTGCTCTACCAACTGAGCTATACCCCTATCGTTAACTCTCATCTTTCATACACAAAGCGGCATAATAAATCAAGTATTTTTTTCATTTAGCCCCTATTTTTATTCTTCATCGGGCGAATAATCCAAAATTTTCAGAACCAAATCATAATCAAACCCCGCTCGCACCAGAGTTCCCATATCTTTCTGGCGCATTTCTCTCCGTTTCTCGACATCTTCCCGAAAGCCGGCAATTTTTTTCTTGCGGGCAAAATTAAGGGCCGTTTCCCAAGGGTCATAATCCGCATCTTCAAAACATTGCTCAATCGTTTCAAAACCGACCCCTTTTTCGCGCAGTTTATTCTCGATATAGCGCCTTGGTTTTCCGGCCACCAAATATCCGCGAATTTTATTTTCGGCAAAACGTCGGTCATCAAGATAATGACATTCCTCAAATTTCTTGAGCACCTCTTCAGCCCAGAGCAAAGCTTCCCCTTGGTCAAAATCTTTATTATAGCGGGCATATTCAACAATTTTCTTCTGCAACAATTCTCGCAAATTTTGCACACTGGTATCAAAGCGCCGCAAATAATACAGAGCAATATTTTGCAGCCGTGTTTTTGTAATTTTCTTGGGCGCACGCACCTTTTGAGGCCTGGTTACATCTTCTAGCACTTGAAAATTCCTTTTTCATACACTATACCTAATATACAAATCACTTTAGCATAAGGAATAAACATTTGCCTAATAAAAATTTTGATACCTGTGTGTCTTTTCACATCAACAACGGAGCATTCCGCGGCCGCTTGGTCCGTTTAGACCAAGTAATTAATACCATTTTGAGCAAGCATGCCTACCCTCGTCCGGTTTCTGCGGTTTTGGCGGAGGCCACCGCTCTCGGCGTATTGCTGGCCAGCACCTTGAAATATGATGGCTTATTCACCCTGCAAACCAAGAGCAGCGGACCGGTATCCATGATTGTGGTTGATGTCACCTCCGAAGGCAAAGTCCGCGCTTATGCTCGTTTTGACGAGGAGCATTTGAAAAATTCTCAAGCTCTGCGCAAAACCGATGGAGAAATTGAACCCGCCCCTCACCTCATGGGCGAAGGCTATTTGGCCTTCACGGTGGACCAAGGCGACAAATCCGAGCTCTATCAAGGTGTGGTTGACCTTCAGGGCAAGACTTTGAGCGAATGTGCTCTGCGCTATTTCAAGCAATCTGAACAGATTGACACTGACTTGCAGTTGTTTGTGCGTGCTCCGGAAGGAGATTCCGACACCTGGAATTCCGGTGGCATATTCATCCAAAAGCTGCCCGAACTCGGCGGCAAAATTGACCCTCATGCCGACCTGACCGAAAGTTGGAATGAAGCCAAAATCTTTATGGAAAGTCTCCAAGCTGATGAAATGTTCAATAGCGAATTGAGCTCTGCTGAAATTCTTCATCGCCTGTATCATTCCAATGACTTAGTCGTGTCCGGCTCCAAAGATTATCAGTTTGGGTGCCGTTGCAGCCGGGAGAAGTTGCAAGCTACTTTGTCAAGTTTTAAGCCCGAAGAAATTGAATCTTTATGCGAAAAAGGCAAAATCACCGCCACTTGCCAGTTCTGTTCCGAGCAATATAGCTTTGATAAAGGCGAAATCTTAAAACAATAGACAGAACTTAAGAAAATTTTAATCTCTCAATAGTATTTTGGAATAAACAAAATTCTATGAGATAGGTTACGACCATGAAACAATTCAAAAAACTATTTGGTGCACTCGCGGTAATTTTATTGGTTTCGGCTTGTTCCACCACCGAAACACCGGAGGTTCAGCGTTTTAACACGCCGCGCTTTACTGACAAAGCTCCGATTGAGCTCAAAGTCAACAAGATTGAAACTGTCTCGGAGTTCACTCCGCAGTTCAAAGCTCCCTATGTTGAGCATATGTTCCCCATCCCGATTGAAGCCACGGCCAAAACTTGGGCCAAAGACCGCTTGTCCGCTGTTGATTACTCAAGTGATAAGACGGCCACCTTCATCATCAAAGATGCCAGCGTCACCGAAGAGATTGAAAAATCCGGCAAATTGTTTTACAAAGACCGCATTGTCTATACTGCTCGTCTAAACGTTGTGCTCAAGATTGCCGATGCCGCCGATGAAAACACCGCCCAAACCGAAATTCAGGCTTGGCGCGAGCTCATCATTCCGGCCGATGCCACCATTGAAGAAAAAGAAAAATATTGGAACGGTATGGCCAACAAACTCTTTGATGAATTTGACCTCAAGATGGAAGAAAGCATCCGCAAATACTTAAATATGTACGTCAACAACAACGGCTACATTCAAAGCTACGAAAACTAGTGCAACACTGCACTGCGCAGAGCCCGATTAGAGGTCAGGAAAAAGGTAGGTATTTTAATATCTTCAATCTTATCCTGGCCTTCTTTTTTGATTTTGCAACAGCCATAGAACACCGCATTTGAAGAGTTCAGCGGAGCAGTGCTGGTATATTCAAAACACTCACCAGGTTCTAACTCAGGAATTTCACCTTTAAAACCGGCCGTATCATCATTATAACGGTTACCACGATCATCAGTAATATTCCAGTCTTTACCGACCAAGTGAATTTTCTTTTTGGAATTATTTTCAATACAAAGATAATATCCCCACAGATTCTCTGTTGCCGGATTTTCTTCCAGCAGCACCGGACAAGCCGAAACTATAATTCCGTCTGTTTGACTATATAAAAAATCATTCTCATTAATCATCTTAGTCATCCGTAAAATTTCTTCCTGATGATTAACTTTTAATTAACTTTTTTAGATTCGCAACCGCCCAATTTTTCCGACTCGCGGTTTATGCACAAAAATAATCACTCAAAATTATATAATTCATTTATCCCCAAAAAGATTCCGATTCCAAACGATTCTTTTTGCACAAAAAAAGTCCCTCAAAACCGAGGGACTTCCAATAAGCCTTAAGCCAATTTCACTTAGCTAAAATATCCAGTAGTTTTTTGGTGGCATCAGCCGAAGAAATATTTTCGCATACCGCATATTCATTAGCCAAGCGGTCAAGTGCCTGCTCATAGATTTGGCGCTCGCTGTAAGATTGCTCGGCCAAATTCTCACTGCGATAAAGATCACGAATAACCTCTGCGATTGCCACCGGGTTTCCGGAATTGATTTTGTTTTCATATTCCTGCGCCCGTCTTGACCACATCACTTTTTTGACTTTGGCTTTACCTTTGAGCACACCCAGAGCATCATTCATGGTCGATTCTGCCGAGATTCTGCGCAAACCGGTAGTTTCGGCCTTTGCCATTGGGATACGCAAAGTCATTTTGTCGCGGTCAAAGTTAACCACAATCAGCTCCAACTCCGAACCGGCAATTTTCTGTTTGGTAATATCAGCAACTTTACCCACACCATGAGCCGGATAGACCACATAATCACCGGAGTTAAATGCAATTTTAGAAGTAATTTTTTTGTTCATCACCACATCCTATATATAAATCCCTATGCAAAACATAAGGAAGTTTTCCCAGAACGGGCATAAGATACCACAAAATTAGGTTTAAATCTACCCCCAAAATTGCAATTTAATCAAATTACAGTTTAAGAAGCAGAATTTTTCTTTTGTGATAGCCTCTGCCCACTAACCATAGAACAGGAAAAAACACCCTGCACTATTAAAAAAAATTACATAATTGAATAATTAATTAAGCGCGTCCACTGTTAAGATAAGACTTAATTGCAGCCGTATCAACCTTAGCGGCTTGTTGTTTTTGCACTTTTTGAAAATCCGTAAAAGTTTTTTCATCTCCCTTTTTGGCAGGAGTTTCGGCTTTACGAACTTTTTGCTCAGCATTTCTTTGGTTTTGCGCATGGTTTGTGGCCCCAATTACAAAACCCGAAAGCAAAATAACCGCAGCTCCGGCAATTGTCTGCCAACGTTTCATCTCTTCGCCCAAATCATGCTTAGCATCTTTGAGCCCAGCCGAAATTTTCGCCCGCATCGGGGCTGTTTTTTCTTTCAGCAGCTGAGATTTTTCTTTGAGAGTTAAAGCTTTCTGCTTTAGCATCATCACCGTTGATTTATAAGGAGCAACAATATTTGTATAACTTTTCTTCTTTGTAGTCTTTGGCAAACTAGAATTTACTTTTTCATCTTCCTCAAAATCAAATTCCGGAATTTTCACACCCGATAAATCCATATTACCGGTAAATCTAATCTGCAAGGAGCTGTTTGGTTCATTATTTTCATTTGAACTCAACTCCTCTGCCGGCTCATGTTTCTCGGCCGTAAACAATGGTGCAAAATTTTGTGTTTCCACTTTCGCATCTGCTTTGTTCAATGAAGATACCGGAATAACCGCTGGTGTTGCTTCTTTTTGCAGATAATATTTCGCTTTGCGGATTTTAATTTTTAAGGAGTGTGCCACCGGATAAATCAGTTTGCGTTCGTGATTATATTCCCCAAAGGCATTGACCAGTTTTTCTGCAGTTTCATAATCAGCCAAGATATTAGGTTGCTTGTTGAGCCGATCCATCAGACTAAGTGCTCTTTTTTGAATTTTTGCCAGTGCCTCTTGCTTTATCTCAGGAGCACAAGAGAAATTTTGTACATAGTGGCAAAACTCAATCAGTTCATCAACCGACAACTTCTTAAAATCTTTCCAAAGCGCGTCTGCAGAAACTTTCATAGCAACCTCCTTAACTTTAACTGGAGCTAAAATAGCACAAATTTCGGCTTGGTGCAAGACGTTTTTGGTCAATTTTGTAAATTTTTACAAAAATGTCACATTTCTTAATCAAAGATAAATAGATTTACTCAAAAACACCCAACAAAAAAACTCCCGGCCCTCAGGCAAGGAGTTTTGTTGATTAGAAATCATTATTAAAATGCTATCACACATCTAACATAAATGTTGGTAATTTTACAACCACCAAACAAATTACCATTGTTGGCCCAAACCGCCCAAAGACCGTTTCTGCTATATTCCGAAGAAGACCCCAGCCAACCTCGCAATATATCTCCGCCAATTGCCTTTAGCGCCTCGTTTACAATTTCGCGATTAGCCACCATCTGCTGTAATTGTCGTATGGCCGGTAAAAAACCCTTTCCCGGTTTCACCCCGTTTTGCGAATATGAGTGGCAATAATCTGCCGCCGGAAAGCTAATCCCATTTTTCAGCGCATAAGCAACCAGTTTTTTGGTGTTAGTCGCTCCATCTTCCAAATCATTAATAAAGACTTCGCCCACCTCACTTGCCCATTCAAGATGGAGCTGTTGAGGGGTAAGGATTAAACCTTGTTTACCAACCGGCGCATTCGGATCCGGATTTAAACATGCCACCACACCTTGACAGTTTGGATAAGCCTTAGAATCTGGCGAAAACTTACCGCCTGCAAAGGCATACCACCCAACTTTGATTTTGTTGTTATTTGCTTCCATAATATCTAAAATTTAATAGGTTAATAATTTGTTTATAAACTCCTCTTAGCAGGACTAATGCCCAGAGTCAACAAAAAAACTCCCTACCTCAAACCTTACCTTAGCACTAAAACTTCCCCTCAACCTTCACCATGTCTAAAAGCTCAAGATTTGTGGCTTATAGCGTGAAAAACAAATCCCTCAGGGACACGCCAAATATTCTTGCAACCTTCGCCACACTTTAGAACGCAAAGAACTCTTCTCCATTTAACCTAAAACACAAATAACTCAACTTCAGCCACGTCTAAAAGCTCAAGATTTGTGGCTTATAGCGTAAAAAACAAGTCCCTCAGGGACACGCCAAATATTCTTGCAACCTTCGCCACACTTTAGAACGCAAAGAACTCTTCTCCATTTAACCT
>CALXUQ010000034.1 GCA_944391725.1 uncultured Alphaproteobacteria bacterium | reverse complement strand
GGACGAGTGCTAACGCAATGGGGGGATGAGTTTATTGGTTGGATGTTTTTCTCCGAAGAACGAGGGATGACTCTTTGCTAGCAAATTTTCACTTGCAATTTAGCACTTTTATTCTTAATCTAACTCTTGCAGTTTAGTGATAGACTGTGGTGTCTGAAAAACACCCTACAGATATTTCCACCTGAGGTGGAGTGCGCGAGATAAGCCGTTTTCGGTCGAATAAGCGTGACTGTGTCTGTACAGTTTTTCAGCTCCACCGCCTTTTCTTTCGAATGGGCGGTTTTGTTTTAATCAAAACTTTAGGAGCAAAACTTATGATTATTAAAGAATTTCACATTGATAAAATCCGCCGTGCCATTGGTCACGAACTCATGATTACCCGCTGGCAAAAAGGTATCACCCAAAAACAACTGGCTATTACATTCAGAATTCCACCCAAGTATATTGATCGCGCCGAGATTGGTCGGTACACCCATTTGAGCCTAATTAAAAAACTGCTCATTTTCTACAACAAAGAAATTAGAATCGAACTCGTCGACAAACAATAACCAAAACCCCGACTAATTTTATGGTCGGGGCTTTTCTTTAATTGCACTATTTTTTCTTAAACTGCGCGTTATAGAGCATTCGATAGGCACCGTTTTCTATCTTGAGCAAGTCTTCGTGTTTGCCCTGCTCGATTATCTCACCGTCATTTATCACCACAATCTTATCGGCATTCTGAACAGTGGACAATCGATGCGCAATCACAAATACGGTGCGGTCTTGCATGAGGTTGTCAACAGCTTTTTGAACCACCGCTTCCGACTTATTATCAAGCGCCGAGGTGGCCTCGTCTAAAATCACAATCGGGGCATTTTTGAGAAAGGCGCGGGCAATCGCCAATCTTTGGCGCTGTCCACCCGATAGCAAGGTGCCGCGCTCGCCGATGTCTGTATCCAAACCATCTTCCAAGGTGGCAACAAAGTCATCAAGGTAGGCCATTTTCAATGCCCGATGGATTTCTGCTTCTGTGGCATCTTCCTTGCCTAACAAAATATTGCTCCGAATGGTGCCATCAAACAAGAAGTTATCTTGGAAAACTACCGCAATTTTGTCGCGCAAAGATGCGAGGGTATAATCGCGGATGTCTACGCCGTTAATGGTAATTGAGCCGGAAGTAACGTCATAAAACCGCGGCAGTAAATTGACCAGAGTGGTTTTGCCGCCACCGGAATTGCCGACCAGCGCTATGGTGGTGCCGGATTTGACTTCCAAATTGATATCCTTTAAGACCGGAACTCCCTCAACATATTCAAACACCACATCCTTAAAACAGATATCATTATGTTTGGACTGCAACTTCTTGGCATGGGCTTTGTCGGTAATGGCCGGTTTGATATCCAATATTTCCATTACGCGCTCAATGGCCATAAACGAAACCATAACCGCATTATAATTTTTGCCAATGCCTTTGATGGGACCATAAAGCATTATCAGCGCAGTCAAAAATGATACAAAGCTACCGCTCGTAATCTTACCATTGACAATCAGATAACTACCATAGCCGATAACCGCGGCAATACCAATAGATACAACAACGTGCATCATCGGCGTCATCCAAGCGGTTTTTTGCACCAGCTTAATCCCTAACTTAAAAATGGTTCGTAATTTTTCATCAAAACTGCGATACGTGCGCTCTTGGAAATTGTATGAGGCAATCGTCTTGGCACCGGAATAGGTTTCGTTGTAGTTGGTCAGAATCTTGGAGGCTTCGACCACACCTTGCATAATTACCCCTTTGATACGCCGCTTAACCTGCGCTAACGGCAATAATGCGCAGAGCAAAACGACAATGGCAATAATCGACAACTGCCAAGAATTGTATATCAGCACCCCAATCAGCGACAGAGATGAAAACAAACGCGAAACAAACAATTTGACATTGTCGACCATGCTGGCGCAGGCCTGGTCTGCATCGGTGGAGAAACGCTGCACAATGTAACCGGAATTGTTCTTATCATAATATGCCGGCTCTAAAAACAGCAACTTGCGATACAAGGCGCGTTTCAAATCTTGGGTGATTTTGAGGCCGACCCAAGCATTGAGATAGGTGGCACAGTAGTTCAAACCGCCCTGCACTACCGTAAAACCAACAATAGCAAAGGGAATATACCAGGCAGAGCCAATGTTTTTCTCAACCAAAACCACATCCATAAACGGACGCAAAGCCCAAGCCACCACCGCATCTAAGGCACCAATCGGAATGCTTAATAAAACCGCGACCAAGGCCCGAAACCAGTAGGGTTTGATAAACGGCCACATTTTTTTGTAGTGTTCGGAAAAGTGTAAATCCGCAACATTAATTTCTGCTTTTTTAGACATGCTATCCTCAAGTTTCAATTTGGGCTTAAGCCATAATAAATTTGATTATAAAGTATATGATTGCTAGTTCAAAAGCAACCACCAACATAAACGACGTTTGATAACTCTGCTTTTTGGTCTTGTGATGAAACAATTTTTGGGCCAGCAAAGCTCCCGGCCAGCCGCCTAAAAACTCCAAGGTGTGCAAATTGGCCTCGGGAACTCGCCAAGCCCCTTTGCGGGCAGCGCGCTTATCAACATAGTATGCCAACATGGTTACCGGATTAATAAATGCCAGCTGAAAAACGACAAACAACATAAAAGTTTTGGGGGCAAAAGGCGTGCATTTGAAATAGTGCGTTTCAATATAATAGGCACTCAATATGACCAATGCACTATGCAAAATATAAAAACTGTTTTTTTGCAATGGGCGCAGTAATGCTAAAAGCCCAATCAAAATTGCCGTGAATGTAATGACCATAAGTCCATGACCTTTGTTTGTTAAAATCAGTCTTAATCTACATAAATTTTATTAAAATTGCAAACAAAGAAATTAGCCCTTAGTCGGGTATTGCGTAATTGTAGTGAATAACTCAAAAAACTAATGCCAAAATTTAAAATTTATTTATACTGTGTAATAAGGTTGAACTTGAGGATAGGTAAAATGAAAAAATCTTTGCTAATGTTGGCTTTGTTATGCAGTGTTTCGGCTTGTCAGCGCACAGCGGTGTTTCCTGATGAAGATGAAGAATTAATGCTTAATGCCCCAGAACAAGAGGTGGCAGAACCACGTCACCAGCTCCAACCCATGCCTTATGACCAGCTTAGTTCTCAACCCAAGCCCCAGCCGCAACCTCAGCCTAAGCCTCAAGTCCAATCACAGCCCCAAACTCAGCCTCTAATGCAACGCGTGGAATATGTTGATGAAGAAGGCAATGTGCTTGAAGTGCGTAATGAACCGGTGGCGCCTCTGCCACACCAACCCGAACCGCAACCACGCGAGCACCGCGAAATTCGTTATCAAGAAATGGAACCGCAGCTCCAAGTGCTGGCTCCAAGCGGAGATTATGGTCTGGAATATCGTGATGCTCAAGAAGTTAACTTTGAGGCTAATATCGACCCCAAAGTCTATGCTATTGTGGCACGCCGCGCACTTAACAAAATGTTAGATGAAACCGCTCCTTTGTATGAAACTAAAGATGACGAAGTGCCGTCTTTATACGTGCGTGATGTCAAGATTTATGACGATCGCCTGCCCGATGGTTTTTATCAGGCTCATAAGGAAACTCAGAAAATTTTGGAAAATTCGCATACCTTCAAGTTGACCAATAATAAGTATGAGGCTGACTATTTCCTTGAAACCGAAATTGATACTGCGGAAATTTTGAATTATGACTCTCCGGTGATTATTTATCGGTTGATTTTGTTAGACCAAAGAAACGGTGTGATTAAAGAATGGAAAGAAAATATTCGCCGTGTGAGAAATGATGACAGAAGTTGGTGGTAATGTATTGGAATAGGTTGCTCCTGACGCCGCTCTTGTTTGCTTGTTGCGGCTCTATTCAGGCACAAGAAATTTCCGTCCCCTCGGCTGCGCCAATTGAGGTGTATGGTAATGCTTGTGAGAAAATCAGTAAGAACGAACCAAAATCGTCGGTGCGGGTGCGGGTGACCGATATGGCCAGCTATGCGGCGGCAGAAAATATGCCGGAACTCGCACAATATCGCAAACAACTTAATGACCATGATTTGAGCATACTTATCTATAATCTGATTGATAATTATCTTGATGATATTAATGTCAAAACCATAGTCGAAGATGGACGTGAATTGTGTGTGGAGGTGCGCGGCTCGATAAAACCCGAAAACTTGCAATCGGCTTGGGAAGAAACCCAAGATGAAATCAAACATCGGGCCGAAATTGCCGCTATGGAAGAAAAAGCTCACCCCAATCCTCAAGAGCTTTATCCGGAAGTGGATGCTCCTAATCCGAAAATGCTAATTCAGCCGAACGGAATTTCGGATACCCCTCCGGCTAAGCTATATTTTGAGCCAACGCGCTTTTATAATAACACTCGATCCAATAATTTTGCTAAGGTCTTAAAACAAATTTTTGCCGAAATGCCCAATATTGAGATTGTCGAAACTCCTCAAGAGGCTGACTATACCATATATTCCGATGTGTTGCGGGCTAAAGTTGACCCGATAAATGATAATAATAATCGGTTGCAAATGGTGGTGGCACTAGAACTCCGAAATGCCGAAAACCATATTATGATTACGGAACATCAAAATCGGTTTGTGCTGTTTACGGCTCAAGACAATGAGCAAGATGTGGCGTTTCGGCTCTTGAAAAAATTGTTTAAGAACGCGGCCAAATTGCTATACAAGAAAATTGAACGCGATACAAACCGCGGCGAGGCTACCGAACGGGCGCAAAGCGAACTTATAACCCCCAATCCTTAGCCAAATCTTCCGTATCGGTAGGGCTTGAGACCATAGATGTTTCTGCGGCGTGCGCCATTACCTGACTGTCTTCTGGATGTTCGCTGATATTTTTGAGTTTGACTTCATAATTATACAGCCGTTTGATGCCAGTAGAAGTATGGTAGCCTTCGATTTTTTGGTTAAGGCTTTTGGTGGCAGATTGACATTGGGAAAGAGGAATGTCAGTATAATAAGTGGCGGAAACATCAGTAAAACCACGGTCGTGGTACAAGGTATATTCAAAACCAAGGCGATGATTTTGAAGTGTTTCGGCGACTAAACGCTGCGTGTTTTTAAAATGTTCTCCATAGTCGAGGCGCTGGTAGGTATCGGCAAATTCTCGCAGCATCATATTGCTCTTGCCATAATCTCCGCTTAAAATCTTGTCAAGCAGGGCAATATTACCGGTCAGCAGTGCAAACCGAATAAATATTCCTCCAAACAGTGCAATATTCTTGCTGACATCGGCAAAACGCGGTTGCAAAATGGTCAAGCCCATATCTAACAAGCCTAATGACAACAAAAGTTCCGTATAGACAGTTTCCATGTAGGGAGAAATTTTGCCCCCGATTTTCCAAATTTTGTGTGCCAGTGCCCTTGATTTTTCAGCATTGCCCTGCATTTGCTGGGTCTTGAGAAAAACAATCAGTCCGGTGATATCTTCCGGAGTTTGCTCAAGTTTGGTGTATAGCTCTTGTTCTACCTCCAACAACAAATCGGTTCGATGGTAGGGAATGTGTCTTAAGCGCTCCAAAGCTTCTAAAAATTCGTATTCAAACTCTGAGGCCATGGCTAGACTCCTTTACGTTCCAAAATAAAAGTGGCAGGGCCGTCATTGATAAGGCTGACTTTCATGTCGGCTTGGAAAATTCCGGTTTGAACCGGAACATTATGCGCTTGAACCTGACGAACGAATTCTTCATAAAGCGGATTGGCATCGGCCGGAAGAGCGGCTTGTTCAAAACCCGGACGATTGCCTCGAGACATATCTGCACACAAGGTGAACTGTGAAACAGCCAAAATTGACCCCTCAATATCAATGACCGAGCGGTTCATTTTGCCGTTTTCATCTTCAAAAATACGTAAATTGCAAACCTTGCGGGCTAAGTATTCGGCCTCGGAGCGCCCATCGCCTTTTTCTACTCCGACAAACACCAACAAACCATGACCAATGGAGGAAACTTGTTTTCCGCCCACGACCACAGCCGCCTCAAGTACTCTTTGAACCAATATCCTCATTTTCAAACCTTTTTGATAGTTTATCATCATAATATAGGCTGGCTAATCTTAATATATGATGAATGTGGGTAAAAATATTAATTTGAGTTGGAAGTTCGCAATATTTGTTAAGTTTTGTCGAACATAATTATTGCGACCTTCCAATCACTTGCAAATTCCTACTTTTAGGGCAATTATTGCCACAAATTTATATAGACAAAAAATACTTTACTATTTTAGTTTTGTGTGTTATACTAAGAGTATAATTTGTAAAAGAAGGAGATTTCCAATGAGTTGGAAAGAAAAAGTCGTTACGGCAGCCGTGTTTGTATCTTCTCTGTTTGGCGGAGGAGCGGCCAAGGCCTCGGCCGCAAACAGCAGTTCACCCAGCCCCGAACCCAATACCGAAATGCAAAGCCGTGTGCAATATTCGGGAAGAAGCAGCGGTGGCTCTACGTATAACTATCAAACTCAGACCCAATCCCGACCGCAGAAAAAAAGTGTGATTGAACGCTGGATTGGCAACACCAAAGATCAGGTTAAACGCGAAATAGAGTATGGTAAAGCACGTGTCGCGGAAAGCGGGGCCAAGGCTGTTAGAGAAGCCTCAAACAATATTAACCGAGCAATTGAAAGAGCAAGGTTGGATGCCAGACTGAAACAACAAGATGACAAAAGGTTTGCTAATGAGTTTGGTAATGTGGTGTGTAATGCTTTGGTAGTAAAATATCAGGTCGATCATGGGCAAGATTTGATGGATTATATTGCCAGCGATGTACGCAAAGATATTCATAATATTGCGGCCGGTCATGTTAAACAAGTCTATAAACTCCTACGTGGAAATGCTAATGAAGACGTCTTATATGATTATATGGGAAATGCTTTGAAGGGTGTGACCTATAACCAATCTAACAGTACGTATTATTACGGCGGAAAACAGGCAACCCTTTATGGAAATATTTTGGACAATATGTCGCTGAAAAGTCAAAATTATACTATCGGCGGACAATCTCGACAATATACTCGCTAGAAACAATGTTGAGTTAATACAATTGCAGGAGTTAGGATATGAATACAGATCGGGTTTCTTATTATTCTAATCTTATTGGCTACATTTATACCTTTATGGAAGTGGTCGATAACGGGAGTATCCGCAACGAAAAGGCTTTGCAAAATATTGAACAAGCCAAACAAATGGCTGAAGATGTGGTAAAACTTCCCAAAGAAAAAAGAACCGAGGCTATTGTTAATGCCATTCCCGGAATTGAAATTCAACGGATGGGACAACATCGCTTGGTTATTTATAAAGGGAAAGCTTTTCAGATTAAAAATACCGGTTCACCCAAGCGGATTGAAGATATTTATCAACCAATGAATGCTGATGATGTGCAAAATTTTGTGCTGAGCCACGAAGTTTATAACAAAATTATGCGCGAAAATCGTCAATAAAACAGATACGATAATATAATCGCTGCCACAATTCCGGCCAGGTCGGCCAGCAATGCACAAGGCAAAGCTGCGCCGACCTTGCTTATTTTTACGGCTCCAAAATATACCGCCAGAACATAAAAAGTGGTTTCGGTGGAGCCCTGAATGACCGAGGAGACAAAGGCCGGAAAACTATCGGCGCCATAAGTCTGCATGGTTTCTATCATCATGGCGCGCGCCCCACTGCCCGACAATGGTTTCATAAAAGCTGTCGGCAAAGCGGCAACAAAATCCGTATTTACTCCCAACCAAGCAAAAATATTTCCAAATCCTGACACGATATAATTTAGTGCGCCGGAAGCCCGAAAAACCCCGATAGCAACCAACATGGCCACCAAATAGGGAATAATCCGAACCGCTATCTCAAAGCCTTCTTTGGCACCTTCAATAAAGGTTTCGTAAACATTCAATTTTTTAACCAAGCCACTGACAATAAATCCGCAGACAAAGCCAAACAATATAAAATTGCCCCAAGCTGCAGAAAGCTCCAATCTCTTGTCTGCCGGCAAGCCTCCAAAATACCACCCGACAAAGGCAATAAACCCTAGTCCGCCCAGCAAATAGGCCAATACAGCCCGATTGAAAATATTGAGCTTTTGTACCACTGCTACCGCCAAAAATCCGACCAAAGTCGAAACCGTGGTAGCACACAAAATCGGCACAAAAACCGCACTCGGGTTAAGAGAACCCATCTCGGAGCGGTACATCAAAATACTAATCGGAATTAAGGTAACCGCGGAAGCATTAATCACCATAAACAAAATCTGGGCATTGCTGGCTCTATCCTTATGCGGGTTTAGGCTTTGGAGCTGCTCCATGGCTTTTAAGCCCATGGGGGTGGCGGCATTGTCTAGCCCCAAGACATTGGCGGCAATATTCATTATCATGGAGGACATAGCCGGAGAGTTTGAGGGTACTTCGGGCATAATTTTTCGAAACAAGGGAGCAAGGCCACGTGCCAAAAGTGCAGCCAAGCCGGAGCGTTCGGCAATTTTTAGGAGCCCGAGCCAGAGGCACAAAATTCCGGTTAAGTTAAGCGAAATCTGAAATGCAACCTTGGCATCGGCAAAAGTTGAGTTTATCAATTCGCTCCATATTGCACTATCGCCCAAGACCATTGCCCGCCACAAGGCAACTACAAAAGCAATCAGAAAAAATCCGGCCCAGATAAAATTTAGCATCCATATCCTCCATTTTTAGCTCATAATAAGCCGAAATCTTAAAAATATCGCTAATAAATATACTTGCTTTAACTCATTTTCGGTTATACAAGTTTGCAGTGTTAAATATTTATTCGTATAATTTTTAATCTTAATTTTTATGGAAACAAAAACATTATTGACCAAAGAGGTGCAAGAAAACTTCTTTAATGAAATGCGCAATGAGTATCAGCCGTGGCTGGATGCGATTGCTGACAACGACTTTGCGAAGTTTGAAGCTTTGTTGGCTGACGAAGTTGAGATGTACACATCATTAACACAACTGATTTTGCGTTATGGTTCTCCCAAATTTCAAAGAACATTTACCAACACTTACAGTCTTGGTGAGGAATCGGCTCTCTGTTTTTTGGAATATGGTGATGAACAATGCATCATGGAATGGTTGGAAAGTGATAAGCCTGAGCTTAGCATAGACGAGTTTGAGATTATCTTGAAGAGAAACAGTATCAAAATCTTTGCTCAAGCAATTAAGCACGCTGATGTCGCTGAAGGATGCTATAATCTCATGAAAGAAGTAACCAGTCTACCAATGTTAGTGGTGTATTATAGCATGGTGGGTGATCCGGCGCCGGAAGGTTTTTGGAACAATCCGGAAGCAGCTAAGCTGCTGAAAGAAAATCTTGAGGTAATTAAAAAGGTTAACTATCTTACCTTCTCGAAATTGCACAAATTCGAGGAGTTGCGCAAGTCTATTTTGCTTAATGGATATTTAACTGATTGTGATGAAGATTTGCTGATTGAACTTTCGCAGAATCAAGCATCTCCTGAGGAGTTTGAGGAGGCCAAAAAAGTCTTTTCGCAATGGACATCGGAACAAAAATGTGTCGAGCTTATCAAACTTAATCCTGAGCTAGTGATGCAGATGACAGATATAGACTCAGAAACAACGCTCATAAAGGCGGCACTGATGGCTAAAAACACGGAAGTGTTGTTGAAGGCGTTTGAGGGAAATTGCTCCTATTTTTTGGTTTCAGATTTAGCTAATGAGTTGATAGAATATCCCGATTTGGCCGCGGTGCTGGCTTCAATCAAGGGAAATGATTGCGCTGAAGCAATTTGGAAAAAATCGATTAAATTACGTAAAATCGATTTGCTTTTGGAATTACTTAATAACCCAAATTATGATTTTTGTTATGAATTTCCAAAAGAATTGGAATGCGACTTGTTGGATTTGAGGAATTATAAGATTAACCGAGCTTATCTCGACCAGTATGCTCTCGCAGATGATGACCATGAAGAGATGTTGTTTGAGCTAGAGGACAGCGAAGAAAGGGAAAAGCTGGTAACGTGGTATTATGAAAAATATGGCTTCCATAGTAAAGTGGCAGAAGTACTGTGGGATAATATGCAACGCAAAAAGCTTAATACTTTCATGAAACGCTTGAAGTTCTTGTTTGGTTCTTAATCTTTGGTCAAAACAAAAAAGGTTACTCTCTTAGAGTAACCTTTTTTGTTATCACTTATTCCTCTTCGGGGTTTTCTTCGCGATATTTTTTGCGCTCCCGCAAGAAAACCACAATACCATATGGAATCGACAAGGCATACAAGAAGGTGGCAAAGCCTAGCGTAAACCACGGTTGGGTTATCAGCGAACTTACAAATAGGGCAATCGCAATCATCAAAAGGAAAAGACCTTCTTTAGTAACCCGCAAATGCTTGGTCGAAAAAGTCGGAATCCGACTAACCATCAGGAACGACACTACGCAAAGCAATGTTCCGCAAAAAGCGTGCGAGCGAACAAAGGTCAGCTCCGGTGTATCAAAAGAAATCAACAACGGCATGAGCGCTAAAGCAGCTGCAGCCGGCGCCGGAACCCCAACAAAAAAGTGGGTCCAATACTCAGGCTGAGGCTCATCGTCTAACATAGTGTTAAACCGTGCCAAACGCATCGACATGCCAATTGCCATCAGCAAACAGAAAAACCAGCCGTATTTAGGCAAGTCGTACAAAGACCACTGATAGAGCAAAATCGCCGGAGCAACACCAAAGCTCACAAAATCGGACAAGGAATCGAGCTCGGCACCAAACTTGGTTGAGCCTTGCAAAAAGCGAGCCACTCGGCCATCAAACCAATCAAACAAAGCGGCTAAGAAAATGCAAATCACAGCTTTGGTCCAGTCTTCCTGAATCGAATAGCGGATTGAGGTGACACCCGAGCAAAGAGCCAACATGGTCACAATGTTCGGGGCAATTTTGCGGAAGGGCAAAGCTTTGAGCTTTTGCTTGGAAATCCGCAGTTGTTTGTTGATTTTTTTCACTATCTTATCACTCCTTCAACTTGAGCGGCCGAGCTCCCTAAATTGGCAATTACGGTTTCGCCGGCAACCATGGTTTGACCCAAGCAAACTTGCGGCTCAACCCCTTCGGGCAAATAGACATCTAAGCGAGAGCCAAAACGAATCAGCCCAAAGCGCTCACCGGCCTTATATTCTTGTCCGGCTTGGGCATGGCACAAAATGCGTCTGGCCACCAATCCGGCAATTTGTACAAAGGCAATTTCTTTGCCATTCTTGGTTTTCATGGAAAGAAGCTGGCGCTCATTGTCCTTGCTGGCCTTGTCCAAGGTGGCATTCAAAAACTTGCCCGGGACATAAACCGCTTTTAGAATCTTACCTTCGGCCGGAGCTCGATTGACATGGACATTGAAAACACTCATAAACACACTAACGCGAGTGAACTCCTTATCTCCCAAGCCCAGTTCCTCCGGAGCTTTGACCTTGGCAATCATTTGGACAATGCCGTCTGCCGGAGAAACAACTACATTTTCAATATCGGGGGTAACACGCTCAGGATCGCGGAAAAAATAAAAACACCAAACGGTTAAGATGAGACCAATCCAACCAAGCGGCTCCCAAAGAATCGCCAACAAGGCGGCAACGGCCGCAAAAATTCCAACAAATCGCCAACCTTCGTTATTGATATTGGGCAGAATATATCTGCGCCAGGAAATGTCTATCGTTTTCATTTTATGTTTCCTTTAACTAAATTATTTGTTTTTAACAAAGCATATTTTATCAAAAGAAACAAGTTTTATATTGCATTTATAAAAATTTCTTTGTATAACGTGTCTTGTTGATGCGCTTGTGGCGGAACAGGTAGACGCTGCAGACTTAAAATCTGTTGGGAGCAATCCCGTGCCGGTTCGATTCCGGCCTAGCGCACCATTTATAAAAAAAGCACCTTTTCTAAGGTGCTTTTTTATTGCGCTTATGGCCGGAATTAAAATTCCTCTGGCTCGTAAGAGTAATCCTTACTCTAACTCGCTGCGGTCACTCGTTTTGTAACAATCGCGCGGTCGCTTCTCTCCCTTGCTCTCTAACAAAACTTCGCCTGTCGGCGAAAAACAATTTACCAAATTGTTTTTCTACTCCAGCCTAGCGCACCAATCTTTAATATTTACAACAGCTACACGAACACGGTGAAGTGGCAAACCAGCTTTCGACCTGCTCTTTTGACGGAACGCCGCCCGCAAAGGCAACTTTATTATCAATTATCACCGCCGGAGTGGACATTACACCATAAGAAATAATCTCTGCAATATCCTCCACTTTTTCAATGGAGCCTGAAAATCCATTAGCCTTTGCAACTTCTTCAATCACTTTAAATGTTGCTTGGCATTTTGTGTGCCTGGGGTGGAGGAATTATGAATCGTTCATATCTTCCGAAATGTCTACAAGATATTAGCGCTATTTCTAAAGATAAAATTAATTATAAATGCTTATGCACTCTCAAAAACGGGCATCCGCATCATCCCTTATATGTGGCTTATAAAAAAATGAAAGGGCTTAATAGTTTTGATTTGAATAAATATTTAGAATCGTTACCTTCTATGCAAAGTAATATGTTACTTTCTGCAGATGAGATTGGAAGTAGAGTGACTAATGCGCAATTTGTGGAATTTCAAGAAAAAATCGGTGTTTTGAAAAATTTGTGGCGTGGTAATCTCCACGTAGACGAATTGTTAGATTTACCGATGTTTTCATACAAAAATCTTTCTTTGGAAGAAATGTATGAAGGCGGAAGTTATCAAAACAATTTAAAGTGGAGTAAGGAACTTCACCACAAATTGAGCCAACACTCCAACCCAACGCCGCGAACCGCCTTGGGTTTGTGATACAAAGACCGCTGTAAGCATATGCTTACGGCGGTTTTGCTGTTTATAATAGTGTTTCACTAGAATATTATAGTCGATAATCACATATTAATTGCATAAAGCTAATAAATATGGTACTATTATGCATATAGTCTAAATTTCATAAGGGTGGACGTGATGGAAAAAACTCAAAGGGCAGCAGAAGAAATCGCAAAAATTCAAAGAAAGAGAAATGAACTAAAAACCAAAGCAGGCTATCCACATTCGGCTCCGCAAAAAATAGCCGTTAGAAAAGCACGGAATGAACTCAAAGAATATAGCGAGTCAATGGATGCGGCAACTTCTCCACTTAGTTGGTCGCTTGAAGATTGGAAAGAGTTTTTTAGGTCAACCCCGATGGATACATTTAGGGTAGCTAAGGAAATTGTAACTCATAAAAAACAAAAAGAGTTGCAACAAAACTTAAAAGAAGCCGAGAAAAAAGATAACACAGCACGCAAACTTTTTAGTTTGACCGGGCATCTTCCGGGAGAAAAATCCGGCGTGGTAAAAGTTGATGCTAAAGCCCAGAAGGAGATTGAAGAGCATTTGCACAAGGTTAAAATTTATGTATCTCGGCTTTTGGCATATGGAAAAGATGACAACCTCAAAAAAGAGGTAATGAAAGAAGTAAAAGGCAAATATCCGGAGTTAATCCCCGAAATTAAGCAGTTGGCAACCAAAGCCAAAGAAAGAGCTAAAAATGGGGTGATGTCTATGGTAGCGCAGCAAGGAAAAACTAAATAGCTTACGAATCCTTTATCTTGCTAACGCGCAGTTTGGGCGGCTTGGATGCGAGCGGTTTGGCTGGCATTGGTGTAAATCTGCTGATACATCTTCTCGCCATTTTGCCTTAAATGCTCAAAAACCTGTTCAAAAACTTGATTGCCACCGCAGACTAAATCTTTAACCGCGGGCGATAGCCTAATGACTATCGCCTATTTGTTCAATTATCTATTTCTGCAAGGCTTTATTGATACGGGCGTAATCTTCCGCAATGTTTAGCTTGACCTTATCCATGGCGCTTTGAATGGCCTGAATGGTGCAATAGCGCGAGGCTTCCTCGCCGGTATAGCCATAATAGGCGGCAACCTTGGCACTGCCCTGCCCGACCTCGGTATAAGAAGCAACAACTTCTTGGTGGTTGTTTTGAATCTCGACCTCAAGTTCAACACTGCAATTTTGCTCGGCAATCGGAGCGCCCAACAAACTCGGAATGTACAAAGTAATTGTCTGAAGAGCGGTAAGCGGATAATAAGCCGCATTATACTCATTATTAACATTGCTCAACCGCACATTAAACTTGCCTTTCAGCTTGCCGGTAGAAACCGCAATATTGTGGCGGACGTCATAGTTAATCACCGTTATTACATCGCGGGCGCGGCTGTCTTGTTTGTAACTGCTGACCGAGCCATAAAAATTAAGCGTGCCATCATGTGTCTCCGTGCCGCTACCTGTCGTGACTTTGCGGACCGGATAGGCATTCTTTAAGCTCTCCTTATCCACATTCACACTTAAAGCCGGAAGTTTGTTGACATTCTCGTTTTGACTATGCAAATCGTTAAAACTGACACTCCGGCAGGCAACCACCGTTAA
This sequence comes from uncultured Alphaproteobacteria bacterium, assembly GCA_944391725.1. GTDB lineage: Bacteria > Pseudomonadota > Alphaproteobacteria > RF32 > CAG-239 > MGBC133411. The sequence goes on along the minus strand of CALXUQ010000034.1, from coordinate 2,902 downwards.
GGCCAGAAGAGGAAATATTATAATCTTTTTCATATGAAGCGTTCCATATTTATAGTTAGTGACAAAGTTATATTGGAGCAAAATGTTTAATTTAGTCTTAGCTATTGCAATTTATAATTTAGAATTTGAAAAAATATATGTTGCATTTGACGATTAAAATGTTTGCATAATCTCTCAAACTAATATACTCTGCCAAAATAATATATTTTTTGTAAGGATTTTATAAAATGAGCAAAATTACTTGGAAGCCGGGAACACTGCTCTCCCCCGTGCCGCCGGCGATGATTTCTTGTGGGACCGTGAAAAAACCAAACGTTATGACCGCCGCTTGGACCGGAATTATTGCCTCGGAACCGCCAATGACTTATGTCTCCATTCGGCCGGAACGTTATTCCCATGAGATTATTTCCGAATCTAAAGAGTTTGTTATCAATCTGACTACTTTGCCTTTGGTTTCGGCGGCAGATTATTGCGGTGTAAAGTCGGGACGCAATGTCAATAAATTTAAGGAAATGAAGTTAACCGCGCTGCCTTGCTCCGTGGTGCAGGCTCCGCAAATTGAAGAAAGTCCGGTCTCGATTGAGTGCAAGGTTAAAGATATACAGCATTTTGGTACTCATGATATGTTCTTGGCCGAGATTGTGGCGGTCAACGTTGATGACAAATATATCAACGAAGAAGGACGCTTGGCGCTGGAAAAAGCCGGTCTGATTGCTTATGTGCACGGACATTATTACACCTTGGGTCGCAATGTGGGCAGTTTTGGTTTTTCGGTCAACAAAGCCAAGCTCAAACTGGCACAGAAAATGGCCAATGTGGAAGTGGAAGTTAAACCTTCTAAAAAATCGGTAATTGAAATTGCCGCTTCCAAATTCGGCAAAGACAAAAAGCGCAAACAAGCGCGCAAAAATTTTGGCAGTGCTTTTTCCGGAGAAACCAAAAATAACAAAAGTCGGAAAAGCTCTTCTGAATTTGGCAAGCCTAAAAAGAAATACGGCAATAACAAAAAATTTCTGAAAAATAAAATTTCGGTACAATAAAACAACAAAGGCAGTTCAAAAAGAACTGCCTTTTTTTAGTACATGGTTACTCATTCATGGGCCAGGCGCTCACGAATTTCCATCAGCATTTTGCCGATTTTGCCTTTTCCTACACCTTTGCAGGTGCCCCAGTAGATTTCGCCGTCGTTATTCTCTTTGTTGATAACGGCATCTCCGGTGGCAATCAGCAAATCTCTCAGAGCGGGGTTATGAAACTTAATCCACAACAGATTGTACATAACCACGTCTTTCAAGCATTCGCACAATTGGCTCGGGCGCTTGGCATCGGTTGTCAGAGGGGTTTCCCAGTTCTTACGCTGCATGCGGCCGCGGGCAAAAATTTTGGCGTCATCAGGTAACATGATTGCAGCTTTTCGGCGGTCACTATCTTTCTCCATTTTTTGAGATTGATACGCGGTTTCAAAGTTACGATACTTAATTCCGTCATACTCAAAGGAAATACTTTCAGGATAGCGGTTTGCTAAAAACTGATTGTGTTCCAACGCAAAATTGGTAATGGCTTGATTACCTTGTACCTGTGTTTTCATAAAAAAAATAATTTAAGTTAAACAAAAATTGAGATAATATGTATTTATTAGGCTTTGTATTATTACATTCTTAGCTTTTTGGCAAGCGTTTTATTACTTTCTAATATCAAAATTAGCAAAATTTTCGCGTAACCATTTAATTAAATCCGGACTATCGAAAAATTTTTCGCAATCGGCATCGGTGGTGGTGGTGTCACTTGGAATCGGACGATACTTCTGGAGATAGTAATTTTTTACTCCTTTTTTGTGCAAACTCTCACCAATCGTCAAAATATCTTTGACCTCCAAAATGCGAGGATCGCAAGTGGTGCGGCATTCAAAATCTACTCCGGAGGCAAGAAGCATATCCAAACTTTCTAAAACATGAGCCAGATGATCGGCGCCGCCGATGGCCTGCCGATAGCGTTCGACCTCAAACGGAGCCTTGATGTCAAAACCAACCCAGTCAACCAAAGGCAGAACCTGCTTAAACATTGAAGGGCGGTAGCCGCCGGTATGCAGTCCAATAATAAAACCCAGTTCCTTGACCTCTTTGATGGCAGCGGGCAAAGTATCTTGCAACAACGGCTCTCCGCCACTGAAAACTACGGCATCTAACAAACCTTTGCGTGTTTTTAAAAACTCGACAAACTTTCCCCAGATGAAATGAGTGTCTTTACCCACAGTCTGCAAGTCGGCATTGTGGCAAAAAGGACAGCGCCAAGGGCAACCCTGCATAAATACACTGGCGGCAACCTTGCCCGGAAAATCTACCAAACTAAACTGCTCTACTCCGCCGACATTAATGGTGTTCAATTGTCTTCTCCTTGTTGCTTTAAGTTAAAAAATCCCCAGTAAAATCTGCATCTTACCGGGGATTATAGTCTTAGAAACTCGGCTTACTCAGCGGCAATGTCATAAGAATCTACTTTAACCGCTTTGCTTTCGCAAAAACATACGCGAGAATAAAACTCTGACTTCTTTCCTTTGTTGAATTCTGAAACCGGGCGCAGATATCCCATTACGCGGGTCCAAACTTCACAAGGTTGTCTTTCGCTGTCGTCCAATCTTACATCATCAATATTAATTGTTGTCATTTCTTTGTCTCCATTAGTTAGTTTTTACTTAAGCAACTTCTTTACTAGAAATTGCGGCTTTTCTTTTTTCTGCCTTCTTCTCTTCATCGCAGATTGGGCAGTATTTGTGCTCTCCGGAAATGTAGCCGTGTTTCGGACATACCGAGAAAGTCGGGGTGATGGTTACATAAGGCAGGCGATAGTTGGTCAGGACTCGTCTAACGATATCGCGGCAAACTTTCGCTGAGGATACTCTCTG
>CALXUQ010000033.1 GCA_944391725.1 uncultured Alphaproteobacteria bacterium | reverse complement strand
TATAACAGATTGGTCGCTAATGGTAAACCTAAGAAAGTCGCCATTATTGCTTGCATGCGTAAATTGGTAATCTTCCTCAACTCTTTACTTGCTAAAAACTTTTAATTTTAGTCTTAACTTTTAGTACATTTACTCCCCGACCATATTGCTATGAGTCGGGGATATATTTATTGTCAGCCAAATTACAACTGACAATTTGACGATGTTATATCCTAACACCGTGCGAAATATGGGCTTATGAAGGCCCCGCACCTAGGTGCTAAACAGCACTATTCGTACTGTCTGCCCCCAATATACCCGAATTTTATTAATTTGCAACTAAAAACTATATCTACGCAAAGTATCTCCCCATTTACCATATCTTCAAGTTTTAGCATTATCATCAATCTTAACTAAACTTGCGAGGTGGTGATGAAAAAATTTGTTTTTGCTTTGGTTATGGCAATATTACTCAGCACAAATGCTCAGGCTGAAACTTCCAATTTTGTTTCAGATTATGAAAAAGAACTAGCGAATTGTTTAGAAAATTATAAACAACAACAAAAACAATGTAGCGAAACTTGGAGTATGAAATGCTATAATCTACTTACAACAATTAATCAAAATGCTCGTCTATGCTATAAAAACACTGCAACCAGTATTTTAACGAAATTTTACAATTTATCAAATAAAGAAGCTCAAACTAAAATAGACCAATATGTCAGCTTTATTTATAATGAATATTTATTTGTATATAATAATACTGACTACTGTGTAAAAAATAATTGTGGTGTATCGCCTTATTTATATAGCGAATACACCACAACACAAGAGCTTTATGAGTATGTTTATAGAATGATTAAGTCAGTATCTGCACACTATTAGTATTTATCAAATCTTCTTTTATGACCCTTTTCAAATACACGTTGTGATGGGTCGTTATTTAAATACTGTTCTTCTATGCTTTTTACATTTTCAATAAATTTCTGTTTAAGAATTTTATAGTTAGCATTTTTTAATGACCTTAAAGTATCTGCACCTATTATACCATCGTCTTTCACTCCTAATGCTCTTTGCAAATTTTTAATTGCCGTTGGTCGCCCTTGAACTATACTATCGTCTAAAACGATATCCGCAAACTCATCCGGGAGTTGGTAAATATTAGTATTTTTCCAATAATCCCGATATAAAATCATATTGGCTCTCTCTCGGGTTAGGTTTTTGATATCTTCATTGGGATACCAGAGACTACTTATTCCATATTTAGTTTCCCCTCCTCTATCTGCCGGATGATTAATATATCCTCCTTCATTAATTTTTACTCTCTGTTCCATGATATTGTGGAAGCGTTTATCATTAACCATTTCATCAATATCTTTTCTCCCAAATCCTGCACCATATCGAGAATAATCGATGTTACTATGCTTATTATTATTGAGAGTATTACCTTGAATATTAGGGTTGTTGTTATGAGAAGATGGATTAGTGTCCGCCAGTTGGGTTGAGGGGCTTGGTTGATTAGTACTACCCAAGCCTAAGCCGCTTGAACTTGACTTTGTCGATGTCGTAGAGTTATGGTCTTGTTGATCCTTTAGCACATTTACCATATCTTCAAGTTTTAGCATTATCATCAATCTTAACTAAACTTGCGAGGTGGTGATGAAAAAGATTTTAGGTTATTTGGGGGTACTCTTTTTAGGCATCGGTCTAGGAATCGTTATTATTATAGCTGTACTTGGCTTGCCTGATAAAGAAGATGACTTTATTACTGAGGTCAAACAAGAAACTGAAAAATACAAAGATGAATGTTTCTCTAAAACCTTTCCTAAGGATTTAAATGAGATTGATATGTATTCTGATGAAATAAAAGAATTGGACTACAAATACCACCAGTGCATTAAAAAAATAATTGTTTATAAATTAAATGAATTGGCGACAAAAAATGATGCCGATAAGATGGCACAATCTCTAGATAAGATACAAGAAGGAATTTTGAATTTTTATTGGGATTTGTATAATCGTGAAGATTATGGGGTTATTGGTCGTGATATGAATGATGCCGCTATGGGACGTTACTACGAAACACTACTTCAGGATATTATTCATTTTCAACGCCTATATCGGCACCATTCTCATTAAAAAAATTAATTTTGATACTGTTTGAGCAATTCTAGTGCTCTGACATTTTCTTTGGGGAAACGTGTATTTTTCAATACATGTTGTGTTGCAACTGAGCTCTTTTCAAAATATTTATCTACTTTTCCTCTTTCATTATAAATTTTATTGATAATATCTTCATCGGATAAATTTGATACATCGTATCCCAAGGCATTGTGAAAAACCTTAGAAGCACCACCTTGCCCATGTTGGGTTGCAGTTGAAAACAATACATCTTTGACAACAGGTGAACGTTTATCAAAATCTAATCCTTTAATGTCTTTTAACATTTTTATGGCCGGATTGAGTTTTGACTCAATAATAAAATCGTGTTGCGAATTTAAAAATTTAGTGTCATTGGACAATTCTTGCCATTTCCCCTTAAATACATCTGTTCCTGATAATGCACCTTCATAACCTCCGGCCTCTTGCAATGAACTGTAAAAATCTTGGTAGTTTGGAGTACGTTGTAAATAGTTTAGATAATCTTTCATGGTTCCTTTTTTGGTTTCTATTTGATAGGTTCCATAGCTACAGCCTCCGGTTTTATCGGCATTACAATTATTAAACATATTCCGGCCTTGATTGGATTCCGCTTCACCACTTAAGGTGCCTAGTTTATACTCATGTCTGCTCTGAGAAGACTTGCCCTGAATATTTTGGCCGGCATTGTGAGAAGGTGAATTAGTTTCCGCCAGTTGGGTGGAGGGGCTTGGCTTACTAGTACTACCCAAGCCTAAGCTGCTTGAACTTGACTTTGTCGATGTTGTAGAGTTATGGTCTTGTTGATCCTTTAGACCCGCTAATAGCAAGTTGGTCGGTTTGGGCTCAGGCGATTTAGGACTAAAATCATTTTCTAGCAAATTATTGGGACTATACTTATAGGCTTGTTCGGGCTTATTTTCCGCTGATTTATTTGACATCAGAACCGAACCTTTGTCGCGTTCTTCTTGGCGGCGTCTTTCTTCTTCGGGGTCTTCTTGAATGATATATTGGATTAAATTACTCATTTTGCTTATCCTTTCTAAATATTTAAAACAAAAAAATCCGAAGAATTTAATCTTCGGATTTTACGCGCACTTATCCCAAGTGACGAATTACTAATAGCAAAATCAAATACAATTTTCAAGCTCAACCATTGTTTTATCAACAACTTTTAGGGAACATATCCTCGCACTATATTTACCATATCTTCAAGTTTTAGCATTATCATTACCCTTAACTAAACTTGCGAGGTGGTGATGAAAAAGATTTTAGGTTATTTGGGGGTACTCTTTTTAGGCATCGGTCTAGGAATCGTTATTATTATAGCTGTACTTGGCTTGCCTGATAAAGAAGATGACTTTATTACTGAGGTCAAACAAGAAACTGAAAAATACAAAGATGAATGTTTCTCTAAAACCTTTCCTAAGGATTTAAATGAGATTGATATGTATTCTGATGAAATAAAAGAATTGGACTACAAATACCACCAGTGCATTAAAAAAATAATTGTTTATAAATTAAATGAATTGGCGACAAAAAATGATGCCGATAAGATGGCACAATCTCTAGATAAGATACAAGAAGGAATTTTGAATTTTTATTGGGATTTGTATAATCGTGAAGATTATGGGGTTATTGGTCGTGATATGAATGATGCCGCTATGGGACGTTACTACGAAACACTACTTCAGGATATTATTCATTTTCAACGCCTATATCGGCACCATTCTCATTAAAAAAATTAATTTTGATACTGTTTGAGCAATTCTAGTGCTCTGACATTTTCTTTGGGGAAACGTGTATTTTTCAATACATGTTGTGTTGCAACTGAGCTCTTTTCAAAATATTTATCTACTTTTCCTCTTTCATTATAAATTTTATTGATAATATCTTCATCGGATAAATTTGATACATCGTATCCCAAGGCATTGTGAAAAACCTTAGAAGCACCACCTTGCCCATGTTGGGTTGCAGTTGAAAACAATACATCTTTGACAACAGGTGAACGTTTATCAAAATCTAATCCTTTAATGTCTTTTAACATTTTTATGGCCGGATTGAGTTTTGACTCAATAATAAAATCGTGTTGCGAATTTAAAAATTTAGTGTCATTGGACAATTCTTGCCATTTCCCCTTAAATACATCTGTTCCTGATAATGCACCTTCATAACCTCCGGCCTCTTGCAATGAACTGTAAAAATCTTGGTAGTTTGGAGTACGTTGTAAATAGTTTAGATAATCTTTCATGGTTCCTTTTTTGGTTTCTATTTGATAGGTTCCATAGCTACAGCCTCCGGTTTTATCGGCATTACAATTATTAAACATATTCCGGCCTTGATTGGATTCCGCTTCACCACTTAAGGTGCCTAGTTTATACTCATGTCTGCTCTGAGAAGACTTGCCCTGAATATTTTGGCCGGCATTGTGAGAAGGTGAATTAGTTTCCGCCAGTTGGGTGGAGGGGCTTGGCTTATTAGCACTACCTAAGCCTAAGCCGCTTGAACTTGACTTTGTCGATGTCGTACCGTTTGGGGCTTGTTTATCCTTTAGACCCGCTAATAGCAAGTTGGTCGGTTTGGGCTCATATTTTATCCGGCTATATATCAAAAAAAACCTCCCATTCGGGAGGTTTCTTTTGTTTACCCAAAACGGAAAGCTATTTGTCTTCAGCTTTAGCTGCTTCGCGTGCTTTGGCTGCAGCAACCAAGTCATCGGCAATGCGGGCAGAACGACCACGCAATGCGCGCAAGAAGTACAATTTGGCACGACGTACTTTACCAATACGAGAAACTTCGATTTTGGCAACGTTCGGTGAGTACAACGGAAATACTCTTTCTACGCCTTCGCCAAATGAAATTTTGCGAACGGTGAAAGATGAATTCAAGCCGTCGTTCTTGCGGGCAATGCAGACGCCTTCATAAATCTGAATACGTTCGCGATCGCCTTCTTTTACCTTGGTGTGAACTTTAAGAGTGTCACCAGGCTTGAAGTTAGGTACGTTTTTGCCTTCCATGAGCTTGCTGATTTGCTCTTTTTCAATGTTTTCAATGATGTTCATCAGTTTTACCCTTTTTAAAAATTTTATTTATCTATAAACCTAATCCCCTTGAGAATCAAGATATTTTTTCATCAAATCGGGGCGTCTTGCTTTGGTTATCTCTAAAGACTGCTCCTTGCGCCACTTGGCGATATTGCCATGGTGGCCACTCAGCAATACTGCCGGAACCTCTAAGCCTTCCCAATTTATGGGCCGCGTATATTGCGGGTGCTCCAATAAATTGTCTTCAAAGCTCTCCTCACTCAGTGAGTCAACATTCCCCAGAACCCCGGGCAACAATCTGACCACCGCGTCAAGCATTATCTGCGCCGCCTGCTCGCCTCCGGTCAAAATGTAATCGCCAATACTCACTTCCTCTACATTATATGCATCCAATATTCTCTGGTCTATTCCTTCAAATCGGCCGCAGATAATGGTCAAATCTTCTGCTGTGCTCAGTTCCTTTACGTAGTCTTGAGTCAGCTGTCGACCCCGAGGGCTCATGTATATCAGCTTTCCGCCGTGATAGTTGGCTTTGAGCGCTGCTCCCAGTACATCCGGGCGCATTATCATTCCGGCTCCGCCTCCGCAGGGGGTGTCGTCCACCGAACCATGCTTGTCAAAGGCGTAATCCCTGATGTTGATGCTCTCAATGCTCCAAATGCCTTCGTTTAAGGCTTTGCCGGTCAAGGAATATCCCAAAAAGCCCGGAAACATCTCCGGAAAAATGGTCAATACCTTAACCCTCATCTACATCTCCATCAGCAGAATCCGAAACGGGTTCCTCGACAATAATATAACCGTCTTTAATATTTATCTCCGGGACAAATGCTTTGGTGAAAGGTAACATTTCGGTCTTTTGACCCAAACGAACCTCTATGATATCTCCGGCGCCAAAGTTGTAAAACGCTTCAACCTTGCCTTGCTTTACTCCGGCGGCATTGCGAACTTCCAAACCAACCAAATCGGTCTGATAATATTCCTCATTGCCGGCTTGCGGCAGAGCATCGCGCTCAACATAGAGTTTGGTGCCTTTGAGGGCCTCAGCCTGATTGCGATCGTCGCAACCTGCTATCTTGACCCGCAAGTCGTCCTTGGAGCGGCCTACTACCTTGATACTAAAACTTTTCTCGCCTGTCTCATCGCTCAAAACTCCGTAGCTTGCAATATCGCGGTCGTTGGCAGTGTAACTGCGAACCTTTACCTCTCCGCGGATACCATGCGCCCCGGTGATTTGGCCTAAGCAGATGCGTTCGTTTTGTGTCATCTTAGTCGTATGCCCTTGTGATAACCAAATGTAACTAATTACTCAGCAGAAGATTCAGCACTTGCAGAGGCAGCAGCTTCGGCAGCAGCTTTGGCTTTCTCTTCTTTTTCTTTCATTCTCTCAACAGCTTTGGCTTTGGGAGCAGATTTTTTGGGTTGGTCTTTAATCACCGGAGCGGCGCAAAGTCCTAATCCAGAAAGCAATTTTTGCAGTCTTTCGGTCGGTTGAGCACCTTTTGAAAGCCAGCTCTTTACTTTCTCGGCATCTACTACCAAGCGGTCAGCGTGGTCTTTGGGCAACATCGGATTGTAGCTACCCAGTCTTTCAATAAATCTACCATCGCGCGGAGCTCTTTGGTCTGCGGCCACAATACGATAAAACGGACGCTTCTTGGAACCACCGCGGGAAAGTCTGATTCTTACTGCCATTTATTTTCTCCTTATCTAGTTAATCTTAAAAATTCCGCCCCTGGCTAGAACGGGAATTTTCCACTCATACCGCCCGGAAGCTTGCCCCCAAACGGATTGTTCTTCATTAGCGAGGAAAGGGCACCCATGCCGCCTAGTTTCCCCATCTTTTTCATCATGGTCGACATTTGCTCATATTGCTTGAGCAGTTTGTTGACCTCGTGAACTTCAACCCCGGCTCCGGCGGCAATCCGCTTCTTGCGCGAGGCTTTGATAATATCAGGATTGCGGCGCTCTCCTTTGGTCATGGAAAGGATTATCGCCTCCTGTTTTTTTATCAGATTGTCGCCAATGCCGGCTTCTTCAATCTGACTCTTGAACTTGGAAAGCCCCGGCAACATGCCTATCAAATTGCCAAGACTGCCCAATTTTTGAACTTGTCTTAACTGCGCTAGCATATCTTCCAAGTCAAACTTGCCTTTGAGCAGTTTGGAGGTCATTTTTTCGGCCTCTGCTTTGTCGACGTTTTCAATGGCTTTTTCAACCAAGCTCACGACATCGCCCTGCCCTAAAATTCTTCCGGCTAAACGCTCCGGATGAAACTCCTCAATCTCATCTAATTTTTCACCGGTACCCAAAAACTTTATCGGAACCCCTGAGACCATCTTCATCGACAAGGCCGCACCGGCTCTTGAGGAACCATCAATACGCGTCAAAACAATGCCGCTGATACCGATTTGACGATTAAATTCCTCGGCAACGTGGCAGGCTTCCTGACCAATCATGGCATCTGCCACCAGCAAAACTTCCGTCGGGTTGGCAATCTTTTTAACTTCTGCGGCCTCATCCATTAAGTTTTGGTCAATTTGCAAACGGCCGGCCGTGTCCAAAATAATCACATCATAGCCGCCTTTTTTGCCTTCAGATAAAGCACGGCGAGTAATTTCGGCCGGTTTTTGTCCGCTCACTATCGGCAGGGTATCTACCTTGAGCTGAGCACCTAACTGCGCCAATTGCTCTTGAGCCGCCGGACGATAAACATCGAGCGAAACCAACAAAACTTTTTTGTGCTGCTTATTTTGCAAGCGTCCGGCAATTTTGGCCGAAGTTGTGGTTTTACCGGAACCTTGCAGACCAACCATTAACACACAGACCGGAGGAACAGCACGGAAGTTGAGCCCGCAGCTTTCATCGCCCAACAATTTGACCAGCTCATCGTGGACAATTTTGACCACCATTTGACCGGGGCTGACCGACTTGACCACTTTCTCGCCCAAGGCTTGTTCCTTGACCTGGGCAATGAAACTTTTGGCCACCGGCAAAGAAACATCGGCTTCCAGCAAAGCAACCCGAATCTCACGCATGGCTTCGTCAATGTCTTTTTCGTTTAAGACCCCGCGAGAGGTAATTTTATTAAAGACGGCGCCTAACTTATCTGTCAATGCTTCAAAAATGGCTCTGTTCCTTTCCGTTACAAATCCTGAATTTTTATCTACTCTCTGCCCCGTTCCCGCGTTGCTCCCGCAGTCACTACGACAGAATCTGTACCTACATACTATTGCACGCCAGTGTGCGAACCCTCGCTGACTGGCGGTACTCCTTGGAGTATTAAAAATTCAATCCATAATCTGGTGGACTTATTATTGTTGCTTGCTTTATAGCGATAAAATCTTTCATTGTCAAGCCTTAATCTAACCTCAATTATCCTATATTTAATAAAAATTATTATTGATAAAATATTTTATTACCTAAAGCATTATATCTCTTGACTAAAAGCATGGGGTGGGTTAAATTTGATTTGCTTGTAGATTATTGTTTTATCTTATAAAAACTATCATCATGGAAACATTATTGTTGCAAAAGCTCGCGGCAGGAATGGTTGATGTGGCCGTTGGCGTAATTATGCTTTTATTTGTAGTGCTATTGATTTCAGCTTTGTTTAGTTTTCGGCATCAAAAATGTGAGGACGAAACTGAAAATGAACAACAGGCTTAGTCAAAATAAAGTTATTAGTGATTATGACGGTTAAAGCTGCGGCTCCCCTTCAAATCCTAATAACTTTATTTTTTGTGTAATGAATCTGTATTTACTTTTAAGTTAAATAATGCTATACTTTAGTTTACCGGAAGAGAATTTATTATTAGGAGTTTAACCATGAACTGCAAGTTTATAATGTTGTCCCTTTCTATGTGCACTTTGTTTGGAAGTTACGTTGAGGCTAAGACCACATTTCTTCCCGATTGGCAAAATTCTGGCTTAAATTTTGGAAAAAATGATGGAAACTATACGCGCGATGAAACTTTGTGCATTGAAGCTGTAGATGAATTTGGAAATTTACTCTATCATATGGCAAGCGGTTGTCCTGCTCCTAAGATATTTGATGAGTATTGCGCTCATGACAATCGGTATATTTCCAAGTGTTATTGCCCTGCAATTTATCAATATAACTGTTTAGCTCCTTATCGTGGCGACGAACGTGTTAAAGACAAAGGTTATGCGTCGTGCGATGGACTTTACATTGCTTGTTGCAATGGTTCATGCCCAAGCGGAACATCAAAAACAAATCCAGGAGGATGCGGAGGTTCAACCTATAACGACTGCGGTGATACTTGTTATTATCCATATAAACCATGCTGTTATCCTGCTTCAAGTCAAACTGGGTGTTCTTGCGGCACTTATTCTTGTAGTGATGGATGCGGCGGGTACCGAACTTGTTGTTCTTCTTGTCCTGAACCCGATGATGGAGATAATAGCAGCTCTTCTTCAAGCTCTAGCAGTTCCTCTAGTTCTAGTAGCTCCTCTAGCTCCAGTAGCTCCTCTAGCTCCAGTAGCTCCTCTAGCTCTAGTAGTTCTTCAAGCTCTAGCGGAGTATCTTGCAGTACCATTTCTTATAGTTACTGCGGTAGAGATGTAACACTAGACGGAGGTTCGCTAACAGCTATTGCAAATGAACATAATGTCAGTTGCGACCAAGCTATAGCTCTATTTTTGGTATTGCATATGACCATTATCTGTCCGGGTGATGTAGTAGGCGATGTCGTAGATGCTGTTTTTTGATTTTGTCTTTGACTATTACAAAATATAGTAAAATGGCATTGACTTTTAAGCCAATGCCATTTTTTTATACTAAATTATATTAATCTTGTTATAATACTTATATGATTGATGGTACTATTTAGCAAAATATTCGCGCAGATAGTTCGGCAAATCAGCCACATTAACACGATGCTGTTCCATGGTGTCGCGATCGCGAATGGTGACGCTTTCGGGTTGTTGCTCGATGGTTTCAAAGTCAACCGTGATACAAATCGGAGTACCAACCTCATCATGACGACGATAGGCCTTACCGATGTTTCCGGTATTTTCCAAAGCCACGCGGCCAATACCCAACTTGAGCAAGTTTTGCTTAATCTCATGACATTTGTTCATTATCTGCTCATTGTTTTTCTTGAGCGGGATAACCGCAACCTTAATCGGAGCCAAATGTTTCTTTAGTTTCAGCACAATTCGCGAATTGCCGTTGCCCAAGTCTTCTTCTTCATAGGCCTCGGTCAAAAGTGCCAAAACCGCTCTATCAACACCCATAGAAGGCTCAATTACAAACGGCACAATCCATTTCTTCTCGTCTTCTTCATAAATGGCCAATTTTTGAGTAGATTCCGGATTGGGGTGAACTTTGCTGGACAAATTAAACTCTTCTTGTCCTTTGGTATGATTACCCAAATCATAATCCGTACGGTTGGCAATACCTTCCAGTTCTTCCATACCATGGGGGAAACGATACTCAATATCATAGCAAGCTTTGGCATAGTGCGCCAGGTCTTCTTTGGGCGTGGTATAAATGTTAATATTCTCGCGCTTGAGGCCTTGTTCTTCCCACCATTTGAGGCGTTCTTCTTTCCAGTACTCATGCCATTTTTCATCATCTCCGGGCATGACAAAATATTCAAGTTCGGCCTGTTCAAATTCACGAACTCTAAAAATGAAATTGCGCGGGGTAATCTCGTTGCGGAAAGATTTACCAATTTGGGCAATACCAAACGGTAACTTACGCGAAGTCGAATCGACAACATTCTTAAACTGAGTGAAAATCGCCTGAGCGGTCTCCGGACGCAGATAACCAAACGATGACCCATCGTCAACCGGACCAATTGCGGTCTTAAACATCAGGTTAAACGGGCGAGGCTCGGTCAATTCGGTGGAACCGCAGTTGGGGCATTTACCATCTTTAATATGATCGGCACGAAAACGTCCTTTGCATTTTTTGCAATCGGTCATGGGGTCAGAAAACGTATCTTCGTGTCCGGAATAGTGCAAGACCTTGCGGTTGGTCAAAATGGCCGCATCTAAACCTTCAATATCATCGCGCTCATATATCATGGCACGCCACCATGCGGCCTTGATATTATTTTTGAGCTCAACACCTAACGGACCATAATCGTAAACACCTTGCAAGCCGCCGTAAATATCGGCATTCTGAAAGATAAATCCCCGACGTTTACATAAAGAGACCAATTGGTCCATTGTTGTGGCTACCATTTTTATTTTCCTTTTCATTAAATTAATTTTTAACTTATTCCTTTTATAATACTTCTTTAGAAATTGCAAGCGGAGATAACAGAAATTATGCCTAAACTTACGACAGTTGCTTTGATTTATGACTTTGATGAAACGCTTAGCGTGACTTATATGCAAGATTATGTGCTTATTCCGACGCTTGGCATGAAACCAAAAACTTTTTGGCAAAAAGCCAACGCTTGGTCGCGCGATCATTGCGCCGATCAGGTGACGGGGAGTATGTATTACTTTACCATGACGGCACGTAAAAAAGGTATCCGCTTAACCAGAGATTTTTTCTGCGAGGCCGGCAAAACCATTGAATATTTTGAAGGCGTGGAAGGCTGGTTTGACCGTATTAATGAATATGGCAAAAAGCTGGGCCTTGAGGTCGAACATTACATTATTTCATCGGGATACGAAGAAATTATTGCCGGTTCTTCCATTCGGCCGCATTTCAAAGATGTTTTTGGTTGTAGCTTTGCCTTTGGCGAAGACGGAACTCCGGTGTGGCCGGCGCGGGTGGTGAACTATTCGGCCAAAACACAGTATCTGTCCAAAATCAATAAAGGGCTCGGCAAGCTTGAAGATCGCGCCGTTAACGAGTTTATGCCTGATGAAGAAAGACGTATCCCTTATCGGCGAATGATTTATTTTGGTGATGGAATGACCGATATTCCTTCCATGAAAATCACTAAAGAACGCGGAGGAAACGCTATTGCCGTTTATCGTCCCAAAAGCAAGCACAAAAAAAATGCCATTAAGCTCTTAACCGATAATCGGGTGAACTTTGCTTTGCCGGCCGATTATCGGGAAAATCGCGAGCTCGACAAAGTGGTCAAAACCATTTTGGACAAGATTGCGACCGAACGCGACTTGGAAGTTTTGAAAGCCAAAGAAGACAAGAAAAAACTGCTGAAATAAAACGCAAAATTTAAAACCCCTTCCAAATTTGAAAGGGGTTTTTATTTATTGAGCTAAAAACGACTGAAACTTCTAAGATTTTGCAAGTGCTTTTGCTGCAAATCCTGACTTGCACGGGCAAAATTGCTGGTAGTGATAGAATTATCATCGGCTTTTACCCCGCTCCCCTTGGCGCCGGCTTGTTTGACCAAAGCATCAATATAAGAAGCATCTTCCACTCCACCGTTGAGCAAATTCTCAATTGCCTTATTCTCTTTAGAATTGGGGCGAATGAGCCTATACATGGTAAAAGAATGGGCATAGCGCTTGGTGTCCATACCCTCGCTCATCTTGATTTTGCCGCTTTGTTGCAAAGCATCTATCTGCCGGTACAACTTCTCAACTGCTGATGCTGACTTGAGGTGGATAAGCAAGGCAGTATCATAATACCCATCACCAAGCATAGTTGTTGAAACCTTACTTGGCGTTACTTTAGTTGGGGAATTTGCCTGCAACTTGGCATATTCGTGAGTAAATGAAGCGGTTTGAGCCTCGTTGGACTTGTGCAAGGTCGGAGCCACAAATAACTTATATTGCGTGGCTTGTTCGGCCTTTTCTATCTGCTTGTGGGTCTGGAACATTCCCAAACCGACCAAACCGATGGTGAAAGCGGCAATTTTGTATTCGTGCCGATAATAAAAAGACTTAACGCGGTGACGCAAATGATGATAACGCGACTTTGTTTCTTGTCTAATGTCCGCAAGTTTGTCAGCGGTGAGGCTTATAATCGCGCTCGCAGAGGCACTCAACTTGCCAAACCATGAAATTTGGGACTTTGCGGGTTGAGCTGTGGCGGGGCGAACCGCCGAAACAGTTTGTTTTTGAACCACGGCGGAATTAGCCTTGACATGGGAGAGTCCAAAAGTGCGGACAAATTCTTGAGTGATGCCGCCGGATTTTATCTCTTGTGCCGGAAGAGTGCGATATTTTAACAAGGCATAGCTCTGAACCTGCTGTAGCAAGCGTTGTTTGAGTTTGTTTGAACCTGCATTATAACTCTTAATCGTACGGAGAGATTTTAAGAGTTCTTCTTGACTAAGCGATATAGCGCTCTTTTTGTTGTTCAGCACATAGGCGACATAGTTAAAATCGGCCAAGCGGCTGAGGTTGTGACGGCGTTGTTGCAAAAAAGGTTTGAGCTTGGCAGACAACTTGCGGGCAATATTTTTGTTGCGGCCATAAGCGGTGCGCAGGTAACTACCCAAAAGTTTTTCGACCATAGCAATATCTTGCTCCGCAATTTGCACACTACCATCGACAATGCGGCTCAAAAGTTTGTGCGTTTGCTCCCAGATGAGCTTTTTGACGCCGGAATTTTCCTGTTTGTAATTGGTTTCGAGGGCCTTTTGGGAGGCCAAACACATTTCTAAAGTAGATTGATTGATGTACATTTGCGTTCATCTCCAAATTTAATTTAGACACAAATAGCACAATTTTAACTATTTGTCAATATATGTCGAATAAAATATCGCTGTTAAATTTAAACTTTTTTCACAAAGAACAACGCTGTACATCCTCTAATCAAAAAGCCCCGATAAAAATCGGGGCTCGTGACAAGCATTAAAAACTACAGCTCAAAACTTATGCCATCATAACACAAGGTGAAGCCCTCCGGCATATGCTTGACAAAGTCGTTATAGTCGACCTCACAAGTAATATGGCACAAGGCAACATGCTTGGCTGTTATTTTGGGCATACGTTCCAAAATCAACGGTAAATCACTATGGCCGTTTTCTTCATGGACCATACCATTGTTGCACTCAACCATCAGCAAGTCCAAATTTTGCAAATACTTATAAGCCTCATCCGGCAGAGCAGCCCAATCGGTAATATAGGCAAAATTATCAATCTTGAAGGCGGAGGGGTGCAGACGGTGGTGACGCACCTGAAAGGTCTCAAACTCTAAACCGCAAGCTTCAAATTTTCCTTCATCGGGCAAAGTTATCCAACGCAAACCTTCCTTTTCGGGCTCGCCGTGCTCACGGAACAAATATGCATAGCAAGAGCGAACTTCGGCTAGCGTTTCTTCAGAACCATAAATCTCGATGGGGTGACCAAGCATGGTGGCCGCACGAGGCAACTCCGGAATGCCGCCGATATGGTCATAGTGACCATGGGTCAAAAAAATGGCATCAACATCTTTAAGACCGGCGCGGCAGGTCTGTTCACGAAAATCCGGTCCGGCATCAACAATTATCTTTTTGCCGTTTTTCTCAATTAAGATTGAGGGGCGCAAGCGATGATTTTTGGGCTCAGCAGGGTTCGTGCCGCACCAGGTGTTAAAAGCCATGGGGGCGCCATAAGCCGAACCAGATCCTAATACCGTGATTTTCATGAAACTGTCTCCTTTGTTATTGGTTTGCTCTGGCCTCGCGAAGTATTTTAAGCAATATCTTATCGTGGCCAGAATTACGCGCTTTTTGACGTAATTGGTTTTTATGGAGTATATGCGCAAATACCGGATTAATCAAGTTTTCAATGCGTTTTTTAGAAGCCGGAGCATTTATCAGCGAATTTATGGTATTAAGTAACTTGGCTTCTTCGCGGTCGGGCTCGCGCTTACTTAAGATGCTCAAGTCATCAATCAGAGCATCTTTATTTTTAGTACGCTCAAACATAACCTGAATCAGGTCAAACTTGGTTTTGCAGTGCCGAGTTTCGGGATTGCGTGTAAAGCTTTTGTCATGCAAAAGGTTATTAATCTCGGGAAATGCAAAACGCATAAGCCCAGTTTCGCCCATGCCTTCCAAATATTTGGTACGGTCTTTGGCACGGAATATTGCGCCCAAGAAACGAGACAAACAACGTACACGGTCATGCTCGTTACTTTTGGATAACGGCGTTTCTTGCAATCTTCTCTCAATGGTGTCTATGGTCGGCTTATTAATTCCGTTGCGTGATAATGGTAAATTGTATTTACCTGACAAAACCGCAAATCGACGCAGCAAATAATAGGCCGGCTCTTCATCCGGATTGTTGACAATTTCAACCCGGCCTTCACGCAGGGCGCGGACAGTGCCGTAACGGTCAACCGCTTGACCATCCGGATGATCCGGAGAGTAGTGAATGTAAAATTTTTCGAGATTGTAAATGCCGTTGTTGGCAATATCCATGCAGGAAATATCAAAAACACCATAATCCGGATGTTTGGCAACCGTTGACAGAGTATGAACTATGCGGGGGCTTCCTACGTCAAACCCTAAAGTGCGCAACTTGTTAATGGCTGCGGTATATTGCTTGGGGTCAGATATGGCAATATCATAGTCCATGATTTTGGCATTGTGATTCATATAGCGATCAATAGCGGCCCCACCAAACAGATAAACTTCCTTGGTGTTGGTGACTTGCATGAATTTTTTGATTACCGAACCGGTATCGGGAGTTTCTGGTTGGAATTTGGCTGCTTGAATAAGTTTTTTGATTGCCGGGCTGTGCCCAGTGGCATTATCTTTCATGTTCTTTGTCCTATTGGTGAAAATAATGCAACGTCTTATACCTTAATTAGACATAAATTTCAATATTTTTTTTAAGAAAAAAATTAATTCTTTTAAAATTCATAAAAATCAAGGCATTCCCTTGCATATGTCCAATTATTCAAAAGTCAACAGCGGGGTTAAGCAATTCTGAAATACCTTCAATAATGATATTTACGTCTAATATTAGTCAAATACGAATCGGATTTACAAAACTAAAACATTTTGATGACATCGCTAAAGGCAACTGCAACTCCAAAAACCACATTGGAGCCGGCCTGATTATGCTCGCGGTCTTCGGCACGAAAATAGGAAACATACGGCTCCACAAAAAATTGCTCGCTAAACTGGTAGTTGAGCTTGGCAATGGCAAAAAATTCGTAACGAAAATCAGTGCCTTCATAGCGGGAATAACTCAGATAATCGCGATAATAACTTTCCAGCTCAAACCGATAGCGCTCGGCTAGTTGATATTTATAAGTAAAGCCGATTTGCCAGGCGGTTTTGCGCTCGCTTTGAGGATATGTGAAATCTAACTCCTCCACCGCCGCCAAGTGAAAATCGGTTATCCCTGACGTGCCGGTAATCAACTTTATGCCCTGCATACCCCGACTTAGCTTCAGACGACGGGCGTTCGAATCGGAGGTGAACTCCGTGTTATAGCTCACATTGGCAAAAGGCCCCATATCGGCTTGGTTGGAATAGTGCCATAACTTATAGACATATTCGCTGGTCAACCGCAAAGTATCGGCATTTTCAACATATTTGTCGCGTCCGGGATTGCCATAAATCTTACTTTTGCCATATTCGGCATAAACCGCATTATCCCAACGGTATTGAGGCTGTTCATACTCAAAAGCAAAGTCAAACACGCCTTTTAGGACACCTTGGGTGTTTTGGTTGAGCTCAATATTGGGCGAATTTTCATAGTCTTGATAGTTGCTGACCTTACTCGTGCCTAAATCAAAGCCAACTCGTTTGAAATTGGCGTATAGCCCCGGAGTTTCATAAGCCATTGCCAAACTTGGCAACAGAACCCCTCCCCCTATCAATAGCCAAAATTTGCTCATCAATGCCTCGTGGTTGAAATAATCGTTCTTAATGTAATCGGCTCTGGCCACTATTCAAGAGCACAAAAAAATATCCCCGCCAAAGAACGCGGGGATATAAAATTTATGCAATGCTCAAATATTTATAACCCTCTTGAATTATACTATCTACTCAAAGCAAATTTGACTTGTCACCTCGCACATATAATGTTCAAACATATACTCGTACCACGGCTATTAGTGTTAATTGGTTGTGCACTATTAAATTATAATGAAAAATTTAAAATATTTTATAAAAAGCTCAAAAAAATGCTTGCAAAAATTTTTCTTTTATCTTAAATATAATCTCACTTACCGCATCGAGCTGTAATATGCTTGTAGACGAGGAAATGTTTGGGGTGTCGCCAAGTGGTAAGGCATCGGCTTTTGGTGCCGACATTCGTTGGTTCGAATCCAGCCACCCCAGCCAAAAGTGTCCTAACTTATTGAAGTTAGGACATATTTTTTTCAATATTTTGCGTATTTTTGCTCATTTTTCGAGATGAGACACATCTATGGGACACCCGAGATGGAGAATCGTCATGTCCAAAAATACCTATATTTTTCGCAGAAATTCAAGCTATTACATCCGCATTATCGTTCCCTCTGACCTATATTCCGTCTTTGGAGCTAAACACCTACGCCGGAGCCTGCATATCCGCAACAAGCGTCAAGAAATACCTTCGCTCGTTCAAAGAATTTATGGCTTTTTGCAGAAAAAGAAGATACACA
>CALXUQ010000032.1 GCA_944391725.1 uncultured Alphaproteobacteria bacterium | reverse complement strand
CAAATTTGCCCGTTGGTATACCCCAAGTGTTGTCATCATTGCCGCTCTGTTGGCCGTTTTACCACCCTTATTGCTAGGAGATAGTTTTGAAACCTGGGTCTATCGTGCGCTCACTTTCTTGGTCATCTCCTGCCCTTGCGCATTGGTTATATCCATACCTCTGAGCTTTTTTGGCGGAATTGGCGCGGCCTCACGCTGTGGCATTTTGGTCAAAGGCAGTTGCTATCTGGAAGCCTTAGCCGATAGTAAATATGTAGTCTTTGATAAAACCGGCACCCTCACCAAAGGCAACTTCAAGGTAGTGGAGATTGTTTCCCCCACGCTTGCTCCCGAAAAACTTTTAGAGCTGGCCGCCCATGCGGAATCTCACTCGAGCCACCCCATTGCCACCTCCATCATTAAAGCGTATGGACATCGTATTTCCGCTCGTCGAGTCACTCACTTGTCCGAAACTCGCGGTCTAGGCATTGAGGCCGACATTGACGGACAGCACATCACCGTTGGCAGCAAAAAAATCATGCAACAACTCAACATCAAAGTTCCGGCCGTCAATGCCCCCGGCACCGTTGTTTATGTTGCCCTAGACCATCAGTACGCCGGCTATATTTTGATTACCGATGAACTCAAAGCCGATTCTCTAAAAGCGGTACGCGAGCTCAAAAAACAAGGCATTGTCAAAACCATCATGCTCACCGGCGACCGCAAAAACATTGGCGAGCACATCGGTAAAGAACTCGGGCTTGACCAAGTGTACGCGGAGCTGTTACCTGCCGACAAGGTTCAAAAAATTGAAGAATTATTACAACAATCTTCCACCTTGGGCAAACTGATATTTGTCGGTGACGGCATTAACGACGCTCCGGTTTTAGCTCGTTCCGACATTGGCATTGCCATGGGTGGGATTGGCTCTGACGCTGCCATTGAAGCCGCTGATATTGTCATTATGACCGACGAACCCTCCAAGATTGCCACTGCCATTAAGATATCACAAAAAACCCTGCGCATTGCCCGCGAAAACATAGTTTTTGCCATTGGGGTCAAACTTCTGGTCTTAGGCTTGGGAGCTTTTGGCTATGCCTCCATTTGGGCCGCAGTTTTTGCCGATGTCGGCGTTTCGGTCATTGCCATTCTCAATGCCGTGCGCGCCTTATCATTGCCCAAATAAGCCCTCGAAACGAAAATGACACAAATGTCATTTTCGTTTCATCATTACATCAAGTAAAATATATTATAAGAAAAGCAATCCTTGTTCATAAAGATATTGGCCGACCGTTTGGCATGACAATTTGATACTCCGTCCGTTTCAAAATCTGTCATCTCAGCAGTCGGCCATTCTTTTATCATTTACATACTCACGGATAAATATTGACCGCAAGAAGTTTCTTGTGTTACATTAGCACATCAATTCCGGAGAACACCCATGAAAATACTTCTGGTCGAAGACGAAAGCAAAACCGTAGACTATCTCAAACGCGGCCTTAGCGAACAAGGCTACAGCGTAGATGTTGCCATGGATGGATTAGACGGACTGCATTTAGCCTTCACCGGAGAATATGACGCCATCATTTTAGATTTGATGCTTCCCTCCATGGACGGCATCAGCATCTTAAAAAACTTGCGTCCCACCAACAACACCCCGGTCATTATCCTCACGGCCAAAGATGCTGTTTCGAGCCGACTTGAAGGTTTCAATGCCGGAGCCGATGACTATTTGGTCAAACCTTTTTCTTTTTTGGAACTTTTAGCGCGTCTTCAAGTTATCACCCGCCGCACCAAGAGCAAAGAAGAAACTCACATTTACATTGGCGATTTGCACATTGACCTCTTGTCCCGACGAGCCACACGCGGCCACCGCAAACTGGATTTGACCGCCAAAGAATTCGCACTGTTGGAGGTATTGGCCCGCCGCCGCTCACAAATTGTATCCAAAACCGTCATCTCTGAGCTGGTCTGGGATATCTGTTTTGACACCAACACCAACGTGGTTGAAGCCACTGTAAAAAGACTGCGAGCCAAATTAGAGCTTGAAGGAGAACCCAAGCTCCTGCACACTATCCGCGGCATGGGCTATATGCTGGAAGTATCCGAATGAAAATATTTGACAAACAAACCTCCATTGCCAAACGCCTGGCCTATGCTTATGCCACTGCTGCAGCCATAGTTCTGTCCATCATCGTTATCGGCCTATATTGTATTGAGATTAGTGAAATCAATCGTTACCAAAAAGCCGAAATGAAAAATCGCATTGCCCTGTTGGAACATAGCGTCAGTGACATTAATACCCCGCAAGAATGGCAACATCTCAAACAGACCCTGCAAAAGCTCACGCCGCCCGACAGCGACATTTATATTCGTATCTCCAGTCCTGAGCCCAATTTCAACTTTGAAGCCCCGTTTAAGGTCGACGCCTCGCTCATCAACAAGCACAGCGGCTTTTCCAAAGCCGATATCAACGGCAGAGAGTTTCGTATTCTTTCTCGCATCATTCCTGCCCAAGGACAACGCCCGCAATTATTACTCTCGATTGCCGTTGAAACTTACCTCAACGAAACCGAAGATTTTTTGCTTGATTTAGCTTTTGGGATTTTTCTTCTGTTTGGCACCATCGCCATTGCCATAATTGGCTGGAAAATTGCCAAAACCAGTCTCCAACCGGTTGATATGTTATCTCGTCACGCCCGTGCGCTCAGTCCGCAAAATCTTTCGGCGCGACTGCCCAACACCAATCTGCCCGATGAACTTTCGGGTTTAGTCTTAAGTTTCAACGGAGCTTTGGAGCGTTTGGAAGAATCCTATAACAAGCTATCCACCTTCAGCTCCGATGTTGCACATGAACTGCGCACTCCTCTTGGCAACCTGATTGGACAAACCGAAGTCGCCCTCTCGCGCCCGCGCAGCAAAGAAGAACTCGAAGACGTAATGCATTCCAACTTAGAAGAACTGGAGCGGCTCCGCACCATCATTAACGAGATGTTATTTTTATCTCGTGCCGACCACGGCGAATTGGCCACCAACCTCAAACCCGCCTCCTTAGCTCAAACCGTCCGCGAAACCGCTGAGTTCTTAGAAGTAATTTTAGAAGAGAGCGGCCACCGGCTGCACATCCATGGCGATGTCGTGACCTTGGTTGAAATCAATCTTTTCAAGCAAGCCATCACCAATCTTATCACCAACGCCATTCAACACGGCTCTCCCCAAAGCGATATTAAAGTAGAGATTAGCGCCACCGATACCGACGCATGCATCAGCGTCATCAACCAAGGTGAAAATATTTCCGCCTCCGAGTTAAATCAAATTTTCAACCGTTTTTACCGTGTCAGCAAAGAACGCAAAAACTCTGTGAGCAACCATGGCTTGGGCTTAGCCATTGTCAAGGCCATTGCCAACATGCACGGAGGCGAAGTTTTTGCTCAAAGTAATAATCACATCATCACCATCGGGTTCACCCTGCCACTACGGCCAGTTTCCGCTGCCCCGATTTTGCACAAAGCCTAACAATCCGCTTGCCAAATTCCGCAATATACGTCAGACTAAACTCAGTTACAACAAATTAGGAATCTTTTAATGTTTAAGAAAATGGTTGCCGGCGAACTTAGTCTCGGCACAACTTTTTGGAAATATGGTGTATTATTCCTGTTGCTTTTAACTTTCATCACCAAGTTTTTTGAAAAACTCTTACACCGCCAAACCGGCAGTGCCGACTTGTGGTATTTTTTCCGCCACCATTTTAACTTGTTCCGCAGTGACCCTATGATAATCCTCTGGACATTGTGCTATGCCTCTGCCGTTATCGGCATTTTTTACTATGCCATCAACTTCACCGGCGGTTTGTGGCGCAGTTCCGCCAAATACGAGCGCAGTTCCTGGCTCAAGAATATGGCTCGCCTGTTCAGCTTGGTTTTATTGTTCACTTGCGCCCAAATTTTGCTTTAACAAGGTACCTACATGAAAAAACTCTATCTATTGGTTCTCATCAGTTTTTTGTGCAGCTGTGTTGAAGTCGGCAACTTTCCGGCCAAACGTCAAAAATTGCACAATATGAACACCGGACAAGAAGACGGCTTTTGCGAAAAGAACCCCGAACGCTGCACACACGGAGTTCCTTGGTAATACTAGTTTGGCCTAGATAAACCGCGTGCCCCGATAATATATCCGCTCGGCGCCGAAGATGCCGTTTGCTCATCCATACCGTCAAAGAAAAAATTAACATTTGTCTTGAGAGCCAGACTAAAATCCCACAACCGACTGGCCGTTATCCGATTAGTACCTTTTTCATAATGTTGAATTTGCTGATATGAAATTCCCAACTCATCAGCCAAATCCGCCAAAGAAATATTGAGCATATTTCTCCGCAGGCGCAATCTTTTCCCCACATAAATATCAATCGGATTCGGAGCGCCGTCCGGCTGGCGTCCGCGGCTATTACCTCGTTTCAAAAAACTCGGCATAGAAGCACGATAATTAGACATATTCACCTCTCGCTTTTGTAAATTCATTAACAATTGCCGCAGTCCCAACTGCAGTAGTCCTCATACCAAAAGCCGAAGCTCAAAATTTTGCAGACACCGCCCACCGGAAGTATCAGTCCTACCCCCGGTTACATACCATACATGCATCTAAAATATATATCTTAAGTTGTCTGCTGTTTCCAAACCTCTGGCCGGCCGCAATACGACCGCATACGCGGGCTTGCCCGCAATTAATACTAATACTGCGAGTGTAATACGCTTTTTAATAGATTGCAACTATTAATTACTTATTGCGACTAATGATAAATTCTGCCAAATCGGCCAAAGTCTGAGCTTTGCTGCCAAAAATCGCCAAAGCCTCTTTGGCCTCATCGGTCAGCTTGCGCGCCAAATCTTTAGCCCCTTGCAAACCATACAACGCCACAAAGGTCAACTTATTTTGAGCCTCGTCTTTGTGCAAAGTCTTCCCAACCAAAGCCTGGTCACCTTCTACATCTAAGATATCATCACTAATTTGGAACGTCAGGCCGATTTTTCTGGCATAAAGCATCAAGGCATTATGGGCATCTAAATCTGCCTCACCCAACACGGCTCCGGCCTCAATGGCAAAACGCAACAAGCGTCCGGTTTTCATTTCTTCAATCTTATAAATCAGCTCTTCCGAATTTTGAGTCGCTGCCATATTTTCCGCCAACAAATCGAGCATTTGTCCTGCCACCATACCTCTAAAACCGCCGGCCGCTTGTGCTAACAGTTGAACCAACTGACAACGGATTTTAGCATCGGGATGAGTATTTTTATGGCTCAAAATCTCAAAAGCATAGGTAAGGAGAGCATCTCCGGCCAAAATTGCGGTTGCCTCGTCAAACTGCTTGTGGCAAGTTGGCTTTCCTCGGCGCAAATCATCATTATCCATTGCCGGCAAATCATCATGAATTAGCGAATACACATGGAGCATTTCCAAAGCCGCCCCTACTCTGATTGATTGCTTAAGCGGCACATCAAACAGTTTTGCCGTTTCTTTCACCAAAAAGGGACGGATTCTTTTGCCACCGTTTAATACCGAATATTCCATGGCCTCAACCACTCTTTTTTCCGGTCCTTGCGGCATAGGAAAATATTGACACAGTTCCTCATTAAAAGCCGCGGCAAAATCTTTAAGTTCGGCCCGAATATCCACCATATTAGTCCTCCTTAGCGTCCAAAGGCACGGGCTTAAGCTCGCCATCAGGGCTCATTTCCAATTTCTCAATTTTGAGCTGAGCGGCTTTGAGCTTATCTTCACAAAACTTTTTAAGCATAGTAGCTTGTTCATAAGCGGTTACGGCATCATCAAGTTTAATCCTTCCGCTTTCAAGCTCTCTGACTAATGTTTCCAACTTTTGTAAAGCATCTTCAAAGCTAAGCTCTGATGTATTCAATTCAGTCATAATCATCATCCTCATTTAGGTTTTGAGAGAGCATATAATATTTTTGCGTTGATATCAAGTTATAGGGTTAAAGTTTCTCACAACCTTCGCCCATATTAACTTAAGTATATATAACAATTAGCTTTATTAGAACTTGGAGTAAATGCTCAAATATGATATTTTAGTAGTATCAAGACAAGGAGAAAAAACATGAAAAATTCGGCCGTGACTTATGGTTCACGTATGTTAAAAGCCATGGGCAATGAGAAACGTTTGAGCATTTTGTACTTATTGTTAGACAACGAACTCAAAGTCGGTGAACTGGAACGCTTGGTTGGTCTATCCCAATCGGCTTTGTCGCAACATCTAGCCATTTTGCGTGCCGAAAACATTGTCAAGACCCGCAGGTCGGCACAAACCATTTATTATTCGCTCCACAATAATAAGGTGATTAGCATTTTAAGACTGATGGACAGCATGTTTAACCAACACCCAAAACTTGCTGATTAATATCTGCCGCATCAGCCGCAAAAACCCGGACTATTCCGGGTTTTTGTTTTGAATAGGCAAAATATCAATAGATCTTTTGGCTTTGTTAAAGCTAATGCTCAATTTTCCTTCGCAAAAACCGATAGCATCACGCCCAAAAATCTCATATCGCCACCCTTTGAGCAACGGGTTGTCCTTATGCTTCAAAAGATGGAGCAAATCATCATCAGAGGCAATGAGTTTCGGCGCCACCCCATGTTCGGCACTCTTAATTTTGAGCAACAAGCGCAAAATCTCCCACAACGCACCGGCATTAGCCGGCAGTTTTTCTTCTTTTTTGGGTTTGAGATATTGTTCAGCCGGAATTTGTTTAGCCTGTTCTAAAACCTCGATAATTTCCTTACCCAGCTTACCATCGGCCACATCTTTGCGCATACCGCGAATTTGGCGCAACTGCTCCTGCGATGATGGGCACACCGCCGCAATATTAAGCAAACACTCATCTTGAATAATGGAGCGACGGTTCACATCATGCTTTTGCGCCCGCCGTTCCCGCCATGCCGTCAACTCTCTGAGAATGGTCAAGAATTTGGCATTATGCGACCGATGTTTGATTTTTTGCCAAGCATCTAAGGGGTTCACTTCATAAGTTGAGGGTTGAGATAAATGTTCAATTTCTTCTTTGAGCCAATCTTCACGTCCGGTCTGGCGCAGTTTATCTTGTAATTTTAGGTAGATATCAACCAAATGCGTCACATCGCTCAAAGCATATTCCAACTGCCGTTCATCGAGCGGACGTGCTTCCCAATTTGTAAAACGGCAACTTTTATCCAGCTCCAAGTTCAGAAGTCCGTTCACCAAAGTTTCATATCCGACCGATTCGCCATAACCGCAAACTTGCGCCGCCACTTGCGTATCAAACAACGGATGAGGAATTTTATGATGCATAAAATAAATAATTTCAATATCTTGCCGTCCGGCATGAAACACTTTGATGATATTTGGATTATCCATCAGCTCAAAAAACGGAGAAAGATTAAGCCCCGGAGCCAATGGGTCGATAATGGCACATTCTTTTTTTGAACCGACTTGGATTAGGCATAGCTTGGCATAATAAGTTTTTTCGCGCAAAAATTCCAAATCGACCGTAATAAAAGGTTCTTGACTAAGACTATGGCAAAATTCTTCTAAATCAGCATTATTTTCAATTAATTTTATCATTATACGTACTCTAAACTCACTTCTTGTCATTGTAAGTTAAATTACTTAAGATTTTTTTAATCCGCCGGAGCAGAATTTGTAAGCAAGATTCGTTAATTATTGCATAAAATGGTTGCTTTTCGGGGATTTTGGGGCTAAGACTAAAGAGTTAACAATCAATATAACAACTTTATGAGGTTTTTTTATGAATCGCTATCGTACACATACCTGCGGCGAGCTTCGAGCCGAACACATCGGCCAAGAAGTCAAAATCGCCGGCTGGATACACCGCAAACGCAACTTGGGCAACCTATGTTTTGTGGATTTGCGAGATCATTACGGGATTACTCAATGTGTGATTGATAGCTCTTCGGATTTATTCGAAAAAATTAATAATCTGCGCCCGGAAAGTGTTGTTTCCTTTACCGGAGAAGTCGTCAAACGTGAGAGCATCAACAAAAATATGCCCACCGGCGACATTGAGCTCAAAGTTCAAAGCGTAGAAATTCATTCCGAAGCCGAGGTGCTGCCAATCCAGGTAGCCCAAGATGATGATTCTCCGGAAGAATTACGCTTAAAATACCGTTTCTTAGACTTGCGCAAAGACAAACTGCACCGCAATATGCTTTTGCGTTCCAAAGTCATCGCCGCCATGAGAAGACTGATGACCGAGCAAGGTTTTGTGGAGTATCAAACTCCGATTTTGACCGCCTCTTCTCCCGAAGGTGCTCGCGACTTTTTGGTCCCCTCGCGTATTAACCCCGGCAAATTTTATGCCTTGCCGCAAGCTCCTCAGCAGTTCAAACAGTTGCTGATGGTTTCAGGCTTTGACCGCTATTTCCAAATTGCGCCCTGTTTCCGCGATGAAGACCCCCGCGCTGACCGCTCTCCGGGTGAATTTTATCAGTTGGATATGGAAATGTCTTTTGCTACCCAAGATGACGTTTTCAAAGCCATTGAGCATGTAATGAGCGGAGTGTTTAATGAGTTTGCCGTTGGTAAAAAAGTCGACCAACCGCCCTTCCGCCGCATTCCGTTTAGAGAATCCATGATAAAATATGGTTGCGATAAACCTGATTTGCGCAATCCTTTAGTGATTATGGATGCCACCGAATTTTTCAAAGCTTCCGGCTTTGGTATGTTTGACAACAAAGTTGCCGCCGGCGAACAGGTTCGCGGTATTGTCGTTAAAGGCATTGCCGACAAGCCACGTTCATTCTTTGATAAGTTTGATGCCTATGCCAAAGAGGCAGACATGGGCGGCATGGCTTATATTTCGCTTTCCTCAAACGGAGCCAAAGGCATTGCCCGTTTCTTGAGCGAAGAAAAATTAAACGAAGCCAAAGCCTTCTTTGGTTTGGCTGATGGCGATGTTGTCTTTTTGATGGCCGGTCCGGTTGATAAACTCAACAAATTTGCCGGCAAAGCTCGTATGCACATAGGCGAAGAGCTCGATTTGGTTGAAAAAGATGCCTTCCGCTTCTGCTGGATTATTGACTTCCCGATGTTTGAAAAGAACGAGGAAACCGGCGCGATTGAGTTTTCGCACAACCCGTTCTCAATGCCGCAAGGCGGAATGGACGCTTTGATGAACAAAGACCCGCTGGATATTTTGGCATATCAGTATGATATTGTCTGCAACGGTGTTGAACTATCTTCAGGTGCAGTTAGAAACCACAAACCTGAGATTATGTATAAAGCCTTTGAAATTGCCGGTTATGACCACAGTGTGGTTGACAACAAGTTCGGCGGTATGATTAGTGCATTCAAATATGGCGCTCCTCCGCACGCCGGTTGTGCTCCTGGGGTTGACCGTACGGTAATGCTCTTGGCCGATGAACCAAGTATCCGCGAGGTTATTTTGTTCCCGATGAACGGCAAGGCCCAAGACCTGATGATGCAAGCTCCGAACACGGTCACCGAGCAACAGCTCAAAGAATTGCACATTCAGATTGTCAAAGACTAAGAGCGATAACAAGACCAAGCCTCCGGCCGCAAACCGGAGGCTTGATTTATCTGATAAGAATATTTTACAAATCGACTTAAAAGATATTGACTTGTAACTTTTTTCGCAGTAAATAGGAATAGATTTTAGCCGATTGCTTCATCGTCTAATGGTAGGACAGCGGACTCTGACTCCGTTAATCTTGGTTCGAATCCAGGTGAAGCAGCCAATAAACGACCACCCCTCGCGGGTGGTTTTTTTATTGGCTGCTTCACCTGAGATGAGAACCAAGATGGTTCGACGTCGATAGTTGGCGATTGGCAAGCACAACGTGCGAAGACAGAGCCTTACGGGACAAGGAGGACCCGCTTGCGGGAGTACCTAAGCCAGGTGAAGCGCTAAAACCCTTTAGGGGTTTAGCTGCTTCACCTGAGATGAGAACCAAGATGGTTCGACGTCGATAGTTGGCGACTGGCAAGCACATCGTGCGTAGACAGAGCCTTACGGGACAAGGAGGACCCGCTTGCGGGAGTACCTAAGCCAGGTGAAGCGCTAAAACCCTTTAGGGGTTTAGCTGTTTTATCCTGAGATGAGAACCAAGACGGTTCGACGTCGATAGACGCCCAACCCCCAACTTCTGCACTTAGACCGATTAGGCGGTTGACAAAGCCGATGATACCGATTACAAAATCATAAGCAAATGGGAGGTAGACATGAACGAAGCTTGGCCGGTTTTTGAAGATTTCAACCCGATTTTAATCCAAAACTATATCCGTTTTGAGACCGCCATGCACCATTTGCGCAACCAAGACAATGGGCAAACCGAAGCCTCACCCATTACCAAGTTCAAAATTTCTCCCGAGCATTATGAGGCTATTATCAATTTTGAAACCACCGCCCCACTCCTCGGGCTCACCTTAAGTTATGATAAAGACAACCAAATTTTGAGCGCCGAACCGGACACCGAATTTTTAGAAACCTACAAAAATGCCATTATGCGTGACGTTGCCATCAAACAATCCGAAAACTGCAAAATGCGCTATTCCAAATTTATCCAAGTTGTTAAATAAGCTAGCACACGTTCACGGCCAAACCACCGAGTGAAGTTTCTTTATACTTCTTGCTCATATCACTGCCGGTATCATACATGGTCTTGATAACACTGTCCAAAGACACAATATGCGTACCGTCGCCTTTCATGGACAAGCGCGCCGAATTGACTGCTTTAACCGCGCCCATGGCATTGCGCTCAATGCACGGCACTTGCACCAATCCACCGATTGGATCGCAGGTCAAACCAAGATTATGCTCCATGGCAATTTCGGCAGCATTTTCAATTTGTTTGTTGGTCCCGCCCATCGCCGCTGTTAGACCTGCCGCAGCCATTGAACAAGCCACTCCGACTTCTCCTTGGCAGCCAACTTCCGCCCCCGAGATAGAAGCATTAGAGCGATACAGACTGCAAATTCCCGAAGCGGTCAGGAAAAACTTTTTAACTCCTTCTTGAGGTGTAAAACCGGATTTATGCACGGCAAAACGCTCATAATAGCGAATAACCGCCGGCATCACTCCGGCCGAGCCCATGGTCGGAGCCGTCACAATCTGCCCACCGGAAGCATTTTCTTCCGCCACGGCAAATCCCCACAAATTAATCCAGTCCACCATCAGGAGCGGATCATAATCGTTATTGCGAAACTTTTCCTCCAAACGCAGATAAATTTCATGAGCCTTACGCGGCATATTAAGTCCGCCGGGCAAGATTCCGGTTGCTTTCATTCCGCGTTCAATAGAGGCCTGCATAACCCGATGAATTTTTTCCAAATGCTCATCGACTTTTTTCTGCCCATGGATAGCCACCTCATTAGCCCAGACCAAATCGGAAATTTCCATTTTGTGCTTATTGCACAACTTCATCAGCTCATCGCAACTGCCAAAATCATAAGGAATTTTGTAAGGTTCACGCTCCACCCGACGGTTAATTTCATCACTTCTGGCAATTGTTCCGCCGCCGACCGAGAAATATACTTCTTCCAAAAGCAAATTTCCATCTGCATCAAGCGCCTTAAAGCGCATTCCGTTGGAGTGCTCCGGCAAAAATGTTTCTTTTTCAAAAACAATATCTTTGCTCAGGTCAAAAGGAATGGCTTTTTCTTGTCCCAAGTGCAAAATCTTATCCCGACCGACAGCCACCACATACGGCTTTTCGGGGTCAATTGCTTCAGCTTCCAAACCCATAAACCCATAGACAATGGCTTTCACCGTGCCATGTCCTTCGCCGGTCAGCGCCAAGGAGCCATAAAGCGTGGTTTCCAAATGGGCAATTTTATCAAACAAACCTTTGGCCCGCAAATTGTCAATATAGCGCTTAGCCGCCCGCATCGGACCAACCGTATGCGAACTCGACGGCCCCACCCCAATCGAGAAAATCTCTAACAAACTGTAGTACATATTATCACCGTTTAGAAATAAGATTTAATTTCAATATATGGTTTCAAGCCCAATTCCTCATGCAAAGCCGCAATCTTGGCCGAATATTTGCCCCAAGTTGTAAGTCTATCCACAAATTCCTTGGCTTTCTTCGGCGATTTTGAAAGCTGTACCGCAATGGTTTCTTCCAAAAACTTAGTCATCACCTTTCCGAATATATCAAAATTTATATGCAATTTATCATTTTCATCAAACCAAATTGCGCGGTTTTCAAGCAGATAATTAAACTGCATCAAATCAGCCATACGGTGCGGCATCACAAACACCGGCTTAGCCTTCATAAACAACCGATACACCACCCAAGTGGTATAGATTTTGCGCAGTTGCTCTTCGCTGATAGTTCCGTTTTTAACATATTCGGGCATAAAGGCAATGGAAGCCACATCGGCTTTGTGCTCCTCAATCATATTTTTGTATTGCCCCAAAGCGTTTTGATATTCAGCCTTGGGCCCTAAGCTATGGGCATTTTCATGTCCGATAACAAATAAGTGGTCCGCCTCCACATCAAAATATTGGTGCAGTTCGGGTACCACCATGCGCTCCAAAATTTGCTTATATTTTTCCATATCAACCGATTGGCGCACTTGCCGATGATACACATTGCGCCGCCCACCGCCGGTTTTGACCGCTAGTTTGTCATTGTTGGGCAAATTTTGCGCTGTGGTAATCGCACCGCGGCATTGAGCATAATCTCCGGTCAAAGCCACCAAATCCACATCGACCATGGTTTGTTTGAGTTCACTGTCTTTGCCCACATTTTGAGTATATTTGTCTTTATAAGGCATCAGCTCGGCCAACTCATTCATATGCTCCTTAAAACGCATAATCAGCTTGGTTCCTTCATGGTTCACAATACCAACCCGAACGCCTAACATATCCTTATTGTTAATTTCGATTCCGGCAGCCTGAATTTTTGCCATCAACTCCGGATTATTATAAATCGTCTGGGTCAGTTGGTCGTCATAATTCTCGCGCCCAATGGTAAATTCCAAATCATTATCTTGCAACACCGCCCAGTGCTTATCGGCCAACATATCCATATCTTCATTATTTTGGAGCAAAGTCTGCGCCTGCCAACCGAGAAAATCCTTGAATTTTTCATCTGTAGTGTAGTGAGCCGCCACTTCCAATTCATTGGCAATTTCCGAAAACACCGGAGCAAAATATTCGGTATAATCAATCGCATGAAGTTCATCACCTTTGCGGCGCACCATGGTTCGGGCGCTTAAAATCTTTTGCACCTCGTCTTTTTTGCCCTCATCAAGCATTTTTGAGATAATTTCGTGAAATTCATGTACCGTCAAATCATCAGGATAAAAATTGCGTCCCATTGACCCGCTGATACCCTTAAAAATCTCCACCGGTTTTTCATCAACCCCGTTTACACCCTCAACCCCGTTGAGCGAATTAAACAAACGCAGAGCATAGGCCGCTTGAGTGTTTCCTTCGGCCTCATTTTCCAACGCCCGTTTCATCACACGATTGAGCTTGTGGTCTTGCTCCAAAGATACGTCATTCATCATCTTGGCCGCCGCCACCAAGTGTTCCAAAGCTTTTTTATCACCGTCGCTGAGTTTTTTATAACCTTCAAAATTGCGGTCGATTAGATGAATCTGCCGCATTTTATGCTCAATCATATCTTTGAGTTCATCTTCACTATACGCAATTTCATAGCTGTTAATTTTCATCTTTCTTTATCTCCACAGTTCTAAACCGATAAGCCTTAATATTATCGGACCAATACCCCGGGCTCATTCCGGCCTTGAGTTTTAGTTCTTCCAAAAACTCTTTTTTATCTTCCACCTCGCTCCACACCGAAGGCAGGAACAACCCTTGGCGGTTTCCGTCTCGCAACACTATCCCGTCCGTACCCTGAACAATTTGGTCTAACAGTTCCTGCTCAGAGTTAAATTCAATTTTTTCATACCCGCTCAAAAACGAAATCGAGATAGTTAAATCTGCAATTTCATCTGGTTTCACGGGTTTGAAACGCGGATCTTCCAAAGCAGCTTTTCGAGCATTTTGTGCCACATCATCGGCAATCGCCTGCCGCGGCATCAAACTACCGATACAGCCGCGCAACTTACTGTTTTTGGTCAGGGTCACAAACGACGCCCCTTTATCAAACAATACATCGGGATAATCCTTGCGCGAAACCCTAAAACGCTCTCCGTTCACAGCCGCACGCAAACTTTTTTCCGCAATCGTCAACAAATCCTGCCCATAAATATTCACAAAAGTTTTTAAGTTTTCCACCTCTTGTTCCAACTTAGTTTTTTGTTTTTCGGGAGTTTCCGTCTCGCCAAAGGACCAAGCTCCATAACCCACCACTTTGCTTAAATCTCCGCTCACGTTTCCCGAATGTGTAATATCGAGCAGGCGGGCATGCATTTGCATTTTTTGCGCCAAAATGAGTGCGGCATTAATCCCCTCCGCACCGCAAGACATTTCCTTGGAGAGATTTGCATTCCCCAAATCAATCATTCTGGCCGTATGCGCATCTAGCACTTCAGCCTCATTAGCTTTATAATAGTGCGAGAGGTCAGCCGAAAAAATCAGCAATATTTTTTCATCACCCAAAAACATACTGAGCGCATCAGCCAGTTGCCGTGGTTCTATTTGGCCATAAAGTATCGGCACAATTTTGAAATTTTTGAGTGTTTTTTGCAAGAAGGGTAACTGCACCTCAATCGAATGTTCTTTCACAAACGGTTTATTATCTTTTGTAAAACCGGGTTGTTGCCCTAATATCTCAATTTTTTGTTTATCCAGAGCAATATTCCCGAGCGGAGTTTTGAAATAATCGTGTGTTGGAAGTACTGCCCCTTTAACATATTCATAATGCGATGGCCCAACCACCACCACCGTCTCAAAATGTTGTCCGTATTTAATTAATTCGGCATAAGCCTTTGCAGCCACTTGCGCCGAATATTTATATCCGGCATGAGGTACAATCAGCATTTTGGGTTTACGTTCATTTAAGTCGTAACCGACCTCCAAATATTTTCCGAGCTCTTGGCTCAACACCTCCGGATTCGCCGAATAAAACACTCCCGAGACTGCCGGTTCCTTGTATTTTTCCATTTCTTCTTCCTTGAGGCTAAAATCGCGAATTAAAGCATTGTTCGATGACATATGACGAACCAAATAATCATAATTCAACCACCCCACCACTAACAGCAGCAAGATGCCGATTACCCAATTAATTTTTTTTCTTTCCGTTTTATCATCGCCGCTGTCCATCTTTGCCCCCCTGCAGAATTTTCATCATCGCCATCATAGTGCCGAGCCTCTTAAAATTTTACTAATTTTGTGCTTTTAAGCACTCATAGAAATCCGCAAAATCTTCCAGATAAATCACCTCATCGCACTTGGTTTCGCATTCTTCCCAAATCGCCTTTCCGATTCTAATCGGAAGTGCTCCGCTGGCTAAAGCCGCCTTACTGTCTTGCGGACTATCCCCCACTACCCACACATTGCTGTGCGAAATCTCTTGAGGTTTCAAATATCCCGCAAGCGTGTAGAACACTTGCTCTTTATGCGGTTTATCAAAAGGGGCTTCCCCACCGCAAACCACTTTTTCAAAACAACTCGGCTCAAACAACAGCGGCAACTCATATTCCAGCAATCGACGATCTTTGTTTGTCATCACCATCAGTTTCACTCCACGTTTTTGCAACAGCTCCAACACTTCTGGCACTTTCGGAAAAGTCTTAATCAGCCGTTTCACATTTTGCAAATACACTTCCGCATAGCGAGCATATACTTCAGCAGCCCGTTCCTTAAAAAAATTCTTAAAATTCGCCTTAAAAGAGAGATCATGGTCCCGCACTGCCTGCAAGCTCTCCCAGCTAGGCAGTTTTTTCTCCGCAATCACTTGTTTAATGGCATAGACAAGAGGGGTTTTACTTTCGGCCAACGTGTTATCCCAGTCAAATAACACAAACTTAACTTTTGCAAGATCTAATTCTGACATCAACATTCCTTTATAAGATTATGCTTTTAAAATAATTAATTTGCCGGACTAATTCAAGCAAATATCATCGGCAAATAGCAACAAAAAAAATACCCGGAGTAAATCACCCCGGGTATTTTTAATTAAATTATTATTTCGCATTTTTACCGATAAACTTTTTACCCATCATATAAGGTTGAAGTTTTTCAGGAATTCGGACGGTGCCGTCTTTTTGCTGATGATTTTCCAAGAAAGGCACCAACACCCGCGGAGTTGCAATTCCGGTATTGTTCAGCGTATGCACATATTTAACCTTGCCGTCGGCATTGTCACGATAGCGCAAATTTGTACGTCTGGCTTGCCAATCGGTAATATTAGAACAGCTATGAGTTTCCCGATAACAATTTTGTGTCGGCACCCAAGCCTCCAAATCATATTGACGATATTTAGGCGCCCCCATATCACCGGTACAAACTTCCAACACTTGATATGGCAGTTCCAAATCTTGCAACACTTCTTCAGAAATTGCCAACAACTTCTGATGCCACTTTTCACTCTCGGCAATATCATTTTTACAAATCACAAACTGCTCGGTTTTCATAAACTGATGCACACGCGTCAACCCGCGAGTATCTTTTCCGGCAGCACCGGCTTCTCTGCGGAAACAAGGCGAAAAACCGGCATACAAAATCGGCAGTTCATTTTCATTTAAGATTTCATCAGCACGAAGAGAGTTCAAAATCAGCTCAGCCGTACCCGAAAGATAAATATCATCTTGCGGCAGATAGTATATTTCATCCCGCGAGAATGGCAGATAACCCTGTCCGTATAAAGGTTTTTCTTTAGAGATAGAAGGTACGGTGATAGTGGTAAATCCATTTGCCGCCAACTTATCCAACACCATCATATGCATGGCCAATTCTAGTCTGGCCAGCTCATTCTTGATAGCATAAGTACGCGAGCCGGAAACCTTAGCAATCCGTTCCAACTCGGACCAGTCGTTCATTTCCATCAACTCGACATGATCTTTGGGTTCAAAGTCAAAAACTCTGGGAGTACCGACTTTTCTGCGCACCACATTGCCCGAATCATCAGGTCCGACCGGACTTTCGGGGCTCGGCATATTCGGCATTTTAAGCATCATCAAGTCAAACTCGGCTTGGAGCTTGTCAAGTTCTTCGAGTTCTTTTTTGAGTTCTTCACCAATTTCCTTACTTTTGGCAATAATCGCCGGCCGTTCCTCATTTGAAGCCGATTTGATAGAGTTACTTAGTTTATTTTTTTCCTCGGACATAGATTGCGATGAGGTTTTGAGTTTGTTAATATTGAGATAGAGTTGTTCCAATTCATCAACATTAATGATTTTTTCATAGCCCTTTTTGGCCAATCCCTCACGCACCAATTCTTTATTGGCAATAATAAATTTGATATCCAACATTTTTATATGTCCTACATTAATTATTATAAAACATCGATATTGTAACGATTCCATTAGCAAATACAAGCAAAAATTTTTGCTTATATTCCAAAAAAATAAGCTCCCCGGCATTTTGAGGAGCTTATTTCTGCCCTAACCGATATTACCACGGATCGGTATACTTCAAGGTCGGGTCGTTCAAACGTTTAACATAATCAGTATCTTTTTCATCGTAGCGCACCCGAATACTGGTCAACTGGTCATATCGGTCGATTAATTCATCATTTTCAAAGTCAGGAGATGCACTTGACCCGGCAGCCGTCAGCTGAGCCTGACTACGACGATTAAAGTAACAATATACGTTAGCAATACCCACAATCTGTTGGTTAAACACCTCAAACAAGTTCCACACAATTGTACTACTGTCAATTTCTGAAGCGCTTAATTCACCGATTGCCTGCAGATATACTCTAAAGTCCTCTGCCGGATAAATAAAGCCGATAATACCGCTCCATCCATAGCTAATACCATTTTTGGTAAAGGCCTTCAAAGAAGTGTTCAACCACGTACTTTGTTGGAAAGTCAAGGCATTTCGCCATGGTTCACTAACCCCGCCGGTACCGGTTTTAACCGTATTCGGATCACGGTTGTACGCCAATTCCACTTCATCGGCATCGGCCCCCGGACGATGGCTTTGCACCGGACGTCCGGCCTGAGACATGGCCCAACGAATTGGGTTAATGGTCGCCACTTTCAGATATCCCGGCGGGCAGCTAGGAGCCGGAATAAATCCGAGCCACGGAGTAGTTGCACAGGTAAAGTCATTAGTATCACAAGACTCTGCCTTAATTGCCTCAGTAACATCTGCCTTACCGGTAATTTTGTTAATATCATACGGAAACTGTGACGACTGGATTGGAGTTCCGCTGTCATTAGTATCCCAGTTAACGCTCTTCCCGTTCAATTTTTCCTTATAAGTACCATCCAGCACATAAATACCTTTATTAATAAAGTCCGGCAAAATATCACTTAAACGAGCCCCGCCTCGGGTAGTCAGCTTGATATCGTGCATCACAGACGTATAAGCCGGATTGACTTGGAATTCATCATATTTCACAATACCGCTGTATCCGTTTTTACTATCATCGGCATGGAATGCATTATCATCAATCTCTTCATCACAGACCAAAA
>CALXUQ010000031.1 GCA_944391725.1 uncultured Alphaproteobacteria bacterium | reverse complement strand
ATTTTTTATTCACGGAAACATAACCAAGCGGTAAAACACCACCCATCCACATGCCCTTCTTTTTGGAAGCGTCCACTTTATCCCGAATGCGCTCGGTAATAACCTCCCGCTCAAATTGAGCAAAAGAAAGTAAAACATTCAGCGTCAGGCGCCCCATGGAATCATAAGTGTTAAAA
Organism: uncultured Alphaproteobacteria bacterium; assembly: GCA_944391725.1. Taxonomy (GTDB): domain Bacteria; phylum Pseudomonadota; class Alphaproteobacteria; order RF32; family CAG-239; genus MGBC133411. The sequence continues at coordinate 19,557 of CALXUQ010000031.1, read as the reverse complement.
TTCTGCGTCACTGACACAAAAGAACATTGATTACGGTCAAAAATTTCAACAAGTTTTGAAAAATCAATCAGCGAACGTGTCAGCCTGTCGATTTTATAAACAACAATCATATCAACCATTCCAGCCTCAACATCTCTTAAAAGCTGTTGCAAAGCCGGACGTTTCAATGTGCCACCGGAATAACCGCCATCGTCATAATGGGTGGGGATGATTTCCCATCCTTGATAAGCCTGGCTTTTAATGTAGTTTTCTCCGGATTCCCGTTGCGCTTCCAGCGTGTTAAATTCTTTTTCAAGACCATCTTCCGTTGATTTCCGGGTATAAACGGCACATCGTATGGTTTTCATTTATTCTCTCCCAATCCAAAGAAAAAGCGTCCGGAAATTCGTTTGCCCGTGATTTTTAAAGCAATCGCGGACAGACTTTTGTAATAAATCCCCTCAAATTGAAAGCCGGCGGTAGAAACAATGACATTATATTCTTTTCCGCGATAGGTCTTAACCAGACGGGTTCCAACCGGAGGAAGTCCCGTGCCATCGTTGTCCTCGGCGTGTTTCAAAACCGTTTTGCCAAGCAATAGGCTTTTAATATGTTCTGGAACGCCGCCATAGGCAAGTTCCTGCATTCGATAGGCAAGTCTGGGAATATAAAAACGCTTGGTTTTCCAAATCGGCTCGCTGTCAAAATATTGCCGCCACATTTCTTTTAACTCGCCAACACTCATATCGTTGAGCCGTAAAACGTCAGTTTCCACCATTTTCAACTCCTTTCTCAACAACATGAATGCTCTTTATTTTCTTATTATCCAGTCCTTTCTGCGGCAAATCCGGACTATTTTTTCCATCAATCAAAGTCAAAAGTTCCGGCAGTAAAAGTTGTATGATTTTTTGAATGTCTGTCATTTTGAACCTCCGACAGGATCACCCGTATAAAATCAAAAACCGTTTCCAAAAATTTTCAAAAAAAGCGCATCAGATTGAAATTAAAAGAAAAATATTTGTATCAATATAATTGCCTCTTATACAAAGAGAACCAAAAGATGAAGTTGGGTCAAAAAGCGCCTGTGGAAACAATAAAAACATGGTAATCTCTTGAAGGGCGTTGTTTGGGCTGTTCAGACCTTCAAAAAAGTATATATTTGGGGTATTTTGAACCGATTTTGGCAAAAAAACAAAGATACTGGAGAATAGGGTGCGACCATCAAAATAAAAAATGAATCCCGCAGTTTCTTTAACTTTTCAAGGTATTGGGGAAACAAAAAAAGAGGAAGTATAAACTTCCTCTTTTCCCACTGGTTGCGGGGGGAGGATTTGAACCTCCGACCTTCAGGTTATGAGCCTGACGAGCTACCGGGCTGCTCCACCCCGCGATAATGCGTTTTTGTCCTAAAGACAGCGTATAAATACGCTTTTATTCAGGGCTTGTCAAGTGCTATTTTTGCAAATTTGCCGTTTTTTTCAAAAAAATAACGAAATTGCAATTGCAAAAATAAACACCCCCAAGATAACCAAGTGCCACCATTGTAATTGTTTTTTCATCAAATTTTCCTTTCTATGCCGATGCTAGTTAAATAAAATTAATGCCCCGATGACCAAAATTAGGATAATTCCCGCTGCGATTTTGTGTCTGTTTTCCCATTCCATATTGAGTTTCTCCTTAAATAAACGGATTATACGCCCATTGCAACAAAGCTTGACGTTGCCGCGGCCGACAGTCTAAATCTCCATACATACAGTTATATTCCACTTGGGCGCGGTGGCGGTTAAATGCGCGCCAGCGCTGAATTTGTTTACGGTCAATCTCGGGAATTCGCCGCCCCATATAATAGCGGCAATACCACTGAAACCACCCCCGCGGATCCGGCCCGATAATCCAGCCACGTCTTTGCCATTCTTGCAAGGAAAGCCTTGATTTTAGCTTAAAACAATTTTGCTTGTGGTCGGGGTGTTGTGGAGATAATTTGGCTTTTATGAACCACTCGCGCGGAAATTCCGCTTGACAGTCGGTCATATATTTTCCCTCAAAGGCACCATATTCCAAAATTTGTTGCGGTGACAGTTCCGGCCTGAACTCCGGCGTAAAATTTTGCCCCATTGGCTCACTTAGCTCATAAGCGTAACCTTGTTGCATTTTGTCATTAACAATTATTTTCATATTTCCCCAAAACAAATATTGTAATTTAGCATAAATATATTAATCTAAATGCAAAAAACAACAGGAGGCCGCGATGCCTGATAAGGAAACCGAAGAAAGATTGATAAATATAGAAATTGCCCTGGCCAACCAAGAGCGGATTATTGAAGATTTGAATCAGGTGATTATTTCTCAGGGCAAACAACTTGACTTGCTCCAAAAGCAAACCGAAATGCTGTTGGAGCGTATAGAAAGCGGTGATGTCAAGCCTTTGAGCGAAGAAACCCCGCCGCCGCACTATTAAAATTTAGGAGAACCGCAATGGATGAAACAGCCCTCTTCAAGCTCACCCACGGACTATACGTCTTAGGCGCCTGCGAGCCCGGAGGCCGCTACGTCGGGAGCATTGTCGATGCGGTAATGCAAGTCGCCAACCGCCCCTTAGTTCTGGCTCTTTCTTGCAATAACAATAGCTATACCAAAGAGTGCATTGAAAAGACCGGCGAGTTCTCACTTTCGGTTATCGGCAAAGGTGTTGCTCCCTTGGTGATTGCCAATTTTGGCTTTCAGAGCAGCCGTGAGATTAACAAATGGGATAATGTCAAATATTATGTGGATGACCAACTTCCCTACTTGCAAAATAATTTGGCGGCGATTAGATGTAAAATAATCCAAAAGATAGCCTATGAGAGCAATACGATGTTTTTGGCCGAGGTCATAGGATGCCAGTGCAATGCCGAGGGCGAACCGCTGACTTATAATGACTATCGCGCCTATTTCAAACAAGAAGTATTAAAAGCGTTTCAACAACAAAAAGAGAAAGGAAGCACTATGAGCGAAGAAAAAAAGAACAACGAAGGCAAAAAGTGGGTCTGCACGGTTTGCGGTTATGTTTATGACGGCGATGTCCCGTTTGAAGACTTGCCCGAAGATTGGGTTTGCCCGCTGTGCGGAGTTGATAAAAGCTTTTTTGAATTGCAATAAGCCAAAATTAAAGCCGAGAATAAAATCTCGGCTTTTTTTATGGAGTTTTTAAATTAGCCCACAGCCCCTTCCAGACTGATATTGATGAGTTTGGCCGCCTCAATGGCAAATTCCATCGGCAGTTGTTGCATCACTTCTTTGCAAAATCCGTTTACAATCAGGCTCACGGCCTCTTCTTGGCTGATACCGCGTTGCATACAGTAGAACAACTGCTCATCACTGATTTTAGAAGTGGTGGCCTCGTGTTCGATTCGGGCTGATTTATTGCGGTTTTCAATGTAAGGCACGGTGTGTGAGCCACAAGTCGAACCAATGAGCAAACTGTCGCATTGCGAGTAGTTGCGGGCATTGGCGGCATTAGGCGAAACTCGCACCAAGCCGCGATAAGTCTGGTTAGAACGTCCGGCCGAAATTCCTTTGGAGATAATTTTGGAACGGGTGTTCTTGCCGATATGAATCATTTTGGTGCCGGTATCGGCTTGTTGATAGTTATTGGTCAGCGCCACCGAGTAAAATTCACCCACCGAGTTGTTGCCCTGGAGCACGCAAGAAGGATATTTCCAGGTCACTGCCGAGCCGGTTTCCACTTGTGTCCACGAAATTTTGGCATTGTCGCCGCGGCAGGCCGCACGCTTGGTGACAAAGTTATATACACCGCCTTTGCCGTCTTTATCTCCGGGATACCAGTTTTGCACGGTGGAATATTTGACCTCGGCATTTTTATTAACCACAATCTCCACAATCGCGGCATGGAGTTGATTTTCATCGCGTTGCGGAGCGGTGCAACCTTCCAGATAGCTGACATAGCTTTCATCATCGGCAATAATCAAGGTGCGTTCAAATTGTCCGGTGTTTTGCGCGTTGATACGAAAATAGGTTGAAAGCTCCATCGGACAGCGGATTCCTTTCGGAATATATACAAACGAGCCGTCCGTAAAGACCGCCGAGTTAAGACAAGCAAAAAAGTTGTCGGTATAAGGCACAACACTGCCGAGATATTGTTTAACCAACTCGGGATATTGTTTAACTGCTTCCGAAATGGAGCAAAAGATAATCCCTTGTTCGGCCAAACGGGCTCGATAGGTAGTTGCTACCGACACACTGTCAAACACCGCATCAACCGCGACCACTCCGGCCAAAACTTCTTGCTCTTTGAGCGGAATACCGAGTTTGCTGTAGGTTTTAAGCAGCTCAGGGTCAACCTCATCAAGACTTTTGGGAGCCGAAACTTTTTGTTTTGGCGCGGCATAGTAGAACAGGTCTTGATAATCAATCTTATCATAATGGAGTTTGGCCCAAGTCGGCTCCGTCATGGTCTGCCAAAACTCAAAGGCTTTGAGCCGCCAGTCAAGCAGCCATTCAGGTTCACCTTTTTTGTGTGAGATTAAACGGATAATATCCGCGTTTAAGCCTTTGGGTACGGTTTCCGCCTCAATCTCGGTTACAAAACCATATTTATATTTATCGCCGCTTTCATCAAAAACTTGCGGTTTATTTTTATCCATTCTTACCTTGCCTTATCTTAAAATATTTACCCTGAGCATAAGCTTTTTTTATAAAAGCGCAAGCCTTTTATAACTGTAAATAAAAATTAACTATCTTATGATATGGCTGATAATATGAAGAAAATGTACATTTTGACATTTCTGGTAATGTTGATAGGCGGCTGTTCGTATGATTCCGGACGTATCCGCTTGTTTAACTATAACTTTTGGGGTGGAGATACTCCAAGCAGCGTTACCGTTCAAAAAGGCGATACTCTATATAGCATTTCCAAGCGTTATAATGTCCCTATGCGTGAGATGATAGAGGTCAACGGCCTGCGCCCGCCCTATACTTTGAGCATTGGGCGAGTGCTTAGATTGCCGGCGGCGCGCTATCATGTGGTTCAAAAAGGCGATACTCTATATAGCATTTCTAGGCGTTATAATGTTGACATTACCTCTTTGAGCCGGAGCAATCGCATTGCCGCACCCTATACTTTGAGCGTGGGACAAAGGTTGGTGCTCCCCGGCAGTGTGGTTGAAAACACCAGCGAGGTTGCATATTCCGCTCCTAAGAAAACCACGGCCCAAAGCACGAGTTCCAAGAGCTGGAGCTCAAGTAAGAGCACTAAGAAAAGCACGAGTGTAAAAAAGAGTAGCTCTTCCAAAAAATATGCCTCAACTTATACTCCGCCTCCGGCCAAGCGCAAATCCAAATTTGTATGGCCGGTCCGAGGTCCGATAGTTTCTCCCTTTGGCAGTATCGGTAAGGGGCGTAATAATGATGGCATTAACATTAAAGCCGCACGAGGCACGGCAGTAAAGGCGGCCGACAGCGGCACGGTTGCCTATGCCGGAAATGAGCTAAAAGGCTTTGGCAATCTGATTTTGATAAAACACTATGACGGCTGGATAACCGCCTATGCTCATAACGACAAACTCTTGGTCAAAAAGGGGCAGAAAGTTGCTCGCGGCGAAAAAATAGCCACGGTCGGAACCACCGGCGGCGTCAACACTCCGCAACTTCATTTTGAAACCCGTCGCGGCAAAAAAGCCGTTAACCCCAAAAGCTATTTGCCCTAAGCGCTCGTAGCCGGCCTGTATATAAAATCTACATAAATCACAAAAAAATCTTGTGATATCGCTTTTTTTGCCCTATATAAAAGAAAACAGTAAATATAAATAGGAGAATAAGATGTTTATTAGTGAAGCTTGGGCACAAACTGCCGGCACTGCGGCTCAGGGCGGCTCCATTTCCGGAGTCCTGATTCAGCTGGGGCTGATTTTTGTGATTTTCTATTTTCTGCTGATTCGTCCGCAACAAAAGAAAATCAAACAGCACGAAGCCTTGTTGGCCGCCATTAAAAAAGGCGACAAGATTTTGACCGGCGGTGGTGTATATGCCAAAGTTATCAAAGCCGAGGATCCGCTCAATTTGACCGTCGAACTGGCGCCCAATGTGGTGGTTGAGGTCAATCGTGCTACCGTTCGCGATGTAATTACACCCGAAGTTGAGGCCGCGGCTGCCGAGCTCAGAAAACAATCTAAAAAGAAATAATCAGGGACAATCAAATGTATAAACTATCACGTTCAAGAGTTATCATAATTCTTGCTATCTGCCTGATTGGTATATTTTTTGCGATTCCCAATCTGGTTCCCAACAAAGCGGCTCTGCCTTCCTGGTGGCAGCCGGTTAACTTAGGTCTGGACTTGCAAGGCGGTTCTAACCTGCTTTTGGAAGTTAAGATGGATGAAGTCTTAAAAGAGCGCATGGGCCTCATTGAAGATGAAATCCGCCAAACCCTGCGCGAGAATAAGATACGCTATACCAACTTGCGCGCCGGAGATACTTCGGTTCAGGTCAAAATTGATAATATGAATTCCCGCAATAAGGCTGCCGGCCTGTTCCGCAAACTTAGCAATGACTATGAAGTTAGCGAAAACGACGGTGTTTTGAGTGTGGGCTATACCGAAACTGCCTTAAAACAACTCAAATTGCAGGTTGTTGACCAGTCTATCGAGATTGTCCGCCGCCGTATTGATGCTTTGGGTACCAAAGAACCGGTTATCCAACGCCAAGGCGAAGACCGCATTGTGGTGCAGTTGCCGGGCTTGCAAAATCCCGAAGAAGTTAAAGAGTTGCTTGGTAAAACCGCCAAGATGAGCTTCCACTTGGTCGATAGCAATTCTACCGCCATGGATGCCCGCCGCGGCAAACTTTCCGGGACTTCCCGTCTGGTTAAAGGCGTTGAAGGTGAAACTTATGTCATCTTCCGCAAACCGATTATCAGCGGTGAGCATTTGAAGAATGCCAATGTCCAGTTCCAAGAAGGCCAACCGGTTGTTGGTTTTGAGTTTGATACTGTCGGCGGCAAAAAGTTTGGCGAAACCACCAAAAACAATATTGGTGAAAGATTAGCCATTGTGCTGGATAATGAGGTTATCTCCGCTCCGACCATCCAAACCGCAATTCTTGGCGGCAGCGGTGTAATTACCGGAAACTTTACGACTAAGACAGCTAATGATTTGGCGGTGTTGCTAAAGTCAGGTGCTCTGCCTGCGCCTTTGGAAGTGTTGGAAGAAAGAACCGTTGGTGCCGGTCTTGGTGCTGACTCGATTCGCGAAGGTGTAATCGCCAGTATCATTGGTCTGATTGCCGTGGTTGCCTTTATCATTGCGGCCTATGGCTTGTTTGGTGTTTTCACAACCATTGCAGTGTTTACCAACTTGTTCTTGCTCTTAGGCGCACTGAGCTTTATCGGCGCCACTTTGACCCTGCCGGGTATCGCCGGTATTATCTTAACTATCGGTATGGCCGTTGATGCCAATGTACTGATTTTTGAACGCATGAGAGAAGAAGTCAAAGCCGGACGCTCCCCGCGTGATGCTGCCGATGCCGGATTTACCGAAGCCTGGAACACCATTGTTGACTCCAACCTCACCACTTTGGTTGCCGCTTTCGTGTTGTTCTATTTCGGCACCGGTCCGGTCAGAGGATTCGCAGTTACCTTGTCGATTGGTATTGCAACCTCAATGTTCACTTCCGTGACGGTCACTCGGTTGATTATTGCTTCTTGGCTGACCAAAAACAAACCGACCCGGCTCCCGATTTAAGTATAAGGAATAAGTAAGATGAAACTTTTTAAATGGATTACCAAAGATACCAACATCAACTTTTTGGGCGCCGAAAAGCTGACTTATGGAATTTCGATTGTCGCTTTTGTACTGTCAATTTTAGTCATCAGCTTCAAGGGCTTTAATTATGGTATTGACTTTGCCGGTGGTATCTTAATGGAAATTAAGAGCGAAAACCAAATCGACTTAGAAGAGTTGCGCAGCAAACTCAACTCGGTTGATGTTGGCGAAATCAATCTCCAAACTATTGGCGATACCGGCACCGAAGTAATGATTCGCGCCGAGGCCGATAATCTTGACGAACGCGGGCAAATGGCCGCTGTCAATAATATTAAGCAAATCTTAGGTGAGGGGATAGACTACCGCAAAGTTGAGTTAGTTGGTCCGCAAGTCGGCGATGAACTCAAAATTGCCGGCGCTGTTGCCTCTGTGATTGCGATGTTGGCTATTGCAGCTTATATTTGGGTTCGTTTTGAGTGGCAGTTTGCTTTTGGTGCACTGATTGGTCTGTTCCATGATATCATCATCACCTTGGGCTTGCTTTCGGCTTTTGGTATGGACTTTAGTTTAACTACCATTGCCGCCATTTTGACTTTGGCCGGTTACTCGGTTAACGATACGGTTGTGACCTATGACCGCATTCGCGAGAACCTGCGCAAGTTCACTCGCATGCCGCAAAGAGAATTGCTCAACAAGAGTATCAATGACATTTTCTCTCGTACCTTGTTGACCGGTTTCACCACTTTGCTCGCCGCTATTGCGCTGTTTATCTTTGGCGGCGATACCTTGCGTAGTTTTTCTTTCACCATTGTGTTTGGTGTCTTGGTTGGTACCTATTCTTCCATTTATGTATCAACGGTTATCCTGATCTGGTTTGACCTGCGCAAGACCATTGAGGAACAAAAAAACGTCAACCCGTTTGGCAATATTGACTAAACCGGTTTTTTAAGCAGTTTTTAACCACACCTATATAAGACTATAGGTGTGGTTTTTTGTGATATGCACCAAAAACTATTGCCAAACGCCAAAAAATATGCTAACAAAAAACTAATTGGAAAGCCGGCGTTGCTGGCAATTCTGATAATCTGAACCATGGATTTTGTTATGATAATTGATGGTAATAATAAAAAGCAACGAAGCATTCTGACCAACAAATGCTTCTACCAAACAACGGCCCAGATTATGCGTGACTTTGAAAGCAAAGGTTACGCCAACTCCGCTGACGAAACTGCCAAAGTTATCACTGCCTATCATGATATAGTCAAGAAACGTACCAAAAACAATTTCAATGCCGATTACAACGCGGCCTTCCAGCGGATAGACAAAGCCATCGACAGTCTGGCCAATAAGGTTTTTTATGACTACGACAAGAAAAAACACGATGAGGCTTATCGTTCGTTTGAAGAGTTTGACTATGTTGGTGCCATTGTCAATCGCCAACTCACCAAAACCAGCCTTTCATCTAGCCAGTCATAATTAGCCTTTTGTGCATTTTTGATGCAAGACAATTGCCAAATTGTCAGAATTTGGTAATATCGGTTTATTATCTAAATTTATCAGAGGAACGACTATGGACTCAATTTCATTAATCGGCTGTGGCCGCTGGGGAACATTCTTGGGCTGGTATGCCGGCAATTATTGCGGTTTTGAACGCGTAGATATGTATGATATCCCAACATCTCCCAATTTTATCGAGCTCAAAGAAACCCGCAAGAACGCTTACCTGAGCTTGTCAGATAATATGGTCTTGCACGAAGACGTGGCAGAAGTTTTGGGCAATGAGATAATTATTGTTTCCATCGGCTGTCAGCATTTGCGCTCACTGGCCAAACAGCTAAACGGCTATAATCTAAACGGCAAAACTTTCCTTTTGGCCATGAAGGGGTTGGAAGAGCCCAGTGCCAAAACTTTGGAACAAGTGTTTAAGGAAGAAATCAAACAAGATATCCATGTCGGCATTTTGGCCGGCCCCGGTCATGTCCAAGATTATATGAAAGGCGTGCCTTCTTGCGCGGTAATAGATAGCTATGAACCCGAAATCAAAGATAAGTTGATAAAACGCCTCTCCAGCGAACTGATTCGTTTTTATTATGGTACCGATATGATTGGTAACCAAATCGGCGCGGCCCTGAAAAATGTGGTTGGTATTGCCGCCGGAATTTTGGATGGATTAGGCTGGTATGGCTTGAAAGGCGCATTGATGGCGCGTGCTCCCATCGAGGTCGGACGTTTCATTAAGCACTTTGGCGGCAACCCGCAAAATGCTTATGGTCTGGCGCATTTGGGTGATTATGAAGCCACTTTGTTCTCACCCCATAGCCACAACCGTCGCTTTGGCGAGATGTTGGCTAAAGGCGAAAACTTTGGCAAATTAGCCGAAGGTGTTGCCACCTTAAAGGCGGTAAAATTGATTGCCGATGAACAAGGAATAGATATGCCGATTTCGCAAGCCTTGTATAAGGTGGTTTACGAAAAGGCCGATATCAAAGAAACTCTCAAATCCATGTTTGAACGCGGATTAAAGAAAGAATTTGATAACGATACCATCTGCTAATGATAAATTAAAGCCTCCTAATCGGAGGCTTTTTCTTTGATGACAATCCCCGGAAACAACCGTTGAGCCACGGCGGCAGATTGCTCATTGATGAGGCTGACTTCAAATTGATAGTTATAGTTGCAGGCGAGCTGGCTGGCAATTTCCGGGTGACGAGTAAGATAGTCTTGAAGTTTGGCGCCCATCAGCTCATCTTGAGCGATAATTTTGACATTGGGGAGCAGACGGCGAAAATAGTTTTTGACCAGCGGATAGTGCGTGCACCCCAAAATCAGCGAGTCCGCGTGCCAAAAAGGTTTGGCATATTCTTGGCAGATTTCATCGGCAAGGTCGAATTGATTGTTTTCAATCATCGGAACCAGCTTAGGCGTGGCTAATTCAAAGATTTTAAGATTAGGGTTGAGCTTAAGAAGTTCGGTCTGATAGATGTGCGAGCGAACGGTGGCAGGTGTGGCAATTACCCCGATAGTTCCCGCTCCGTTAAATACCGCTTCTTCCACGGTTGGAATAACCACCCCCAAGACTTTGATATCAGGAGCATAAGCCGGAATAAAGCGTTGCTGAATGTATCTAAGAGCAATTGAAGTTGCGGTGTTGCAAGCAATGATAATCAGCTTGCAATCTTGAGCGATAAGGTACTTAACTGCCTCCAGAGTGTAGCTAAGAATTTGTCCGGAAGTTTTTTCACCGTACGGCAAATTTTTGGTGTCACCATAATAGCAATAGTCAAACTCCGGCATGGTTTGGATAAATGCCTTAGTGATAACCAGCCCGCCGAGCCCAGAATCAAACACTCCGATTTTCATAATTTCTCCTTTGCCGGCATGATATGGCTAAGAACTTAAAATTTTGATAATGATATAAAAGGTTACAAAAAAAGCCTACACTAAGGTAGGCTAAGAATTGGTGGGTATGACAAGGATCGAACTTGTGACCCCTACGATGTCAACGTAGTGCTCTCCCGCTGAGCTACACACCCGCAACAAAACAACGTGTCTTTTATAAAGACTTTTTTTGCACTTGGCAAGTATTTTTTTACGTGCGGCCGCAAATTAATTATGTTTTATTTTTAGGTGTCCAGCTTTTGCTATGATTAGCCTATAATGCCATCACACCGATGTTGTATGATTTACAATGCGTGTCCACTGATTATGTGACCTTTAAGAGAAGTTTGGACAATACTGCTGGCTATTTTTACCCCCGGTAGCTATGTCTGCCGGGTTTTTTTATGGATATTATTAAAAATTTAACAATTATTAGCTATAATCATAATCCGCAATTAAGGAGAAGAACGTGCCTGAAAAACATATTGACTTTAAGGTAGATTATAGCCGCTTGACGGTTTATTCTGAATACAACACCCAAGAGATGTTGTATCCGTTGGTGTTGTCTTCTCCTCATAGCGGCAAAATGTTTCCTGAGGAGTTTCTGGCTCACACTCGGCTCTCCGAACAAGAATTGCGCTCCTCAGAAGACTGTTTTGTTGATGAGCTCGTTATGCCGGCCTCTAACGCCGGAATCCCGCTGATTGCAATGAATTTGCCGCGGACTTTTGTAGATGTCAGCCGCGACAAAATCGAGCTTGATGACAGCATGTATTTCAACCACCCGTCGCCGCAAACCGGCATCGGCAGCCGTCGTTGTCGTGTGGGCTTAGGGGTCATACATCGCGCCGTGGCCCAAACCAAAAATATCTACGATGGCCTCATTTCCTATGATGAGGTTCAAGAGCGGATAAAAAATGTCTATGATGTCTATCACAAACGGCTCAAACAACTGGTTGATAAATGCTATAAAAAGTTTGGCCTTTGCGTGTTGGTAGATTGTCATTCCATGCCCGCCCAAATCTGCGGTATCATGAACGAGAAAAAGCCGATAGACTTTAGCTTAGGGACTTTGTTTGACGAGAGTTGTCCACGCGAGATTTCCTCACAAGTGGCGCAAAGTCTCGAAACTTACAACTATCGGGTCGAATTTAATCGTCCATACTCCGGTGGATTTATTACTTTTAACTACTGTCAGCCCCGCAAAAACATCTATACGTTGCAAATTGAGATGAATCGCAGCCTTTATATGCGGGAAAATGTGTATAAAAAGAATCCGCAATTTCAGAAAGTTAGTGCCCAAATAAGCGATTCTCTGGTTAGTCTGGGCAAATTTTTGCTGGATTTTAAAAAATAACTGTGTTATAACGCCCCTTGTTTTAACCTGCCGAGTATATATATTATTCGGTGAATTTTGATTATAAGCATAATCTCAAAGCCAGTCTTTGAGCCGTGTTAGAGATAACATTAGGAGTTTATACTTATATTAACCGACCCCGGATTTTGATTGATGAATTTGAGAGTAAAAAGCCGTAAGCAGATTGAAACAGGCACGAGTGGCCTAGGGGATATTTGTGGCACCCGGGGGAATAGAGGAATGCGCCAAGGCGCATCAAAATTTTTAATGTATTTTTTGCTAATGCTTTTAACCATGCTTCAGCCGCTGCAGGCCCGAGCTGACGAGCAAGCGCGTATCCGCGATGCCGGCGTGTGCCTCAATGCGACGATAGAGGTTGAAAAAGAATATGGTATTCAGGAACATTTGTTAACCACCATCTCCAGTGTCGAAACCGGCCGCTGGGATGCCGCCACGAGGCAGAATGTCGCTTGGCCTTGGACGGTTAACGCTCAAGGCAAGGGCACGTTTTATCCCTCCAAAGCTGAGGCCATTCGTGCGGTGAAGAAGTTGCAAGCCCAAGGCGTCAAGAGCATAGATGTTGGATGTATGCAAATTAACTTGGCATATCACCCCGATGCCTTTGACAGTTTGGAAGAAGCTTTTGACCCCAAAACCAATGTGACCTATGCCGCCAAGTTCCTAAATAATTTATACGAAACTCGCGGCAACGACTGGATTAAAGCCGCCATGGCTTATCATTCCAGTGTTCCGCAAAAGGCTCAGCGCTACAAGAAAAAATTGGTCAAAGCCTATGAGAAAGTAAAACAAGCGCAGAATTTGCGCAAAACCAAACAAACCAAAGTTGCGGTGGCCAAAATCCCCGGACAAAAGAAAAACATTGCCCGTATCCATGCCGATACTCCGCACGTAACCAAAGTTGCCTCCAACCCTCAGCGCGAGGCACGTTTGATTGCCGATGCCAAAGCTTGGCGTGAGGCCAAATTGGCCGAATATCGCCAACGCAAGAACAGCCAGCTGGCATCTGCAAATTAAACTATTTTGACCAAGTAAGATATTAGTATTACAGCAGAATTGTGATTGAACAACTAGATAAAATCGGACTTTATTGGCAACCTTTGGGCGGCAACAACATCGACCAAATCAGCGGCCATTGCTATCGTTATACCGATTGTTCGCACAATTCTGCTGCTTTTTTATATACCACCATCATTGTAGATATCGGCAAGTTTGATAATTATCAGGCCTTAGGCATAGAGGGAGCTTCGGCCGCTCTGCCGGATATTCGACCGTTTTTGAGTGGTGGAGCCTATCAGGCCGCCGCAATTTTTATCACTCACTCTCACCCCGACCACCTCAATGGTTTGGTACACTATCTGAAATTAGGCTATAAATTGCCGCCGGTGTATATGGGGCGTTACAGTGCCATGATTTTGGAAGATTTATATGCTGAATTTGAGATTCCGCTGGAACAGCGCCCCGAAATAAGATTGATTCAAGATGGCGACAAAATCTCTGTCGGTACATTAGAAATTGAGGTTTTGGCCTCCTCTCATACTTGTTTTGATAGTTTTGGCTTGGTTATCAAGTCAGCTTCCGCCATAGTGTATCATACCGGAGATATGAAACTAGATTCGAGCACCTATTTTCGCAAACCGACCAACCTCAGACGCTTGCAAGAGCTAGCGGGCAAAATTGATGCGGTGGTGGCTGATTTTTATGGCATTGTTGAAGAAGGCTTTGCCATTAAGGAGGTTGATACCTTCAAACGCCTGGTCGCCTTGATGAAATCGCACCGTCGCTATTCCAAAATTTTTATTCCGGTTTATCCCACTCACCCCGAGATGTATATCATTGCGTTTTTAGCGGCCTTAAAGCTGCGCAAGAACGTGGTTTTCTATGGTTCGGAAGATTTTTATAGCTATCTTCATCGGATAATTGACTATGGCATAGATTTTGAAAAATTGGCCAACAATCGGATTCGGGTCTTATATCATCCCGATGGGGGCTTGACAGAGCTAGACAATAACTATGTCGTGATTGGAACATATAACTATCTGGCTGAGGTTTTCCGCCCCACGCGCAAAGATTCTTATGGGATTATCACCGCCAAAACATTTTTCAATCCGCTCAAGGGACAGTTTAACATCCGCAGCATTCAGTTCACGAGCGTTGATGAAGATCCAAAATTGCAAGGCTTTGGGCATGGTTTCTTAGGCGATTATGAAAAATTGAACCAAATTTTAGGGCGTCCGCTGTTTATCCCCACACATTGTCCTCGCTTTGTGATAGATAATTTCCGTGAGCTGGGCGAATTTATAGGTTTTAGGCTGCTGACGCCGGCTGCCCACAACAAGGAGCTGTATCGCCTTAACGGCAAAGAATGTATAAAAGTCGGAACTGAGCTTGCCGAGTGGTTGGTTGTGCGTTATGATGAAGAAAAAAATGAGCTAATTCCGGTCGAGCAAAAGGCCACTTCCGGCCAAGGCTTCCTAAAACGTACCATTAGCAACCGCCGCTGTGCCCGCCGGTTCAAAATGATACTTAACCGTCGCCGCCAAGCCAAAGAGGAATGAGATATGGTCGAAAAATATAGCAAAAATTATCAGATTCGCAGTTACGAGAGTGATAAGAACGGTGACTTGCGTTTGGTCACGCTGATGAACATTTTTCAGGATATGGCCGATACTCACGCCTCTGTGATGGGTTTGGGCATAGACTATTGCTTAGCTCACGGCATGGCTTGGGTGGGGGCCAATTATCACTTAAAAATTGCCCGTATGCCCAAAATCCATGAGCAAATTGTGGTAGATACCTGGCCGGCATTAGAAAAGAAACTTGGCGCCGTGCGCGATTTTGTGGTCAAAGGAGCTGATGGTAACGAGATAATTTGGGCCTCCAGCCAGTGGATATTGATAGATGTGCTAAAGAAACGTCCTTTGGCTTTGCGTGCTAATTTGCCTCAATATTGCGTGGTGGAAGGACGCGCGATGGACGAGGATTTCAATCATCATTTAGAAGCTCCGCAAAGAACCGATTTTAAGATGCAGTTTAACGTCCGCTTTGACGATATTGACATGAACAACCACGTCAACAATGCTGTATATCCGCTTTGGGCTTCTGAGGCCGTGCCGAGTGATTTTCGTTTAGGCAAGCAAATAAGCGAGTTGGAAGTTGCGTTCAAAAAAGAGTGCCGTTTGGGTGAACAAGTAGTAGTTTTAAGTGAAATTAACGAGCACGAAACCCGTCACCGCATTGTGGCCCAAGGAGATAACCGTGAGTTGGCCTTGGTGCGGATTGTCTGGAAATAGAAAAATCAACCGCTCAAACAACATTTCTTGTTTACAAAACATTGAATTTTGCCTATTGTTTCCCTAAATTTGCAATTAAGGAAGATTAAGATGAGTGCATTGTTGGAAATTGAAGATTTATACGCCCGTGTCGGAGACAAAGAAGTAATCAAAAACCTCAACCTAACCATAAATGAAGGCGAGGTCCATGCCATCATGGGTCCCAACGGCGCCGGCAAATCCACTTTGTCTTATGTCTTGAGCGGCAAACCGGGCTATGAAGTAACTTCCGGTTCGATTCGTTTTAAGGGTAAGGATTTATGTTCCCTTTCTACCGAGGAGCGCGCCCGCGAAGGTATTTTCTTGTGTCTGCAATATCCGGTCGAAATCCCCGGCGTTCCGGTTTCCACCTTTCTCAAACACGCAGTCAATGCCGTGCGCAAACATCAAAATCTGCCGGAGTTGGATACTTTCGAGTTTCTGAAAACTCTTCGCGCAGAAGGCAAAAAACTGGGCATTGATAATGAAATGCTCAAACGTCCGATAAATGTAGGTTTTTCAGGTGGCGAGAAAAAACGCCTCGAAACCCTGCAAATGACGATTCTAAAACCGGTGTTTTCCATTTTGGATGAAGCCGATTCCGGTTTGGATATTGATGCACTAAAGGTGGTGGCCGAAGGGATAAATGCTCTGCGCAATGAGCACAATTCCATGCTGGTCATCACTCACTATCAACGCTTGTTGCAATATATCGTGCCCGATGTGGTGCATATTTTTGCCGACGGGCATATTGTAAAATCGGGCGACAAATCCTTGGCCGCCGAGCTTGAAGAAACCGGCTATGCCGCATATAGGAATGAGTAAAATGCCGGGGCTGTTACAATCAAAAGAAATGGAAGGCAGCGAGCTGATTTGGCTTGAGGCATTGCGCCAAAAAGGCGAGGCGGCTTTTGAGCAGTCGGGAATTCCTACCGCCAAGACCGAGGCCTGGAAATATACCAAACTGCGGATGTTAAATGCCGATGATTTTGAATTTCCGAGCTCTGAAGAACAAACTTGTCATTGCGGTTGCCACCGCCACGATGGAGAAGATGAACACTGCCATTGTGAGGGGCATGATTGCACTTGCCATGTAGATTTTCCGTTTGAGGGCTATGTGTTGCGGTTTAAGAATGGTGCTTTTGTGGCACCTCACCCCAAACTTCCCGAAGGTGTGGAGGTCATGACCCTTATGGAAGCCGCTCACTTGGAAGAAGATGTCAAAGCCAAGCTCGGTAAGTTGATTGAACTGGATAATTACCCCTTTGCCGCCTTAAATACCGCTTATCTTGAAGAAGGCTTGTTTATTAATATCCGCAAGGGCGTGAAGTTGGAAAAACCGCTCATCATTGACCATTTAGCACGCCCTCAAGATAAGAAC
Source organism: uncultured Alphaproteobacteria bacterium (assembly GCA_944391725.1). Taxonomy (GTDB): domain Bacteria; phylum Pseudomonadota; class Alphaproteobacteria; order RF32; family CAG-239; genus MGBC133411. Next base: position 2,376 of record CALXUQ010000031.1, on the reverse strand, counting down.
TTGTTTTGGAACTTGCGGCATTTGATTGTGGTCGAAAATGGTGCTGACGCTGAAATTATTGAGAATTATCGTTATCGCGGAGCCGAAAAATCGCGCTATTTTGCCAATATTGTGAGTGAGATTTATGTCGGCCGCAATGCCAAGTTGAGGCACTACAAATTGCAAGACGAGGCTTTTAAGGCTTGCCACTTGGCGCTGAGTGCGGTGCAGGTCAAAGCCGATGGCAATTATCGGCACTTTTGCGCGCAAAAAGGCGCTGATGTCGGCCGCAACGAAGTGGTGGTCAAGTTGGTGGAAGAAGGAGCCGAGGCCAGAGTAGATGCCGCCTATAAGATGTCGGGCTGGGCCACGTTAGATACCACTACCGACATTCGCCACTTAGCTCCCCATACCAAGTCGGAACAACTGGTCAAAGGCGTGGTCGATGGCGATGCCAAAGGTGTTTTCCAAGGTCGGATACATATCGCTCCGGATTCGCAACAAACCGAAGGCCGCCAGCTGCATCAGGCTTTGTTGTTGAGCGACAGAGCCGAGGTCGATGTTAAGCCTGAGCTTGAAATTTTTGCCGACGATGTTAAATGTTCTCACGGTGCCGCCAGTGGTGAGCTTGATGAAGAACAGCTGTTTTATATGCGCTCTCGCGGTATAGATGCCGATGAAGCCAGACAAATTCTGGTTGAGGCCTTTTTAGACGATGCTTTAATGCAAGTTGAAGATGAAGCCGTTCGGATATGGCTGAAATCTGTGTTGCAATAGTTAGGGGTAGAAAAATGTATGATATTGAACAAATCCGCCGCGACTTCCCGATTTTGAGTGCCAGTATCAATGGGCACCCCAACACATTTTTAGATACGGCCGCTTCCGCCCAAAAACCCCAATGTGTGATAGATGCCATTAGCCAAACCTATGCCGAGAGCTATGCCAATGTGCACCGCGGCGCCTATTATCTCTCCGAAGAAATGACGGTTAAGTATGAGCAAGCTCGCGCTAAGGTCCGCAAATTTTTGAATGCCGCCTCCGAGCACGAAATTGTCTTTACCCGCAATGCCACCGAGGCGCTAAATTTGGTGGCTTATTCCTGGGGAAGAAAATTCTTAAAACCCGGTGATGAAGTCTTAATTTCGCAGGCCGAACACCATGCCAACTTAATCCCATGGCAGATTTTGCGTGATGAAATCGGGATAAAATTGCAGATTTTCAAAATTGCCGATGACGGAAGTTATGTTGCAGATGAGTTTTTAGGATTGTTGAGCGAAAAGACCAAACTGGTTTCGGTTACCGCCATGTCCAATGTCTTGGGGACGATTTTCCCGATTGCCGATATGGTCAAAGCCGCACATCGGGTCGGAGCCTTGTTTATGGTTGATGCTTGCCAGTATGCCGCGCACCGCAAAATTGACGTCCAAAATTGGGATTGCGACTTTTTGGCTTTTTCCGGCCACAAGACCTATGGACCGAGCGGCATAGGTGTTTTGTATGGCAAAATGTCACTCTTAGAGCAAATGCCGCCCTACCAGGTCGGTGGCGATATGGTTGATACGGTCAGCTACGATCATACGACTTATGCTTTGCCGCCCGCTCGTTTTGAGGCTGGCACTCCGGCCATGGTCGATGCCATTGGTTTGGGGGTGGCCTTAGACTATTTGCAAAATCTGGGCTGGGACAATTTGTGCGCTCATGAAGAAGATTTGATTGCCTATACCAATGCCAAATTACAAGAAATACCCGGGCTCAAAATCATTGGTACTGCCGCTGACAAAGGCGGAGTCTTCTCCTTTGATTTGAACGGAATCCATGCGCAAGATGTGGCCTTTATTTTGGATAAAGAAGGGGTGGCTGTCCGCACCGGACACCACTGCGCCGAACCCTTGATTAAGCGTATGGGCTATACCTCACTGGCCAGAGCCTCTTTGGGTTTGTACACCTCCTACCAAGATATTGACCGCTTTGTCAGCGCCTTAAGAAAAGCTCAGAGCTTTTTTTGAGTAAAGCTGGTATAAGCAGGGCGAAATGCTTGCAATTGTGCCTTTGCCGATGTATAAACAGCATAAGTAATCGGAAAGGTAAATAATGTCAGAAGAAAACACAAAAGATACGGAAATTTCTCCCACCGAGGCCAGCTTGCTCGAGGCCATGACTCAGCCTTTGCCTAACACCGACTATAAGGTAACCGCCGGAGAACCGCTGAAAGCAGGGGAAAAACTCGCCTCTAAAGAAGCAATTATTGATGCGCTTAAAACTGTTTCCGACCCCGAGATTATGGTCAATATCTGGGATTTAGGCTTGGTTTATGATGTCCGCCAGTTGGAAAATGGCGATGTTGAGATAGACATGACCGTTACAGCACCCACTTGTCCGGTAGCAGGTGTTTTGCCC
>CALXUQ010000030.1 GCA_944391725.1 uncultured Alphaproteobacteria bacterium | reverse complement strand
CCAATCCAAACCTCAAGGCAACCATAATTGCCCAAGATGTTAACGGAGCGCCCAAAGAGGCTAAAGACTTCTTGAACAAGCCCTTCTCCACGCCCATTCAACGTGCCGAGCAGACGGCCGACTTTTTAGCCTCATTTGCTTATCATCAAGCCGAAATTGAAGCTAGCAAGCGCCATGATGCAAGCTTAGCGCCCAAGGAAGATAAAAATGTCAGCATTGAGGCGGCCTTGCAAGAATGTCAAAAATTTGCTTTGCAGACAATTTCTGCCACTGCACAAAAACTTGCCGCCACCTACCCTAATGCGGCACAAAGATTAAATAATCTGGCTAACAGTTATGGCAAAACGACAAGCGGCGCGGTAAACTTTGCGCTGATTGCTCAAGCAGCGACTTACGGAGCTAAAACTGCCGCGGATTATTATGGTGCTAAAATCACCTCACCTAATCTGCCGGTGCAAAAGACAGAATTGAGTTTTACGCCGCAAGAAACGGAAATTTTGCTTGAAACCATCAAAAAGCGCAATTTCCAAATTCAGGCCGCTAACTTAAACTCGCTTAACAAAGATAGCCGCAGTATCTGATTTGGGCTTTTTTTGCTAATCCCCTCATGGCTGACCAAAATTTTTGTATTTTGGGCTTGACTTAGAGTATGCTCTAAAAAATATACTGCAAATATAAAAACGCAACTCTACAAGGAATGCACAATGAAAAAATGGCGGATTTTGGCTGTGATAGCCATGTTATTAGGAATGGTCGGCAGCGCAGGTGCAAAGGAGGATAATGTGAAAATCAAACTTAACCTTGAAAACCAAACAGTGATTATTAATCTGAATAATAATTCTGCAACCCAGCAGTTTCTTAAAATGTTGCCGCGACAATTTGAGTTTTCAGATTTTGCCGGGGAGGAAAAAATCACCTATTTTCCGGAACCGATATCTCTTGAAAACGCTCCTCGCGGAATGGTGGCTAAGGCCGGGAAAATGTTTATTTATGCGCCGTGGAAAAATTGGGGAATTTTTTATAAAGACCATGGAACAACGCCGGATAGCAGTTTGATTGAAATGGGAGAAGTGGAAAGCGGACTAGACTATTTGGCCAATCAGCACGGCAAATTTGTGGCTTATATCGAAGTTTGCAAATAAGGAGGCAGGCATATGCGCAAAGGATTGATTTGGCTAATTTGCGGATTGATAATGGGAGTAAACACGGCGATGGCAAACGATAAACTTAATCAGAATAACAATATGATAGTACGGATATCGGAAATTGAAGTGTATCCACAATATTTGACTGAATATTTGGAATTTGCACAAGAAGTGGCCACGCAATCGGTTGCCAAGGAGCCGGGAGTGGTGGCAATTTATCCGATGATGCAGATAAGAAATAACAATCTAATCCGTATCTTGGAAATTTATCGCAATAATGAAGCTTATCAGCAACACATCGCCTCAGCTCATTTTCAAAAATATAAACAAGGTACCATACAGATGGTGAAAAGTTTGGATTTGGTGGATATGTACCAGATTGCACCGACTACATTTGATCTAATATTTAAAAAATCGTCCGACATGACAAGGACACCTCAAGGCAAACTAAATTAGGGTAAAAATCTGAAACAAATGCTAAATCTCAAAAATTATCACATAATCGAACCTACCGCTAATTTATGCATTGCCAAGCCAAAATCCGTTTATTTACTATAAAAAAAGAGAAAGTTTTGCTACTTTCTCTTTTTTATTAACTCATGAGATTAATAATTAATCCAGACGACTGTGTCTTTAGATTTTTTATCATCGCGAATGACAATGCACCACAGCACAAAAAACAGCACTACCCATGCCACTCCAAAACCGATTAGAATTCGACATGGCAACATATCAATATTGATATTATATTTGAGCAGGCAAATAAATAACAATACCACATCTGCAATTATCGGCCATAAATAATAGCACATTAACCAACGGATAATATTCTGACTAGTTTTATAGGCGTTTATCACCTCTTGAGAAGCACCATACAAATATACCCGTTGTTTTTTATAAATATCAATGACCGAGAAATCGGTGTTTTGGGGTTTTGTACCATACTTTCTTTCAAACAGCACAATTGCTTCTTCTTTCTGCTTTGTTTCCATAATTATTAAATTTTTAATTCAACATAATTTAAGTTTTGCTTGCTATTATATAAAATGTCGTTGAAAATGCAAATAAATTGTTCCTGATTTTTGCACCATAAAAAATTTTCCTTGACTTAGAGTATGCTCTAAAACTTACACTCGAAGCGTATAAAATTTTTTATGTAAAAAGGAAATGTCAAATGAAGATTATTTTAGTCGTAGCTATACTGGTTGTTGCTTTGGCGGCCTGGAAGTTTTTTCCGCACTGCTCTTGGGATAAAACTTTTGCCAAAAGCGATAAGGTAGACATTAAAAAAGTCAGCTTTACCAACCGATATGGTATCAAGCTGGTGGGAGATTTATATACACCTAAAAATTACACCGGAAATAAACTTCCGGCTATTGCAATTTCGGGGCCGTTTGGGGCGGTCAAAGAGCAATCTTCGGGATTGTATGCCCAGACTTTAGCCGAACGCGGCTTTGTGACCTTGGCTTTTGATCCGTCTTATACGGGAGAAAGCGGCGGTGAACCAAGACTGGTAGCCTCGCCTGACATTAACACCGAGGATATGAGTGCCGCAGTGGATTTTTTGAGCGTGCAACCCAATGTGGACAAAGATAAAATCGGAATTATCGGGATTTGCGGTTTTGGCGGATTTGCCCTGAACACTGCGGCCATTGATACCCGTGTCAAAGCAACCGTGACCGCAACCATGTATGATATGAGCCGGGTCAATGCCAAAGGTTATTTTGACGCCATGACACCTAAAGAACGCCACGAGCTGAAAGAAAAACTCAATGCTCAACGCATAGCTGATTTTCAGTCCGGAACTTATGCCACAGAAGCCGGCTTGCCCGAAAAGCTTAATGGTGATGAGCCGCAGTTTGTAAAAGACTACTATGATTATTACAAAACTCCGCGCGGTTATCATAAGCGCTCCAAAAATTCTACTACAGGCTGGAATATGACTTATGCTTTGTCATTTATGAATATGCCGATTTTGACTTACAGTGATGAAATTGAGACCCCGGTCTTGATGATTCACGGAGAAAAAGCTCATAGCCGCTATTTTAGCGAAGATGCTTTCAAAAAGCTCAAAGGCAAAAACAAAAAACTGATGATTATTCCGGGTGCCAACCATGTGGATTTGTATGACCAACCGGATAAAATTCCATTTGATACAATTACAGATTTCTTTAAGAATAATCTAAAGTAAACTCGATAACTTCTTACAGAAAACGGCACTTCCGATGAGTGCTGTTTTTTTGTGTCGGTATTAACATTGTATTTAGATTTTAGGACTAGACTAAAGGTATAGGTTTTGACTATATGGAGAATTGCCATGCTGATAAACAAGGAAAATTCTTTACTTCTCATTATTGACGTTCAAGAAAATTTAACTCCGGTGCAAGAAAGCCCGCGCGAGGTGATTAATGGTTGCATGACCTTGCTTGAAGTGGCCGAAGAGCTCAAAATTCCCTATATTGTGGCTGAGCAAGACCACAAGGTATTTGGCTCAACTATGATTGATTTGCGCAAGGTGATGAAAAATAAAAACTGCTATTATGAAAAAGACACCTTCTCTTGTTGCAAAAACGCCAAGATACGGGAGACGGTCGAAAAAATCGGCAAAAAACAAATCATCATTGCCGGACTGGAAACTCATTTATGCGTGCTTCAAACCGCAATTGATTTTCATGAGGCCGGATATGAAGTGTTTGTGGTGGCTGATAGTTGCTCCTCGCGCAGTAGTTATCAAAACTCCATGGGGGTGCAACGCCTTATTCAACACGGAATTGACGTGGTTACTCGCGAGATGGTGCTGTTTGAATGGATGGATAAATCCGGCAGCAAGCTCTTTGATGAACTGTGGGAACATCGGTTGCGCTAGAACTTATCCTATGCAAATTAAGAGGGCTTATCGCCCTCTTTTTTATTATTCTACTTTCCACAAATCTATTGACAAAAATTTTGTTTATTTTATACTGACGCTAGTTTATTAAGTATTAATTTTAATTATTTATTAGTTATGGAAAATTTTTTTGAAGCTCATGTTTGGGCACAGCAGTTGCTTTGGCTATTGCCAATGTTGGTTGGTGTGGTCTTAATTATTATTGCAATTAATACCTTAATCCACAACCAATTTTATGGTTGGGCGTATGTCTTGGGTGAAGGTATGGTGGCTAACCCCCAAAGTACCGACAAAATTTTAGGTATGGTGATAAATGCCAATTTATGGGGAATTACCATTATCAGTGGCGAAATCAGTCATAATGCCTTGCCTTATTTCAGGTGTATGAATATGTTGCCGTGGTGCGAGAGAATTCCGCGGACTTCTAAAAAACTAAAAAAGTATATACCGATGTTGGAGCTGTTTCGTCTGAAAGAAAAATTTTTGACCGATTTCTATGAAATGGCATTTAACAAAGACGATCAAGATTTGGCGAATTTTCTCCAGACCAGAAGCGGTATCCCCGGTGACTATTATCTTACGGCCAAAATCAATTGGATAAGGTATCTGCGAACCAAGAACTGGGATTTTCCGCTCAAGGTGCTATATGATGATGGAATTGTCAGCCGAAAAATTCGCGCCAATCACCAGCCGGTAACTTTCTACATTAACCACAAACTTAATGTGGGGTTTGTTCCGGTGGATGGTTCAGAGCCAATTGATATCCAACATGGCAAAATATTGCTGGAGTTTTTCATAAAGTTTAACAACACCCTATATGCCTTGGGTAAAGGTATATTGTGGGATGACTTTATCGTGCTTGGGCAAGGGTATTATCTCTATCGCTACGGAATTCTTAATGATAAGGTTAGTTGGTATATCAAGCCTTATAGTGTTAGAGATGATAGTGGTCGAAAAATTCATCTTTATATGAAAAATTCGTAATCACTAAACACACTACAAAAAAACAGTCTTCACTCTGAAGGCTGTTTTTTTTGTTTTTCTTGCTTCGGGTTGTGGGGATTAGCGTCATGCCTTTTAGATACCGCCAAATTAACCTTTTGTTGTGATTTACATTCGAAGATAATAGCATAATTTAAATGAAAGGTGAAACTTTGCGGCTTATCTCCGAGCTCAGAGCTAAAAACATCAGTATTGCCCTACTTTCCAACGCGCTGCCCAATTTGGAAGATACAGCGCTCAACTTGGTCGATGTGGATAAAGTTTTTGTATCATATCGGCTAAAATTACTCAAGCCAGACCCTGAGATTTATCGCCAAGTGCTAAAACAACTCAATCTACTTCCTCACGAAGTAATCTTTGTTGATGACAAACTCAAAAATGTGGAAGCGGCGCACAAAATCGGTATTACTTCAATTGTGTTTACTCCCGAAAGTATCATCTCCGAAATGCATAACTATCTGCCTTAGCTAAGCATGAGTCGCAAACCCTAGCCCAAACAAAAAAGTCAGCACCATATTTTTGGCTTATTGACCTTAATGGTGATAGGTTAATTTGTTTGATGCCGTTTATAATTTTCTATAGCTCAGATTATCATTGATTGAATATGATAATAATAGTTTTAGGCGTAGTGGAGAAATTTATAGTGTAAAATAGGCTGTGCCTTTATCACAGCCTATTGTTTTGTATTTATTCTATCTCTAAGGAGTCAAAACCGGCTTTATCATCACATTCAATTCTTGCTAGGTGAAGATATTCTTTTACCATATCTCTAATCCAGAAAGTAGCACTTGTGACAGCCATAGTATTATACATAGTTCCACCTCTTATAGATGCAAAATCACTATCTTCATACATATCATGAGCACAAGCATAATAGGCTTTAACCAGTGTATCAAAATTCTTTTTGACTTCAGCATTGTATTTTTTATAATTTCGGTCGAAAAGTTTGTTAGCCACAGCAATAGAGCAATCGCCAAATTTATAATACGCCTCGTTCATATCTGCAGTTGAGGGGGCATCGGCCATTTGAATTTTGCAATTAGCCAATTCTTCTTCCAAACTACGAAGAAATGCATCTTCTTCACCCGAACATTTTTCTTGTTCGTCAGTGTAGGTTGACACTTTTTCTTCTGCTGCAGAAGTTTGTATAGATAACGCTAATACCATTATTAATGATAAAATAAATCTCATTTCAATTTTCCTTTTATTTTCCATTATAATATTGAGGATATTTATTTTTTATATAATCGTCAACTCTTGGCTTATATAATTTTTCAAACTTTTGCGGATTGCTATAATAGCTTTTAGCTCGATTATACCAACCATTAATATTATTAACATTTTCAAAGGGATATTTATCTACGCTTTGAAAATATCTCTCCATTCTATTTTCCGTTAAAATATCATTAACTTTAATAGTATCTTCTTCGGATAAATTATTTACAGCTTTAGTTAGTGTGTCATTTAATACATGATTTTCGTAAAAATATTGTGGAGAATTATTGTTTTTAAGTTTATAAAATTTATTCATTGACCTAGATAGCATTTTTCCAGCATCTGTTCCTTGATTAACTTCTGCATCAAAAGTGTTCCTTGCAATTTTTAAATTTTGTAATTTATTAATGTTATATCTTTGATAATACATTTCATCCATAATTTGCTTTGCTTGTTTGGTCGTTAAATCTTTTACATTAGTTGGAAAATTGCTTCCTTTTTTTAATGGGGCATGCCAATTGTTATATTCATTTAATGCATCTTGTCTCACTCCATAGTTAGTTAAACCACCTAAATCATTTTTACGATTGCTTAATCCGCCCTCGTGTAAATCTGTTCCTTTATAAATTACTTTCCCATCAGCATCTAACGTTGAAAAATATATATCATCAAAAGTTACAGCTGGTTTATTAGTTATATTCCCTTTGTTATTTTGAGCAATTTTGTATGATGTGTTATTATTGGCGATTGTTTTTTGAGAAACGCTGGTGTCGATTTTAGAGGCTTCATCTTTATTTTGCGCAGATTTGTTTGAGGTTAGAAAATCAAAACGATTTTCCAACAAATTTTTAGAACTGAATTTATAGTATTTATCTTCTTGATGTTTGTTTTGAGCAGCATAACCTAAATTATTCTTCTTCATTTCTTTTTCAGGGTCTTCTTGAATGATGTATTGAATAAGGTTACTCATGATTTTTTTCCTTTCTTTTTTATTGTTTAAACACAAAAAATCCGAAGAAATTAATCTTCGGATTTTAGGCGCACTTATAACAAGTGACAAACAATGTATAACAAATTTATATGCAATTTTCAAGACATAAATAAAGCATATCAACAACTTTTAATATTTTCTGTTTTATAATCATCAAAATAATGGATACAATATTTTTGAAAAATGTGATTGATGATTAAAATGGTTGATTTTCTTGGAAATGAGTATATTATTTCTCCAAAATATACTGATAATCAAATCTAATATGAAAGAAAGACAGATGACCGAAGAAGTTAGTATTCACAGACAAGGCAGATTAAACAAACTAAACACTCTACTCGAAATGGGCTATAATCCCTACCCCTATTCTTTCAAACCCAATGCTTTTGCCGCCGATTTGCAAGAAAAATACAAAGATTTGCCCAACGGTGAGCACACGGAAGACCGCGTAATCATCGCCGGTCGTGCCATGGCCGTACGCAATGACGGTATGTTTATTGACCTTAAAGACCAAACCGGTACCATTCAAGTCTTTTGCCACAAATGCAACTTAGATGAAAACAATCTCAAAATCCTTAAATGCTTGGATTTGGGCGATATGATCGGTATTCACGGTTTTATCCGCCGTACGCCTCGCGGGGAACTTTCTGTTGCCGCCGAAAAATTTGATATTATTGCCAAATCGCTCGAGCCACTACCCGAAAAATTTCACGGTCTGACCGATATGGACACTCGTTATCGGCAGCGCTATGTTGATTTTATTATCAACGACGAGGCCAGAAAAGTCTTCTTGACCCGCTGCCAAATTATTGCGGCAATCAGAGAATTCTTTGGATCTCATAATTTCTTGGAAGTGGAAACCCCAATTTTGCACCCGATTATGGGCGGTGCTTCGGCAAAACCGTTTATTACTCACTACAATGCTTTGGACAGCGACTTCTATTTGCGAGTTGCTCCTGAGCTTTACCTTAAAAAACTGGTTATTTCCGGTTTTGACCGCGTGTTTGAAATCGGCCGCAACTTCCGCAACGAAGGGATTGATAAAAATCATAACCCCGAATTTACGGCTTTGGAAGCTTATATGGCTTATGGCGACTACAACGATATGGCGGAGATTATTTCTCAACTGATTCGTTTTGTGGCTAAAAAAGTTTTGGGCACCGAACAATTTGAAATTGACGGGCATATGATTGATGTGTCTAAGCCTTTCCCCAAAGTTTCGATGATTGACTTAATCAAACAAAACTGCGGAATTGACTTTTTGCAAGCCCAAACCGTGGAAGAAGCTCGCGAACTTGCTCAATCTGTCGGGGTTGATGCTTCGACCTGCACATCTTGGGGCAAAGTGGTGACCGAAGTGTTTGATGAAAAAGTGGAACACACCTTGATTGACCCAATCCATGTGATGGATATGCCGCGCGATGTTTCGCCTTTGGCTAAAACTCACCGCAACAATCCGCGCTTGGTGGAGCATTTTGATACCTATATGGCCGGACTTGAAGTCGGCTGCGCATACTCAGAGCTCTCTAACCCGCTGGAACAACGCGAACGCTTTATGGAACAAATGAAAGAGCGTGAAAACGGCGATGATGAGGCTCAGATGCTTGATGAAAGTTTCTTAGATGCTTTGGACCATGGTTTTGTACCGACAACCGGTATGGGGATGGGCATGGATCGTTTAGCCAAGTTGCTGACCAACTCGGCAACCTTGCGTGATGTGATTGCTTTCCCGACCCTTAAGACAAAAAAATAAACCTAACTACAAAAGAAACGCCGGTACTTGATTGTATCGGCGTTTTTTTATTGTCTTCAGTAACTCCTAAATACAAATTTCGGCCAGGCTAAACTTGACCACGCGGGCTAAATCTGTCAGGGAAGTTTCAACCTGATAACCGATTTTGCCGGCGCTAAAAATGATAGTGTCAAAATTTTTGGCGGAGCTATCTATCACGGTCGGAAAAACTTTTTTCATTCCAATCGGGGAGCAACCGCCATGCACATAACCGGTCAGCGGCAAAAGCTCTTTGGACTTGAGCATATCAATTGCCTTCTCACCAACTGCGGCAGCGGCTTTTTTCAAATCCAACTCTTTGTCAACCGGCAGCATAAAAACATAATTTTTATGCGACTTGCTGACCGTAACCAAAGTTTTGAACACTTGATCGGGGTTTTGCCCCAACACTGCGGCAACTTCACTCCCGCTCACGGCCGAGGTCCCTGCATAGCAATAACTCTTATAAGCGGCCTTATGCTGTTCTAAAATTCGCATTACATTGGTTTTGACTTCCATAGCTCCTCCTCATCTTTCATGCCACCCTACTCTCCTTCAATCCAAAAGACAAGTGCTTTTATCACAAAAAAATAAGGGGTGGTTTTCCACCCCTCTTTGGTTATTCCTATTAGCGTCCGCCACGGCGGCGACGGCGCATCATATCATAGTTATAATTATTTGGATAGTTAACCGGAGTAACTGGGCCGGAATATTTAGGATTACCTAATCTTTCAATATACAAGCTTCCGCCGCCTTTCTCCTTGATAATATTAGATTTATCAAGCATTCCTTCATAAGCCATTCTAACCTGATCTTTAACAAACTCAGCATCAACCTCTTCACGGTTAGGATTGGAGAACTGAGCGCGAAAGACTTGTTCGGCTTTGTCTTCTTGCTCTTTTATCATACATTTATAGATAGTCACCAAATGTTTGGCGTCTAATTTCCGTAAGGGTGTATCGTCATCCGGCGACAGGCCGCTGACGGACAAAAACTCTTGTCTTTCTTCCGGCAGATTTAAGACATTGGCAGCCAAAAATTCTTTAACGCTTTTGTTGCAATATTGGTCATAAGCCTCGATAAATTCACTAAAAGCATTGGCGGCACCAATAACCTTAACCGCATCGGCACGGCCGGTATTGGGATCAACTTCGCGGACAACTTTGTGCAGAACATCAGAGATGCTTTCTTCACTCCTCATTCCGTCATAAGCCTTATGAAGTTTTGAATAACGGACTTCACCTTCAAGTGAATTAATGACATCATACAAGCGGTTATCATCTGAATTAAAATCAATTTTTTGCTGTTGCAACTGGCGTCGTAAACGTTCAACCATTCGCTCTTTATAAATCAGCAAATCTTTCGGAGACAGAGATCCAGCAGCGATATCCATCATCTTTTTAACTTGGTGTTCGTTAAGGTTGAAGCCTTCGGGGATTACTCCGTTGCGGGCGCAAGATTCACGAAACTTACCTTTATCACCATCTTGAATGGTATCGCCTAAGTCAAAATCAATATGCGTATAGCCTTGAGCTTTCATCATACCCACCATTTCATCAGCATAAGCTTGGTCAATGGTGGCATTATTAGGTGTACCAAAAGTGAAAGCCAAATTGCCGTCTTTATCAACCTTGAAACGAATTTCTATCTCATAGGTATTGGCAACCGAGCCATCTTTTTGCGGACGGCCGTCTTTTTTATGGGCATTGGGGTCTTTATACAAACGATATACGGTTTCGCCGCTCAAGGCCGAATTGGTACGGAAAAAAGTTTCGCCGGAAACTTTACCCAAGCGCTTCATAAAAGTCTGCATACTCTTATCGACTTTTTCCTGGCTGGGGTTGATGTCGCTGTTACTTTGCTCGGCAGCTCTTTCGGCGGCGCGGCGGCGGCGTTCTTCAAAAATAAAATCGGCACGTTCGTCTTCGGGCAAATGCGCGGCCGCGGCCTCGATTTCCTCATCGGAAAGATGTTCCTGGTTAAGAGCTTCATTTACTTCTTGAGCTGTGGCATCATTTGCATTTTGACTGCCTAAGCGAACTTCTTGTTCATAGGCGTCATAAGCCTGTTCATAATTGCGACGAAAATGTTCATCTGCATTATCAGGAAACTCAATGTTCACGCTGTTCATCCAGCAAAAACGAGCTAAATTGCGATATTCTTCGGCGCTCAAGCCATCTAACGAATTTAATATCAAATGGCCCTCGGAAATGGCAATATTCAAGCTGCTGCCATATACATTTCTAAACAAGGCCACAAAGTGATCATTGCCGCGGGCGTCTTGTCTGATGGCGGGCTGAACTTGCGAGTCATTTTCCATGCGCTCGATGATGCTATAGGTCTGGGCAAAATCATCAGGAGAGATAGCAAAAGCCCTCTCATATACATCTTTGCGATGTTCGACGTCGACATAATCTGCCTCGGCTAAAATCTCGCCGGCCTGCTCGGTAGTGTAATTGGCATTTTCATATGCACCGCTATAATCATCAACATTGCGGTGAGTGGCATAGTGTAAACTAAATGCGGTTTCGGCCATAGTCTAATTCCTTTTATCTAATCTTATGGCTTTATGATACCACATTTTAAAATAAAAACAACCCATTTTTGACAAAATGGGTCATTTTTTTCGATAAAAAAATATTATCCACGCATCGGAGTATGGGGATACATATTTACAACTCTAGCGTTCCGCTTGCGCTCGGGCTTGAATAGTCTATTCTCGCTCTGGCGAACATAGGTGCGATTGGTGCCGTTGCCATCTGCCAACAACAGTTTGTTGTTGTGATATTTGCAACCGCGGATTACGTAATCTTCCGGAAGTTCGTCAATAACACAGTTTGCATCGCCTAAATCTTGAACCAACAGGTTTTTTCCACCCTGCTCTTTCAGCCAATAAATGCGATTTTCGTGTTCTTTTTCTTCAAATAAAACTAAATCAATACAACCATCTTTGTCGTAGGCGGACTCTTGGGCGGTGATACTCGTTTTTATATTAGTCATAACTAAACCTCAATAAAGCCTAACATAGATAGATATTAGACGAATATTTTAAAATTTCAAGCAAAAAATGACAATTTGATAGACAAAGATTCCGGATAAAACAAAAAGCCCCGATTCAAAAGAACCGGGGCTATGCAGAAAATCAAGGAAATCTGCTATTTTTTCAAGACGATAACGCCAGGAAGCTCTTTGCCTTCCATCCATTCCAAAAAGGCACCGCCTGCAGTCGAAATATACGAAAATTTCTTCGCGACTCCGGCATTTTCCAAAGCAGAAACCGTATCGCCGCCGCCGGCTACCGTCATCAACTTGCCTTCGCCGGTCAAAACTGCGGCGCGTTCGGCAACTTTGTTGGTGGCATTGTCAAACGGCTTGAGCTCAAATACGCCCAAGGGGCCGTTCCAAACCAGAGTTTTGCACTCTTCCAATTTCTTGTTTATCGATTCGATGGTCTTTTCGCCAACATCCATCAAAATCCAACCCTCTGCCGGAATGTGCTCCAAATCTACGGTCTTGTGCTCGGCATCGGCCTTGAACTCTTTGGAAACAACCACGTCTAAGGGCAAGATAATCTCGCAGTTATTGGCTTTGGCGGTTTTCATAATCTCTTTGGAGGTTTCAATCATATCCATCTGAACCAAGGAGTTGGCCTCATTAACCGTATCAATGCCGCTGGCTTTCATGAAAGTATGAGCCATACCACCAGAGATAACCAATTTATCAACCTTCTTAACCAAATTGTTCAACAAATCTAACTTGGTAGAAACTTTGGAACCACCAACAATCGCCATCAGCGGACGTTTGGGGTCGTTTAGGCCTTTAGACAAAGCATTGACTTCTTCAGCCATCAGCAAGCCCATTGCGGCCGGACGCAACTTGGCGGCGGCTACCATAGAAGCATGAGCGCGGTGTGCGGTTGAAAAGGCATCAGAAACATAAACATCTACCGGTTTGACCAACTCTGCGGCAAATTGTTCGTCGCCTTTCTTCTCTTCATTATAATAACGCAGATTTTCCAAAAGCAAAATTTCGTCATTGCGCAAAGACTTAATGGCGGCTTCTACTTTTTCGCCAATGCAGTCATCAACAAAAACTACATGCTTGCCCAAAGCTTTTTCCAACTCGGGAACGATGTGGCTGAGCGAGTTTTTAACATCGCCTTTGCCTTCGGGGCGTCCAAAGTGAGAAACAACTACAACTTTGGCTCCTTTGTTCATCAACAATTTGATGGTCGGAACCGTACGGTCAATACGCGCGGTGTTGGTAACGTGAAAATTTTCATCCATCGGCACATTCAAGTCGGCACGCAGCATTACTACTTTGCCGTTCAAATCGCCCAAATCTTCGATTGTTTTATATTCCATTTTTTACCTCTTCAAAAAAAAATTCCCCGCCGCGCGGAGCGCTGTCAAAATTCGACAGCACTCCAAATTGGCAGGGAAAATCAAAATTATCCGTTTACTTTAGCCATGTGGGCAACGAGGTCTAACACCTTGTTGGAATAACCCCACTCATTGTCATACCAGCTGACAACTTTTACAAAAGTCGGAGTCAATTGGATACCGGCTTTGGCATCAAAGATAGAAGTGCGAGCATCGCCCAAGAAGTCTGAAGAAACAACTTGGTCTTCGGTGTAACCCAAAATACCTTTGAGTTCGCCTTCAGAAGCTTTCTTCATAGCGGCGCAGATTTCTTCATAAGTAGCAGCTTTTTTCAGGTTAACGGTCAAGTCAACAACCGAAACATCCAAAGTCGGTACGCGGAAAGACATACCGGTCAATTTGCCGTTCAAGGACGGAATTACTTTGCCAACAGCTTTGGCAGCACCGGTTGAAGACGGAATGATGTTGCCAGAAGCAGCGCGACCGCCTCTCCAGTCTTTCATAGACGGGCCGTCAACGGTTTTTTGAGTGGCTGTGGTGGAGTGAACGGTGGTCATCAAACCATCTTCAATGCCAAAAGCATCATTCAAAACTTTAGCAATCGGAGCCAAGCAGTTGGTGGTGCAAGATGCGTTAGATACAAACTGTGTTCCTTTTACATAAGAATCGGTGTTAACGCCGCAAACAAACATCGGAGTGTCGTCTTTTGAAGGAGCGGACATAATTACATATTTTGCACCGGCATCAATGTGGCCTTGAGCTTTTTCTTTGGTCAAGAACAAACCGGTTGATTCAACAACATAATCTGCTCCAACTTCGTTCCATTTCAGGTCTGCGGGGTTCTTCTCGGCAGTTACGCGAATGGCCTTGCCGTTTACAACCAATTTGCCGTCTTTAACTTCAATTGTGCCATCAAACTGGCCATGCATGGTGTCGTAGCGGAGCATATAAGCCATATACTCAACATCAATCAAATCGTTAATTCCAACGATTTCGATATCGTTTCTCTTTTGTGCAGCACGGAAAACCAAGCGGCCAATACGTCCAAAGCCGTTAATACCGACGCGAATTGTCATATTATTATCCTTCCTAATATACATTATGTGCGGAACGCCCCACACAGGCATAGATTTATTTCGGGCATAATGTATCACTTATTAGATTTTTTTCAAGCAAAATTATCATTTCATCCCCCTGCACGGCAGGTGCACGGCAAGTTTGTTGCTTGGCGTATGTGCCCTGCTCCCGCGATGCTATCTAAGAAACGGGTTTGGAGGAAGTACCTTATAAGAGAATGGAAAAGCACGGCTGGTGCGCGCAGGCAGCGCCTGAGGCCTGCTCGGCAGGTGCGCGGCGAGTTAGAGGTTGAAAGTATGTACCCAAGAGCCGCGATGCTATCTAAGGAACGGGTTGATAATAATATAATGTCACCCCTTGGTTACGTCAGTAACCATCAAGGGGGCTTCGAATTAGGATAAGTGTTTGGAAAGTATAAAAAATTCGAAGATACCTGGACGTTTTCTTATCAGGAAACGAGGGATGACTTTAGTGGTTGGACGACTACTGCGTAGTCGAGGGATGACCATTTTATTAGATAAAAATTTTCACTTGCAATTTAGCTTGTTTATTTTTAATCTAGCTCTTGCAGTTTAGAGATAGACTGTGGTGTCTCAAAAACACCTAGAGATTTTAGTCCACTGTAATGGTGGAGTGGCTGAGATAAGCACGCTTGCGTGACGAATAAGGCTGACTGTATCTCTACAGTTTTTGAGCTCCACCGCCTTTTCAATCCGAATGGGCGGTTTTGTTTTAATCAAAACTTTAGGAGCAAAAATTATGATTATTAAGGAATTTCACATCGACAAACTCCGCCGCGCAATCGGTCACGAACTGATGCTTGTCCGCTGGCAAAAAGGTATTACCCAAAAACAACTGGCCGCCCAATTCCAGATTCCGCCAAAATATATTGACCGTACCGAAATCGGCCGATACACCCACCTGAGCTTAATCAAGAAACTGCTTATTTATTACAACAAAGAAATCAGAATCGAACTCGTTGACAAACAATAACAAAAACCCCTCGCCTTACCAGCGAGGGGTTTCAAACTTAAACATTAGGACTAGAATCCTTCAGTATCTAAGCGTTTCCGCAACTGTTTGCGTGCACGTCTGATAGCTTCAGCCTGACGGCGTGCCTTCTTCTCAGAGTTCTTCTCGTGATGACGTCTCAACTTCATTTCACGGAAAATGCCTTCGCGTTGCATTTTCTTTTTCAGAACTTTCAAAGACTGATTAACATCATTGTTAATAACAGTAACCTGAACCACTTAAATCACCTCTTTTCATACTCAAAATAAAAGTTATACACAAAATCTGGTGTCTTAATTAACACAAGAGTTTTTAGATTGCAACACTTTTTTATGCGATAATGTTGGGCATAATTTTGGCTTCGACAGACTTAATCTTGCGTTTTACGCCGGTGCGTAAGTTATTTAGCTGTTTGGCCTGAAAAAAATCTATGGTAGCATTGCTGCGCACCAAGTGCTTAATATCTGAGCTGACACGGCGCTCCTCGAGCTTGAGCTCGCACAATTGCTGTTGAAGTCGACCCAAATTGTTTTGATTGTTCATCAATATTACCTTATAAAATGTAAGCAAAGTTGTGAAAAAAAAGATTTTTTGCTGGAAACTGCTCCAAAAAATCTGCATTTATTATACACTATTTTTAAATAATTGCAATAGACATCTTTAAAAACATCATATATAAGAGTGGTGAATCTTAAAAAACTAAAAAATAAATAATTTTGTGAGGAGTTTTTTGTAAATGAATAAAATTAAAAGAATCGGTGTTCTGACCAGCGGCGGCGATTGTGCCGGACTTAATGCCGTTATCCGCGCCGTGGTTAATTCGGCAACCAAACAAGGATGGGAAGTTTATGGTATTCATAACGGAACTGACGGAATTACCGAATCTCCTCACCAGTTTGAAGTTTTGACCGTGCAAAACTTTTCAGATACTCCTTGGCCGCGCCTTAGCGGCTCGTATCTCGGCTCCTTAAACAAAGGGGTCAAAATGGAATCGCTGGAGGAAATGGCGAAAAAGTTTAACCAAGGGGTTAAAGACCTCGGACTCGATGCTATTGTGGTTATCGGCGGCGACGGAAGTATGAATATTGTCAGCAATTATTGCCGCGGTACCGATGTGCGGGTTATCGGCGTGCCGAAAACTATTGATAACGATACCCCGATTACCGAATTTTCGGTCGGTTTCCAAACCGCTTGCCAAGTCTGCACTACCGCTATTGACAGTTTGGAGCTGACTGCTCGCTCTCATAGTCGCGCGCTGATTTTGGAAGTGATGGGACGTGATGCCGGACATTTGGCTATGCATTCGGCTTTGGCCGGCGGGGCTGACGTTTGTTTGGTGCCGGAAATTCCTTATAAAATCGACTCGGTTATCAAAAAACTCAAAGAAGTTAAAGCCAGCGGCCGCAACCACGCGATTATTGTGGTTTCGGAAGGTATCAAAACCGAAGACGGCTCTCACCTATCGGGGGCTAAAAACCTTGTCGGAGAGGCTGTTTATGGCGGTATCGGCGACTATTTGAGCAACGAAATCAACCAACGTTACAAAGAGTTTCAGACCCGTGTGACCCGACTGGGCCACGTGCAACGCTCCGGAACTCCGACGGCTTTTGACCGCTTGATTGCTTCTGTTTTTGGAGCTAAAGCGGTTGAACTCTTGGCTAAAGGCGAGCACAACAAAATGGTGGCTTGGCGCGATGGTCATGTGCAAGCTTATGATTTGGACGATGTGGTCAAAGAAGGCACCACGCTTTTGAATGTTCACAGCGACTTTGTCAAAGCGGCTGAATGTATTGGTATGTATATTGGTGAAACCAAATAATTTTGCCACAGTCGCAAATGAGCCGAATCGGTTGAGGTTCGGCTTTTTTTTGTTTAAAACACATATTTATTTTGACAAAATATTAGAGCGTATTGATATATTTTGTTTATTTTTTGTGATAAGTATGTTATACTTATTTTTGAGATATTATTAATGAGCGGAGAAAAATTATGCATATGAAATTTATCCTACTGGCAGCGACTGCTTACGGTCTGTCTTGTTCAATTGTGCAGGCCAAAACAACTTTTTTGCCAGACTGGCAAAATGCCGGTTTGAATTTTGGTAGTAATGAAGGGGATTTTAATCGAGATGAACCTTTATGTATTGAAGCCGTAGACCAAAATGGTAAAAAGCTATATCATAAAGCTAAATCTTGTCCCCAACCTAAGATTTTTGATGAATATTGCCCTCACGATAATGATTATATTTCCGAATGTTATTGCCCGGCAATCTATCAATATAGTTGTGTGGCTCCTTATCGCGGCGATGAGCGCGTAAAAGACAAAGGTTATGCATCTTGTGATGGTCTTTATATTGCTTGTTGCGATGGCTCTTGCCCAAGTGGAACATCAAAATCCAATCCTGGTGGATGTGGTGGCTCAACTACTAATGACTGTGGAGATACTTGCTATTATCCCTATAAACCTTGTTGTTATCCAGCTTCTGATGAAACCGGTTGCTCTTGTGGTACTTATACTTGTGGTGATGGTTGTGGTGGTTACCGTACTTGTTGTTCTTCCTGCCCAGAACCAGATCCAGATCCTACACCTTCTTCTAGTGGGTCTTCCAGCTCATCATCTAGCTCGAGCAATTCTTCCGGCTCTGGGGGAGGTGGTGGCAGCAATAACAGTGGTGGAGAAGGTTCTACCATCAATGGCGTATTACAAAAATGTGGTGTTGGAAATACTAATCCTCCAACTTGTCCAAATGGAAGTACGCCAGGTTATATTGAATATGCTTGCCATAGAGGACATTCTAATCATGTGAATTTTGATTGTCGTGACGGTCAGTATTATTGTGATGCTGATGATGGCACAAGGACATATTTTAATCGTTTTGAGTGGCCTGATGGTTGCTAACACTCCATTTGTCAAACAAAAAAATCCTCTTTTATAAGAGGATTTTTTTTGATTAACACATTGCCTTATTTACAACCTACCATGGCAATGTTTGAACTTTTTGCCACTTCCGCAAGGACAAGGATCGTTGCGGGCAATTTTACCCCAAGTGGCCGGATTGTGCGGGTCAAACTCCACATTGCCATACTTAAACGGCTCTGGTTTGTCGTTGGCAGAAGTTCCGCTATCATTACTACCCACTAAGGATGTTGGGGTTTCGTGGACTTCTTGCATCCGGTGCCGAGGTGTTTCGGGCTGGGTCGGCATATCTCCGCTTTGAATCTGAATCCGGCAGAGAAGCGTTACCGTCCGTTCACGGAGCTGGTCCAGCATATTGGAGAACATCCGGAAGGCCTCTTTCTTATACTCATTCAAGGGGTCTTTTTGACCATAGGCACGCAACACAATGGTATGGCGCATATAGTCCAAAGCGGCAATATGGTCTTTCCAGAGTTGGTCTAAGACTTGGAGCAAAATGCTCTTTTCGACCATACGCATCAGCTCTTTGGGAACAGATTGGTTCTTTTCTTTCAAATACTCAAAAATGGCATCGACAACCTTGTTTTGCAGTTCGGTTGCCTCGATGTTCTTATCTTGAGCCCACTCCTCTATCGGAAGTTGGATACCGATAATTCTCATTACTTCCGCACTCAGCTCTTTAGCGCGCCACTCATTGGGCGAGGTACCAAAGGGAATATAACTCTCAACCAAATTGTGGAAGTAGTCACTCCGCATTTCATCAATGGTTTCGGACACATCTTCGGCCTGCATCAGCTCGCGGCGCTGTTCATAAATAACCTTGCGTTGGTCGTTCATGACATTATCATATTTGAGCAAATTTTTACGGATATCAAAGTTGCGCTCTTCCACTTTTTGCTGAGCCTTTTCCAAAGCTTTGCTAATCCAGGGGTGAACCAAAGGTTCGCCTTCGGGCAAGCCCATTTTTTGGAGCATGGCGCTCATTTTTTCCGAACCGAAAATCCGCATCAAGTCATCTTCCATTGACAAGAAGAACTTTGAGGTTCCGGGGTCGCCCTGACGGCCGGAACGTCCGCGCAACTGGTTGTCAATGCGGCGGCTCTCGTGGCGCTCCGTGCCCAACACATACAATCCGCCGGCCGCAATGGCTTTTTCTTTATCGGCGGCAATTTTTTGCTTGAGTTCTTCTTTAATCTTGTTGATTTCTTCTTCGCTCTCGTCGCCTTTTAAGACTTCTTTTAGGCGCATTTCCAAGTTACCGCCAAGTTGGATATCGGTTCCGCGGCCGGCCATATTGGTGGCAATGGTAACGGCTCCGGGCACACCGGCCTGAGCGACAATTGCGGCCTCACGCTCGTGGTGGCGCGCATTTAAGACCTCAAACTTGATATTAGACTTGGCACGCAACATATCGGCCACCAGTTCAGATTTCTCAATTGAGGTTGTGCCAACCAAAACCGGCTGTCCGCGTTTGTG
>CALXUQ010000029.1 GCA_944391725.1 uncultured Alphaproteobacteria bacterium | reverse complement strand
GAAGAGTTCTTTGCGTTCTAAAGTGTGGCGAAGGTTGCAAGAATATTTGGCGTGTCCCTGAGGGATTTGTTTTTCACTCTATAAGCCGCAAATCTTGAGCTTTTAGACGTGGCTGAAGTTGAGTTGTTTGCGTTGTAGGTTAATGGGAAAAGAGTTCTTTGCGTTCTAAAGTGTGGCGAAGGTTGCAAGAATATTTGGAGTGTCCCTGAGGGACTTGTTTTTCACGCTATAAGCCACAAATCTTGAGCTTTTAGACGTGGCTGAAGTTGAGTTGTTTGCGTTGTAGGTTAATGGGAAAAGAGTTCTTTGCGTTCTAAAGTGTGGCGAAGGTTGCAAGAATATTTGGAGTGTCCCTGAGGGACTTGTTTTTCACGCTATAAGCCACAAATCTTGAGCTTTTAGACGTGGCTGAAGTTGAGTTATTTGTGGCGAAGGGGGAGGAAAAATTTGTGGGGTGAGAGAAGGTAAGAGGTGGCAAAAGTTGGTGAGGGGTGAATTGGTAAGGTTTGAGATAGGGAGTTTTTTTGTTGACTCTATTTCATGGGACTGTTAAGAGGAATTTATAAAAACATTATTAATCAATTAAATTTTAGATATTATGGATACAAGAACCGAAGATTTAGAAAGAGTGACGGCTTTTGCAGAACAGCTTGGATTGCCTTTTGAATGTATAGTGGGGTATTGGTTGGATGGTGGAAAATTTGAATTCGATAAATTGCTTCAAAAGAAGTCGGAGATGGAAAATTTATCATCCAAAATTGAAGTTGGGTATTATGCCTTTGCAGGCGGTAAGTTTTCAAAAGACCCCAATGCTTATCCAAATCTGCAAGGTGTGGTGGCGTGGCTTAATTCTAACCCTGATGCTCCGGTCGGTAAGCGAGGTTTAATCCTGATGCCTGATGCAATGCTAAAATTGTGGGCTGATAAAAATTGCGAAACCGGAATTGATGATGAAGAAGATGGGCAAGCAAATACTCGAAGCCTGATTGCGTATGGTAAAAAGCATGGAATTAGCTTTCCGGCGGCAGAATGGTGCTATCGTTATTCTCAGAATGGTGTGAAACCCGGAGATGGTTTTTTACCGGCAAAGAAACAACTTGAACGGATTATCGCTAATCGAGATATCATTAATCCGGCACTTGAAAAGATTGGGGCCCAGATCCTAAAAAGTTGGATTTGGTCTTCGTCCGAGTATAGCAGCAACAACTATGCCTGGCTCGTGAACGCCAATGACGGCAATGTGATTAACTATATTAAGTACTACTACTATAACGTCAGGTGTGTGATTGCATTTTGAGCTTATTTCTAATCAACAAAACTCCTTGCCTGAGGGCCGGGAGTTTTTTTGTTTTTAGTACTAAAAATGCTGTAAAATTAACTGATTATTTACTTTTATAATCTTGATTGCCAAATAAAAACGACAAAAATATCAGAATCTTGTTCAAAACAACCATATCGTGAAACATATAAAAAAGAATCGTATTTGCCGATTTTTGAATCGGTTAAAAAAATTGCGGTGATAAAAAAATAAAAAACTTGACTCAAATTTGATAAATGTACTTGCAATTTTAGACTCAGCGTTGTAAAAGTAGACGAATTTGTGAGCAATTATTTTGCGAATCGGCATCAAGAGAATGAAAATTCGGCGGTTTGGTGCGTTTCATCTTTTTAAATCTAGATTTTTCAACCTTCTGCGGTCGGGGTTTGGTTCGCCAACAGCATAGTCGCAGAACTGAGCCGAAAGCTCTGCTTTCGACTCCAACCAAAAAGGAATTATGGCAAAATGTTGGAATCTTATACGGGCAAAAGGCGTGTAAGAAGAAGTTTCGGCAGAATCGACGCTGTGGCGGAGATGCCGAACTTAATCGAAGTTCAAAAAGGTTCTTATGATAGTTTTATCGAGGCCGATAAGAACGCTGAGAAATCAGAGTTCGGTCTTGAGGAAGTTTTCAAATCTATTTTCCCAATTAAGGATTTTTCCGGTAACGGTGAACTTGAGTTTGTGAAATATGAACTCGAGGAGCCTAAATATGATGTGGAAGAATGCTTCAAACGCGACATGACTTATGCCGCTCCGATTAAGGCGACTTTGCGTTTGGTGGTTTGGGATACCGATGAAGCTACCGGAGCCAAATCTATTCACGATATTAAAGAACAAGATGTTTATATGGGCGATATCCCGTTGATGACCGATAAAGGTACTTTTATCTTTAACGGCACCGAGCGCGTGGTCGTGTCGCAGATGCACCGTTCTCCGGGCGTGTTCTTTGATCATGATAAAGGCAAAACCGTTTCTTCGGGTAAATATTTGTTTGCAGCCCGCGTTATTCCTTATCGCGGTTCTTGGCTCGATTTTGAGTTCGATGCCAAAGATTTAATTTATGCGCGTATTGACCGCCGTCGTAAGCTGCCGGTTACTTCTATCTTGTATTCTCTCTATTCTAAAGAAACTGAAGAGAAAATCAAAAAGCTTGCAGCTGAAGGTAAAAAAATTGACCATTCCGAAATTAAGGGAATGTCTAAAGAAGAAATTTTGGCCTACTTCTATGATGTCGATACCTTTGTGGCAGACAAGAAAAACTGGAAAGCCAAATTTATTCCCGAGCGCGTTAAAGGGGTTAAATTTGATTTTGACCTGATTAATGTTAAAACCGGTGAAGTGGTTTGGGAAGCTGGTAAAAAATTGACACAGCGTTCGGCTCAAAAGCTGGTTGATGAAGGTTTGGAATATTTCCAAGTTACTCCGCAACAGCTCATCGGTCGTTTCTTGGCAACCGCTGTGGTGGACAAGAAAACCGGTGAAGTGATTGCCGATGCCGGTGACGAAATTAATGAAGATGTGCTTGAAGCTCTCAGCAAAGCTAAAGTCGGTGAAATTAAAACCTTGTATATTGACGGGGTAAATGTCGGACCTTATATCCGCAACACTTTAGCCGCTGATAAGAACTCTTGCCGTGAGGAGGCTTTGCTCGATATCTATCGCGTTATGCGTCCGGGTGAACCGCCAACATTGGAAACTGCTGAGCAGCTGTTCAAAGGTTTGTTCTTTGATTTGGAACGCTATGACCTCTCTTCGGTCGGTCGTGTGAAGATGAATGTGGCTTTGGATATTCCGTTTGAAGAAGCTCCCGACACATTGCGTACATTGCGCGCCGATGATATTTTGCGTATTGTTAAACGTTTGGTCGAACTGCGTGACGGTAAAGGTGAAGTTGATGATATTGACCACTTGGGTAACCGTCGTGTGCGTTCGGTCGGTGAGTTGATGGAAAATCAATACCGTATGGGCTTGCTCCGCATGGAGAGAGCTATTCGCGAAAGAATGAGCAGCGAAGTGCTGGCAAATGTTAAACCGCAAGATTTGGTTAATGCTAAGCCGATTGCCGCGGTTATTCGCGAGTTCTTTGGTTCTTCTCAGCTGTCTCAGTTTATGGACCAAAACAACCCCTTGTCGGAAATTACTCACAAGCGTCGTTTGTCGGCTTTGGGGCCCGGCGGTTTGTCTCGTGAACGTGCCGGATTTGAAGTCCGCGACGTGCACCCGACTCACTATGGCCGTATCTGCCCGATTGAAACTCCGGAAGGTCCTAACATCGGTTTGATTAACTCTCTGGCCACTTATGCTCGTATCAATAAATACGGATTTATTGAGTGTCCGTATCGCAAAGTGGTGAACGGCGTGGTGACCAGCGATGTGGTTTATCTTTCGGCTGATGAAGAAGGCAAGTTCAAAATTGCTGAAGCTAACGCCAAAGTTAAAGATGACGGCCATTTTGAAGAAGATTTGATTGCTTGTCGTAAGGCCGGTGAGTTTGAATTTGCTCATCCGGAGGAAATTGACTTCATTGACGTTTCGCCAAAACAATTGGTTTCGGTGGCTACCGCTTTGATTCCGTTCTTGGAAAACGACGATGCTAACCGTGCGTTGATGGGTTCTAACATGCAGCGTCAGGGCGTGCCGTTGTTGCGTTCGGAAGCTCCGCTGGTCGGTACCGGTATTGAAGCCGCAGTGGCTAAAGATTCCGGGGCAACCGTGGTGGCTAAATATGACGGTATTGTCGATGCGGTTGATGCTAACCGTATTGTGGTTCGTTCAAAAACCGACAATGCAACCGACGTTGGTGTGGAAATTTATAAACTGTCTAAGTTCCGTCGTTCTAACCAAAATACTTGCATTAACCAAGTTCCGTTGGTTAAAGTCGGGGATGAGGTTAAGGCCGGTGATATTATGGCTGACGGTCCTTGTACCGATATGGGCGAACTGGCTCTGGGTAAAAACGTTCTGGTGGCCTTTATGCCTTGGAACGGTTTGAACTATGAAGATGCTATTTTGCTTTCGGAAAGAGTTTCTCGTGACGATGTCTTCACTTCTCTCCATATTGAAGAATTTGAAGTTATGGCTCGCGATACCAAACTCGGTCAGGAAGAAATTACCCGCGATATTCCAAACGTTGGTGAAGAAGCTTTACGCAACCTTGATGAGGCCGGTATTGTTTATATCGGTGCCGAGGTTAAAGCCGGCGATATCTTGGTCGGTAAGGTTACGCCGAAAGGTGAATCTCCGGTTACTCCTGAAGAAAAATTGCTGCGTGCCATCTTTGGTGAAAAGGCTTCTGATGTTCGTGATACCTCGTTGCGTGTTCAACCCGGTATTGAAGGTATTGTGGTTGATGTTCATGTCTTTTCTCGCCGTGGTGTGGAAAAAGACGAACGCGCCCTTTCAATTGAACAAGAAGAAATTTCGCAGTTGGCTAAAGACCGCGATGATGAGTTGGCAATTGTACGCCGCAGCTTTGAAGCTCGTCTGAAGTCGATGCTTATGGGTCAGACAGTGGTTGACGCGCCAAAAGGTATTGCGAAAAATGCCGTAATCAGCGATGAAGTTTTGGCCGCCGTTCCTTCTTCTCAATGGCGCAAGATTGTGGTCAAAGATGAAGAAGTGATGGCTAAAGCCGAAGAACTCTTTGCCGCTTTTGACGCTCGTAATGATAAAATCCAAAAACATTTTGAAGACAAAGTTGAAAAAGTTCAACGCGGTGATGATTTGTTGCCGGGTGTCTTGAAGATGGTTAAGGTCTTTATTGCAACCAAGAGAAAAATTCAGTCAGGTGATAAAATCGCCGGACGTCACGGTAACAAAGGTACAATTTCTCGCGTATTGCCGTTGCAGGATATGCCTTATATGGAAGATGGTACTCCGGTTGACATCGTGCTCAATCCGCTGGGTGTGCCTTCTCGTATGAATGTGGGGCAGATTTTGGAAACTCACCTTGGTTGGGCTGCCAAAGAGCTCGGTAAACAACTCAATGAAATGTGCGAACAATATAAGAGAGGCGAAAAAACTCTTGATGAACTTAATGCACGTTTGAAAGAGGTGTATGGCGAGAAACAGTATAAACGTGATATTGCTCCGATGAGCGAGCCGGAACTGTTGGAAATGGTTTCTAACCTCAAAAACGGTGTGCCGACGGCAACTCCGGTATTTGACGGTGCTCACGAAGATGACATCAACAATATGCTCTCATTGGCCGGATTACCGACTTCAGGTCAGATTGATTTGTATGACGGTCGTACCGGTGAGAAGTTTGATCGTAAGGTGACCGTTGGTATCATCTATATGATTAAACTGCACCACATTGTTGATGAAAAGATGCACGCTCGTTCGGTTGGTCCATACTCTTTGGTTACTCAACAGCCGCTCGGCGGTAAGGCTCAATTCGGTGGTCAGCGTTTCGGTGAAATGGAAGTGTGGGCACTCCAGGCTTATGGTGCTGCTTATACCTTGCAAGAAATGTTGACGGTTAAGTCCGATGATGTGAACGGTCGTACTAAGGTTTATGAGTCTATCGTTCGCGGTGATGACGGATTTGAAGCCGGTATTCCGGAATCTTTCAACGTGTTGGTCAAAGAAATGAAGTCTTTGTGCCTCAATGTTGAAATGCTCAACGAAGATGAAGCTTAAGCGAAGAGGAGTTTTACTTTATGAATGATATTATGAAATATTTCGGGCAGCAAACTGCCGGGGATTCTTTTGATGAAATCAAAATCTCCATTGCTTCGCCTGAGCAAATTCGTTCGTGGTCTTATGGTGAGGTGAAAAAGCCCGAAACCATTAACTATCGTACGTTTAAGCCGGAAAGAGACGGTCTGTTCTGCGCTCGAATCTTCGGGCCGGTGAAAGACTATGAATGTCTGTGCGGCAAATATAAAAGAATGAAATATCGCGGCGTGGTTTGCGAAAAGTGCGGCGTGGAAGTTACGCTTTCCAAAGTACGTCGGGAAAGAATGGGGCATATCGAATTGGCCGCTCCGGTGGCTCACATTTGGTTCCTGAAATCTTTGCCGAGCCGTATCGCCATTTTGACCGATATTCCGATGAAGGCTTTGGAGCGTGTGCTCTACTTTGAAAGCTACATCGTAATCGAGCCAGGCTTGACCCCGCTCACGGTTAATGAGCTTTTGACCGAAGAACAGTACCAAGAGGCGATTGATGAATATGGTGAAGATTCATTTAGAGCCGGTATCGGTGCAGAGGCATTAAAAGAAATTTTGGCCTCGATTGATTTGGAAGCTGAGCGCAAAGCTATTCGCGAAGAACTCAAAGATAACAATTCCGAATCTAAACGCAAAAAGTTGGTTAAACGCTTGAAGATTATTGAAGCCTTTATCGACTCTAACACCAAGCCGGAATGGATGATTTTGGACGTGCTGCCGGTTATTCCGCCGGAATTGCGTCCGTTGGTTCCGTTGGATGGCGGTCGTTTTGCAACTTCTGATTTGAACGATTTGTATCGTCGCGTGATTAACCGTAACAATCGTTTGAAACGTTTGATGGAATTGCATGCGCCGGATATCATTATTCGTAATGAAAAACGTATGCTCCAAGAATCGGTTGATGCTTTGTTTGATAACGGTCGTCGGGTTCGTGCCATTACCGGTACTAACAAACGTCCGCTCAAATCTTTGTCAGATATGCTCAAAGGTAAACAAGGTCGTTTCCGTCAGAACTTGCTCGGTAAACGTGTTGACTACTCCGGTCGTTCGGTTATTACGGTTGGTCCGGAACTCAAACTGCATCAATGCGGCTTGCCTAAGAAGATGGCTCTGGAACTCTTTAAGCCTTTTGTATATGCAAAACTCGAACTCTATGGTCATGCAACAACCATTAAAGCTGCTAAGCGTATGGTTGAAAAAGAACGTCCGGAAGTTTGGGATATCTTGGAAGAGGTGATTAGAGAGCATCCGGTACTCTTGAACCGTGCGCCGACTTTGCACCGTTTGGGTATTCAGGCTTTTGAGCCGGTATTGGTGGAAGGAAAAGCCATTCACCTGCATCCGCTGGTATGTACCGCGTTTAACGCCGACTTCGATGGTGACCAGATGGCTGTTCACGTTCCGCTGTCGGTTGAGGCTCAGCTTGAGGCTCGCGTCTTGATGATGTCAACTAACAATATTTTGGCGCCGGCTTCCGGTAAGCCGATTATCGTGCCGACCCAGGATATGGTGCTTGGTATTTACTACCTGACCTATGATGCTGACGGACTGAAAGGCGAAGGTTCTATCTTTACCGATTTCAACGAAGTGCAGATGGCTCTTGATGCTAAGGTTTTGGATTTACATGCCAAAATCAAATGCCGGATGGAATATGTTGATGACAACGGTGAAATTAAGAAAGGTTTGGTCGAAACAACGGCCGGACGTATCAAAGTTTCCGAAACTTTGCCGAAACACAAAAATGTGCCGTTCTCTTTGGTTAACCGCTTGATTAAGAAAAAAGAAATTGCCGAAATTATCGACACTATCTATCGTCATTGCGGCCAAAAAGAAACAGTCTTGTTTGTGGACAAGATTATGTCGCTTGGTTTCCAAAATGCTTGTAAGGCCGGTATCTCATTTGGTAAAGATGATCTGATTGTTCCGGCTGCTAAAAAGCAACTCATTGAAGAGACCGAAAAACAAGTTAAAGAATTTGAACAGCAATACCAAAACGGTTTGATTACCAAAGGTGAAAAGTACAACAAAGTGGTCGATATTTGGGCTGCTTGTACCGATAAAATTGCTGATGAAATGATGAAAAACATTTCAAAAACCGAAAACGGATACATCAACTCCGTGTATATGATGGCTAACTCCGGAGCTCGTGGTTCGGCAGCTCAGATGCGTCAGTTGGCCGGTATGCGTGGTTTGATGGCTAAACCGAATGGCGAAATTATTGAACAGCCGATTATATCAAACTTTAAGGAAGGCTTGACGGTGTTGGAATACTTCAATTCGACCCACGGTGCTCGTAAAGGTTTGGCAGATACGGCGTTGAAAACCGCTAACTCCGGTTACCTGACCCGTCGTTTGGTTGATGTGGCTCAAGATGTGGTTATTACCGAAACCGATTGTGGTACCGAACGTGGTATCATTGTTCGTCCGGTGGTCGATGGCGGTAATGTTATCGTATCTATCGGTGAGCGTATCCTCGGTCGTACCATTCAGGAAGATATCTTGCATCCGGAAACCGGTGAGGTGATTATTCCGAAAGGTCATCTCATGGATGAAAACGATGTTGAACTGGTGGAAAAAGCCGGTGTTGAACAAGTGAAAATCCGTTCGGTATTGACTTGCGAATCTAAAGACGGTGTTTGTGCGGCTTGTTATGGTCGTGACTTGGCTCGCGGTACTCCGGTTAACGTCGGTGAAGCGGTCGGTGTGATTGCGGCTCAGTCAATCGGTGAACCTGGTACGCAGTTGACGATGAGAACCTTCCACATCGGTGGTGCGGCGCAAAAAGGTGCTGAGCAGGCCTCGGTTGAAGTGCCGTTTGCCGGTGTGATGAAAGTGGAAAACAAACACTTGGTCTATAACTCGGAAGGAAACGGTATTGTCCTTTCTCGTAACTGCGATTTGGTTATTGTTGATGACAAAGGACGTGAGAAGTCTCGTCACCATGTCCCCTATGGTACCAAGTTGTTGGTGGCTGAAGATGCCAAGGTTAAGAAAGGTCAGAAAGTGGCCGAGTGGGATCCGTTTACCATTCCGGTTATTACTGAAAAAGCCGGTCAGGTGGAATTGGTTGATTTGATTAACAATGTTTCGGTTAAAGAAGTTGTTGACGAAACAACCGGTGTGGTTTCTAAGACCGTTATCGATTGGCGCTCTAACTCTAATAGCGCCGGTTTGAAACCGAGTATCATTTTGAAAGATGAAAAAGGTAATCCGGTGACTTATGATAATGGTAAGGAAATTCGCTATTATATGTCGGTTGATGCTATTTTGTCAGTGGAAAACGGGCAAGAGGTGCAGACCGGTGAAGTAATTGCGAGAATCCCGAGAGAAAGCTCGAAGACCAAAGATATTACCGGTGGTTTGCCGCGTGTGGCTGAGTTGTTTGAAGCTCGTCGTCCGAAAGATCCGGCAATTATCTCCGATATTGATGGTCAGGTCGAGTTTGGTAAAGACTATAAGGCCAAACAACGGATTACGGTTGTGCCCAAGAAAGGTGAGCCAATTGAATATCTCATTCCTAAGGGACGCCACTTGGTGGTACAAGACGGAGATATGGTCAAGAAAGGCGATATGCTGGTTGAAGGTACTCCGGCTCCGCACGATATCTTGCGTGTCTTGGGTGTTGAAAAATTGGCCGAATATCTGGTCAAAGAAGTTCAAGATGTATACCGTCTGCAGGGTGTGAAGATTAACGATAAGCATATTGAAGTTATCGTTTCTCAGATGTTGCGTAAGGTCGAGATTACTCAGCCTGGTGACACCACATTCTTGGTCGGTGAACAAGTTGACCGTGATGTCTTTGAAGAAGAAAATGCCAAGGTGATTGCTGAAAACGGAACTCCGGCTAAGGCTGATGATGTTTTGCTTGGTATTACCAAAGCTTCTTTGCAGACTAAGTCCTTCATCTCGGCGGCATCATTCCAAGAGACAACTCGTGTCCTGACTGAAGCTGCTGTGTCCGGTAAGGTTGATAAGCTTAAAGGTTTGAAAGAAAATGTTATCGTCGGACGGTTGATTCCGGCCGGTACCGGTACAGTCTTGAGAGCCTTGAAGAAAGTGGCAGTCCAGAATGATAAAGAAATTCTGGCCCTCAAAGAAGAAGCTGCCGCCGCTTCGGCTAAGCAAGCTTTGCCTGCCGGTGAGGAACACGGCGAAACTGCCTAATAGTTAGGGATAATGAAGGCCCCTAGTTATAAAGCAACACCTCGGAACACATTCCGGGGTGTTGCTTTTTTAGGAAGGTAAGCGTTTTAAACTTGACGGCGGAAGTTGCACTGTTCTACTCTACAACCAATAGATTATCACTTGAGATTCGACTTTAAACTATCAACTTGCTAAAATATGGTGCGGAGGGTGCGGTGGCTGATAATGAGTGGAATGTGGAAGCGATGCTGGAATTTACAATGCGCCAAAAAATTAAGAATGTGCGGACGCAATTAGGTTTGTCTTGGGCGGAAATGGCGAAATGTTCAGGTTTGAGTGTGGCTTATTTGCGAAATTTGGAAAGCGGTAAGGAAAAAATAACTCCCGAAGTTCTAGAGCAAATTTTAGATGCTTGTCATTATTTCGGAGAAGAAAATTCGGCGGCGGAAAGAAAATTCCAGAGCCACAAATAAGACCGGCAAAAAGCCGGTTTTTAAGATTTTAAATCATGCCTGACTTGATATTGCAAAATCAAAGATTATGTTTGAGGCGATATACTCAAGCGGAGGTGTGATATGAATGAGGCTTTGAGAAATTTTGCCGTATTGTTGTGGGCGGTTTGTGCGATTAATTCTAATTCTTATGCCGGAAGTGACAAGCCGATTATTCAGGAAGAGAGCCAACCGGAAGCTCCGACGGTGATTATGGGTGAGGCGATGACCCCATCCGGACAACTTAATAACGTGGTAGTCGAACAGCCAGCTGATGCTCCTAATCCGCTTGGAGATCCCATCGTTGATGATAGTAATAATACTAACTCTCCTGCTGTGGTAAATGCAGCACCTACTATTGATGTATCAAGGCAAAATTTGGTGCCGATAGCAAGCCAATCAGCGCCTTCGGGGGTGTTGCAACCCGGCGAGGTGGCTTTGCCGCAACCAAGTAACCAACCCAGCAATCAGATTGAAAATGAAATGTATCAATCGGGAGATGACATTATTGACGTGCAGGCTTTTCCGATGAATGATGTTAATGAGGCGGAGAACCCGAATTTGCAACCGACAATCGTGGCCAACTAAATGCGTTCATAATCCAAAAATACCGGACGACGGCCTTCACGGATGGCTTTACGTTGGTATTTGGTTTCGACCCAATCGGCGGGTTGGTGTTTCCAGTCGTTGCCGCAAGTGGCGGTCCAGCGGAAATTTTCGTGATTGTGAAGTTGATGCAAAACCCAGCTCTTATAAACTTTGTGGTCAGTGGCAATTCTTAAGATGCCGCCTTTCTTCAATACTCGAGCGATTTCTTGCAAATTCTCCGGATTGATAAATCGGCGCGAGGCATGACGCTTTTTGGGCCAAGGGTCAGGGAAAAGCACAAATACCTTGTCTAAAAAATTGTCGGGCAATTTCTTAAACAGCAAACGAACGTCATCGTCATAAACGCGAATGTTATCAACACGTCCGGGGAGTAAGTGAAACTTATCGGGAAGGTTTTGCCCCTCCTTAATGCCGGTAATAAGGCTAAGCAAATTAGCAACGCCGTTTTTGAACACCTCGGCTCCGATAAAACCAATTTCGGGGTTTTTAAGGGCTTGGCCGGCCAGATGTTCGCCATTTCCGAAACCAATTTCTAAATAAATTTTCTGAACCGGAGTGCCAAATAAATTTGCGGACTGTAAATTATCGTCTAAATTTATTTTAACTTGAGGCAAGAAAGTATCCAAAAGTGAGGTTTTGGCTTTGCGGATTTTGCGACCTTGGCGGCGGCCATAAAACTTTGGAGCATTATTGTCTAAAAGCATTTCTTTAGTTCCTCGCACAAATCCAGTTTTTCCCAAGAAAATTCGCCATTGGGGCGGGCGGCTCGGCCAAAATGCCCGTAGCTGGAAGTGGCGGTATAAATGGGTTTTTGTAGGCGCAGGTGGTTAATAATGCCCGGAGGGGTTAAATCGACCATCTCGCGTAGAGTGTCGAGTAATTTATTTTCATCGACTTTGCAGCTGCCGTTACAATTAATATACAAGGACAAAGGTTGGCGTCGGCCGATAGCATAAGAGATTTGCAGGAGGCACTCTTTGGCTAGTCCGGCGGCAACTACATTCTTGGCTAAATATCTCATCATATAAGCACCGGAGCGGTCTACTTTGCTGGCATCTTTGCCCGAAAAAGCACCGCCACCGTGCGGGGCATAGCTGCCATAAGTATCGGCAATAATTTTGCGTCCGGTCAGGCCGGTGTCGCCATCCGGACCGCCAATGATAAAGCGTCCGGCGGGGTTTACCAAAATATTTTGCGGGGCCGGAATAAATTCTTCGGGTAGAGATTGAGCAATTTGGCCCAAGATAATCTCTCTTACGTCTTCCGTACTCAAATTTTCTTGGTGCTGACTTGAAACCAGCAAGGTGGTGGTGCGAACAGGTTTATCTTGCTCATATTCCAGGGTAATTTGAGCTTTGGCATCGGGCTCAAGGCCAATAATCCGGCCTTCTTGGCGGGCATTTTGCAGGTCTTGCAGCAGTTTGTTAACGAGGTAAATTCCGAGCGGCATACATTGGGTATCATAACCGGATTCTTTTTTGGCATAGCCAAACATAATGCCCTGATCGCCGGCGCCGCCGTTGCTGATGCCGTTTGAAATATCTATTGATTGGCGATGCAGATAGTTTTCTATTTGGAGTGTGTGCCAGTCAAATCCGGCTTGTTCGTATCCGATGGTTTTGACAGTTTGGCGAATGTAGTGTTCAATTTCATCAGAAGCAGGGAGTTTTTGCGCGGATACTTCTCCGGAGATGATGACCCGGTTGGTGGTGGCCAAAGCTTCAATGGCAGTATGAGCCTTGGGGTCGGATTTGAGATGTAGGTCTAAAAGTGCATCTGAAATGCGGTCGCATATTTTGTCGGGGTGTCCGGCGGAGATGCTCTCGGTTGTGAATGTATGTGTCATTATTCTGTCCTCCCTATCCTCGAAATCATAAAAAAAAAGCCGGCAAAATGCCAGCCTTTTTTTGATTAATTGAATAATTTTTAATCTGCGTCCGTGTCGTTGTTGTTATAAGAAGTTTTGGACATGGCAATAATCAAATCGTAGAGATGTTTAGCGGCTTTACGATTGGGAATTTTGTAATAGGCACGAACCAGTTCGATGGTTTCTTGACGGTTCATCGGATCCATGTCAAAGTTTTCTTTTTCTTCGGCAAAGCTCAACGGAGTGCTATTGGGCAGACTGAACATCCGAGGACTTTGGTTGGCAACTTCTTGGTCCATGTCTTCATAAAAAAAGCCAATCGGCACATCCAAAACTTTGCCGATGTCCCACAAACGGCTGGCGCCAACTCGGTTCATGCCTCTTTCGTATTTTTGAACCTGCTGAAAAGTCAGTCCTAACAAAGAAGCCATTTTTTCTTGACTGAGCCCGAGTAATGTCCGTCTTAAGCGGATACGATTACCAACGTGTACGTCAATGGGGTTGGGTTGCCCGGTAGGGGTCCTACCGCGGCTTGATCTTTTAAAAGTCTCTGCAGTCATACCATTTTCCTTTTTGCTTTATTACTATATATATAAATATGATTTTACGACTGTCACGTCAACAAATATTTTATATAATATATTATATTCTTACTTGCTTGTATATCTATTGAGAGTAAAAAGTTTATAATTTACGTGTAGATAGGTAGATTGCAAGGCTTATCCCGAAGATAATGAGAAATAGTGAAACCAAATTGCCGTGATGGCCATAAAAGGTATTTGTTGATAACTTTGACGGTAATTGAATATCTAGGATTTGTCGATGATTGAGCGGAATTTGGCCGATGATTCGCCCTAAGGGATCAATGCCGGCACTAATGCCGCTGTTGGCAACGCGAACTATGCTTAAGCCTTCTTCAACTGCGCGGAGTCGCGCGGAAATCAGGTGCTGTCTCGGGCCGGCGGAGTCGCCATACCAGGCATCGTTGGTGAGGTTTATCAGCCACTCCGGTCGTTGGTGGTGGTTGGTGATTTCGGCAGGAAAAATTATCTCGTAGCAAATCAGAACGCCAAAGGGGGGATAAGAACCAATCTGCAATGTTCTAGGGCCGGGACCGGCTTCGAAATTGGCTACCGTATTGGTGAGAGGTTTAATCCATTCGGGCAAAAAACGACGTAGCGGAATATATTCTCCGAAGGGAACCAAGTGCGCTTTGTCGTAATAATTTTCTATCTCGCCTTGTTTGTTGATAATCAGCATGGAATTGTAGGGCAAAAGTTGTCCGTAGGGTGAAGTTTGAACGCGAACCAAACCAGTGATGAGATAGCCGTGCGGGGGGATGGAGGCTAAAATTTGTTCTCGGTGGCGGCTGTCCATATCTAATGGAAAAGGAGAAGCGGTTTCGCCCCAAATTACAAAATCTACCTTATCTAATCCTGCGGCGGCTCCGAGTTTAATATGCTGAGCAAAATTGTCTTCTAAAGCTGCCATATCCCATTTCTGGTCTTGGGCAATGCTGGGTTGAACCATTCTAACCGTGAGGCCGGGAGTGGCAAATTGGGGAGATAAGTGATGAATACGCGCATAACCATATCCGCAGATTAATATAGGAAGAATTACGAATAGACCTAAGGTGCAAATTTTACTCTTTTTTCCAGATAAAAACCATATTCCCGGCAGCATACTCCATAGTAATAACATCATGGATAGGCCATAAGTTCCATATATTGACACGGTCTGAAAATATTGCGGGTCAAAGGTTAGGGCTGAACCCAATAGATTCCAGGGAAAGCCGGTTAAAATAAAGCTCCTTAGCCATTCGCTTAGTCCCCATAATCCGCTAAAAGCCAATAGTTTGGCCCAGGGGCTTTTAAAAAATGCACTCAAAACTGCCGGAAGGGCTATGAATAAACCAAAAAATAAACCGGCCGCAGCAATGGCTATCGGGTAAAGCCAGCCATAAGTTTCAGCATCTATCAAAAGGGCATTGGCGGCCCAAGATAAGCCTAAACTGAAATGCCCAAAGCCAAACCAATAACCAATCCCAAAAGATTGGCTCTTTTTAGGATTGCACCATAAGAGCAAGTACAGTCCGCTAAAGCAGACGAGGCTTAAGGGTAAAAAATAATACGGCGGCAGAATTGCAACGCTTAAAAGTCCGAGAGCCAGCGCTTGGGTCTTGGGCCAAAAAGTGAAAATTTTATTTATCGGCATCGGCTTTCTGGTCAGTATTATCGGTTTTAGGGTTTTCAATGGGGCATTTTTTGCTGCATGGCAATGAAATCATCACCTTTTTAATCCTTCGGGGGTCAACATCTAAAATCCGGAAGTTGATGCCGTTGCGGCCTTCGATAATCTCGCCGCGATTGGGAATGCGTTGGGCAAGGTGGAAAACCAAACCACCTAAGGTATCGACCTCAAGCTCGTCTTCTTCCAAACCTTCATACAAATCTAATCCGGTAACTTCTTTGATTTCATCGAGTTCGGCACGGGCATCGGCCAAAATCAGCCCTTCTTCCTGCAGAACAATAACCGGATCTTCTTCTCGGTCATATTCGTCTTCAATGTCCCCGACAATCTCTTCTAGCAAATCTTCAATGGTAACCAATCCATCAACACCGCCATATTCATCAACGACTACCGCCATATGAATTTTGTTAAGCTGCATATCGCGCAATAAATCCAAAACGCGCATAGAGGGAGAAACAAATTTAACCTCGCGTTGGAGCAAGGTAAAGACTTTGGTGTCGGGTTTGCCCTCGGCAAGCGGTTTGAGCAAATCAATGACGTGGATAACACCTAATATGTCATCTAGCGAATCGCCATAAACCGGAATGCGGGAATGGCCTTTCTCCAGCATCAATTCTGCCAGTTCGCCAACGGTGCCGTCTTTGTGAAATGCAATGATATCGGCTCTTGGAACCATGGCGTGGCCGCATTTGGTATCTTTTAAGTCTAAAATGTTGCTGAGCAATAGTTGTTCGTGTTCGCTGAAGTTTTCATCGCCGTTGGATTCTTCAATCAAATCTTCAATGGTCTCGCGTACGGTTTCGCCTGATTTGCGGCGAAACAGTTGCTTGAGCGAACTGAATAAGGAATTGGGGCGCGATGTGTCTTCGGTCATGATGACGGATTACTCCTCGTAGGGGTTGTTAATGTTTAAGGTGGCTAAAATTCTAATCTCAGCTGATTCCATCTTTTCGGCTTCTGCATCTTCAATATGGTCATAGCCAAGCAAATGTAACAGTCCGTGAGTAAACAAGTGGCAGAAATGGTCTGCAAGGCTAATGCCTTTGATGTCGGCTTCGCGCTCAAGTGTCTCAAGGGCAATGATGATATCGCCTAACTCGACTTCTTCATAAAGGGCCAAGTCGTTATAAAAATCGGGATCATCTAAGTTGGCAAAAGACAAGACATTGGTGGGTTTGTCAAGTCCGCGATAGTCGCGATTGAGCTCTTGAACTTTGCCATCATTGCTCAAGTTTAATCCGATAATTACCGGTTTTTGGCCGTCTAAAAAGTCGAGGTCTTCATGAGCCAGCACGTCCTTAAAAACTGCCGAAACCACTCTATCGGCCAGTTCATTGGCGTTGGGAAGTGCAGCTTGCCAGCGAGAATCTTCCTCGCTGATAAATAAATGGGTCTTACTCATCTCCGTAGGTCTTCTTACTTCTTTCTTCATAGGCTTTGACAATCTTGGCAACCAAACCGTGGCGGACGACATCGGCGGCGCTAAAACGGACGGAACTGATGTTGGGTACGCCTTTTAGGGTTTCAAGTGCATCACGCAGGCCTGAAATGGTGCCTTTGGGGAGGTCTACCTGACTTAAGTCGCCGTTAACTACCATGCGGGAGTTTTCGCCCAAGCGGGTTAGAAACATTTTCATCTGCATGGGAGTAGTGTTTTGAGCCTCA
Source organism: uncultured Alphaproteobacteria bacterium (assembly GCA_944391725.1). Classification (GTDB taxonomy): domain Bacteria; phylum Pseudomonadota; class Alphaproteobacteria; order RF32; family CAG-239; genus MGBC133411. The sequence continues at coordinate 2,932 of CALXUQ010000029.1, read as the reverse complement.
TCCAAAATGACAAAGGAGTTAGACAAAGTCCGGCCGCGCATAAATGCCAGCGGAGCAATCTCAATTTCGCCAATGGCTAATTTTTTATCAACTTGTTCGGCCGGTAGCATTTCATACAAGGCATCATATAACGGGCGCAGATAAGGGTCGACTTTTTCTTTTAAGTCACCGGGCAAGAAACCCAAGTTTTCACCGGCTTCAACGGCCGGACGCGACAAGATAATCTTGTCAATTTTGCCTTCGAGCATCATCGAAACAGCTAAAGCTACAGCCAGATAAGTTTTACCGGTACCGGCAGGCCCCAAGCCAAAGACCAGCTCATTTTTCATCATTTCTTGAATGTAGGCGGCCTGAGTGGCTGAGCGCGGATAAATATGGCGTTTTTTGGTTTTTAGAACAATGTCTTCCAGATTTTGTTCGGTGATTTTTTGCTCACCGGCACCACTCATGCGGGCGGCTGCTTTGACTTCTTCTTCCCCGATTTCAATATTCTTTTCTGCCTTATGATATAGTAAGTCAATAGCGGTCTTGGCCTGTTCAATCGAATCGGCGGGACCTTCAATTTTGATTTGGTTGCCAAAGCAGGAAATTTCGACCCCGAGTAATTTTTCCAGCAGGCGCAAGTGGGCGTCGCCGGGGCCGACTAATTGTTGCATCAAGGTATTGTTAAAAAGTTCAAAACTGATTTCTGCCATGGCTTTATCCTTTCAGTTGTCCGCTCAGCGTGTTCATGCCCGCAGCGGTAATTTCAATATTAACAATTTTGTTTAAGTATTTTTTATCTAATTTGGCATTTAGGTTTTGCATATACGGCGTGCGTCCAAAGAGCATATTTTTGCCCTTACCCTCGCTTTCAAACAAAACCGGCATGGTTTTACCAACGCAACTTTGGTTGAATTGGAGTTGATGGCTAAACAGCAAATCTTGCAAAATTTCCAAGCGTTCGGTCTTGACTTTTTCGGCCACCTGATTGGGCATTATGGCGGCCGGAGTGCCGGCGCGGCGACTGTATTTGAACGAAAAAGCCTGAATGTAGCCAACTTTTTTGACCAGCTCTAAAGTGGCCTTAAAGTCAGTATCGGTTTCGCCCGGGAAGCCGACAATAAAGTCTGAAGACAAGCCAATTTCGGGGTTGGCAGTTTTGAGCTTGTCAATTATCTTGAGGTAATCTCCGGAGGTGTGGCGGCGGTTCATGGCTTTTAAGACATTATCGGAGCCCGACTGTACCGGTAAGTGTAAATAGGGCATGAGTTTTTTCAAATCGCGATGGCATGCTATCAAATCATCGGTCATATCGGCCGGATAAGAAGTGGTATAACGCAAGCGCTCTAATCCATCAATCTCAGATAAGCGGTGGAGCAGGTAGGCTAAGTCGCGCTCTTTACCTTGTTTGTCCTCTCCATGGTAGGAGTTGACGTTTTGTCCCAAAAGATTGATTTCTAAACAGCCGTTATCAACCAAGCTTTTGGCCTCGGTAATCACATCTTCAACTGGACGAGAATATTCGGCACCGCGAGTGTAGGGAACTACGCAATAAGTGCAAAAATTGTTGCAACCTTCCTGAATGGCCAAAAAAGCACAAACTCCGGGGTGCTTGTTCTCAGGTAAAAAGTCAAACTTGGCTTCGGCCGGAAACTCGGTATCAATAATGGTTTGGCCTTTCTTGCGCCGAATCTTCTCCAAAATTTCGGGAATGCGATGATAAGTAAGCGGACCGGTGGCAAAGTCCACAAACGGGGCGCGTTTGGCGATTTGCTCGTCTTCGGCTTGAACTACGCAACCAACCAAACCGATGATGGTATCTTTGCCTTCTTGTAATCGGCTTTCGCGAATCAGATTCAAGCGCCCTAGGTCCGAAAATACTTTTTCGGCCGCTTTCTCTCGAATGTGGCAAGTGTTGAAAATAACTAAGTCTGCAGTCTCAGCTCGGTCGGTGGCCTGATAGCCGAGGCTTTCTAAAATGGCTGCAATGCGCTGAGAATCGTATACGTTCATTTGGCAGCCGAAGGTTTTGATGTAATATTGTTTCACGCTTTTCTCGCAATTATTCTTAATCATTATAGTTTACGTTATCTGATGACGAATTTCAATTGCTTTTTACAGTTTTGAGGCAAGGTGATGAATTTATTTTGAAGTCGATTGCCTTTTTTGTTGCAAATCTGACAAATTTTGTTACCATAAATTATATTTACTTTATCGGACGGAGCAGAAATATGGAATTTCTCAAGTTGGAGCAAAATATGGAATATCTCAACAAATTAGATGAAAATCAACGGGTCGTGATTATCAAAATTTTGGCCCGCTTGGCTAATGCCGACGGAAAACTCGATGACAGTGAGAAAGAGTTTATCCGCCAAGTGGCCAAAGTGTATAACATTCCTGAAAAAAGAATTGAGGAAATTCTGAATTTTGGGTCCGATGAGGATATTATACAAAGTGCTAAAATTATTACTAATCGCAAGGTGGCGCTGGAACTGATTAAAGAAATGTGCATTTTGGCTCATGCCGACAGCGAATTAACCGAAAGCGAAACTTTGTTTATCGGTCGAGTTGGGGAGGCCATGGGAGTCGAACTCGAGAAAATTAAGCAGATTAGCCAATGGGTTATCGAAAGGATTATATGGATGGAGGAGGCCAAAATAATCTTCGAAGAAGTTTAAATCGGTTTTATGGGGGAACTAAAAGCGTCTTCCGGTGTGTGATGCTCACGTACCCTTAAGTACGCTCAAGCCTCTGCGCTCCGTGAGCCACCTCCATTTCCCGCCCTAAAACCAATTTACCAAGCGGCTAAAAGGCAGCTTGGGAGGTTAAAAAGGAAAAGGACATGGAGGTCTGATGAGGTGTTAGGGAGAATATTATGGGGGAACTAAAAGCGTCTTCCGGTGTGTGATGCTCACGTACCCTTAAGTACGCTCAAGCCTCTGCGCTCCGT
>CALXUQ010000028.1 GCA_944391725.1 uncultured Alphaproteobacteria bacterium | reverse complement strand
TGTCGGATATTTTGCTCCAATCGTGTAGGTTTATCTACGCTAGGATTTTCTTCACCCCTAGAAATCACTCTACTAAATCCACTATCCGACCTTTAAGAAGTGCCAGAGAATAAAGCTCGTCTAATGGGGAACTAATACAAAAGTGTCGGATATTTTGCTCCAATCGTGTAGGTTTATCTACGCTAGGATTTTCTTCACCCCTAGAAATCACTCTACTAAATCCACTATCCGACCTTTAACTTAAAGGTCGTATAATGGTCGTCTAATACAGAAACTGCGAGTAAAATGCTCGGTCACGTATTTTGTTATACGCTCACTCGCATTTTCTCTGGTTTCTTATTATACGACTCATTCTCCGACCTTTAAGGCGTGCCAAAGAATAGAGGTTGTATAATGAGAGGAATAATAAAAAATGGCTTTAGCATTTGAGCGTATCTATCAATACGTGATTTAGCTAAAACCATTTTTCTGTATTAGTATCAGCTAGACGAGCTTTTATCGGATTTTGGCTCCCAAATTTGGTTGGCCGCCGATAGAAAGATACTTGAAATAAAAGGTTGGATAGTGAGGGGAATAATAAGAAACCAGAAAAAATACGACTGAGTGTATAAAGACATACACGATTGGAGTATTTTTTTCTGGCTTCTGTATTAGTCACCCGCTAGACGAGCTTTTATCGGATTTTGGCTCCGCATTTAGCTCCACATTCGTTAATAACCTTTTCCATGAGGAATTCAATTTCCTGCTCGCTAAAGGTCTTGTCTGTGGGTTGGAAAGTTACCGATAACGCAATCGACTTTTTGCCTTCTGGTAAATTGTCGCCTTCATACACATCAAAAATGCGCACATCAGTAATATGCGTACGGTCAGAAACTCGAGCCGCTGCCATCAAATCAGCCGCTTTGACCGACTTGTTGACCACAAAGGCAAAGTCTTTGTCTACCGGCTGGAATTGTGACAGTTCCAATTTCTTCTTGGCTTTTCCATGCGCAGCGCGCGGTAAAGGTATCTTGTCTAAAAATACCTCAAATGCATATACACGTTGTTTGATGCCGAGTTTTTTGGTAATTGCGGGGTGCAACTCACCAAAATAAGCAATCACGTTTTTGCCAAGACGCATTGCACCGCTGCGACCGGGATGATAATATTCGGGCGCATCGGTCGAAATTTGGGCGCTATCCCAAGGACCGTTAGCCGCAGCAATTGCCGCCATGGCATCTGCTTTAACATCAAACAAGTCATAAGCGCGAGCTGAGCCGTTCCAATCTTTTTTAGAGGTCATACCGGTGCGTACACCGCCTGCGGCCCATTGTTGTTCTCCGGGTTTGCGGCCAAAAAACTCAGGGCCGACCTCAAACAATGCCAAATTGGCATAACCGCGAGCGATATTGTTTTTAACCGCAATCAGCAGGTTGGGCAATGTCGAGGGACGCATCTCATCTAAATCGGCGGCAATCGGATTAAACAACAGTATCGGCTCATTGCCTTTGCGGAAAGCCTCTGCCAACTTGGAATCGGTAAAGCTCCAAGTAACGGTTTCATACATTCCGCGTGAGGCCAATTCGTGTTTGACCGTTACAATACGGCGTTGCTCGGGTTTCAAAGTTTGGCGGGGGAATTTATCATTGGGGAGAGATTCTGCCGGAATCTCATCTAAGCCAATCATACGCACCACTTCTTCAATCAGGTCGTGTTCGCCTTCAATATCGCCACGCCAGGTCGGAGATACGGCACAGATTTTTCCGTTTTCTTCGCTGGTTTTGAAACCTAAGTGATTTAAAATCTCAACAATTTTTTCCTTCGAAACTTCCATGCCGATAAGTTCTTTGACGCGAGAGGGGCGAATATATGCTACCCGCTCGGCGCAGTCCTCGTTGCCGGCAATTTCCATTTCCGAAACCTCACCGCCGCAAATATCAACAATCATCTGGGTGGCATAGTCCGAACCCAAAATATTTGATTTGGGGTCAACCCAACGCTCATAACGATAGCGAGAATCAGAATCAATTTGGAACTTGCGTCCGGTGCGAGCAATGCATTCGGGGGTAAACAAAGCGCATTCCAAAAATACGTTTTTAGTATCTTCTGACACGCCTTTTTCGGCACCGCCCATAATACCGCCCAAGCACTGGATGCCTTCATCGTCACAAATACCAAGCGATTTAGTGTCTAGAGCATATTCTTTGTCTTCCAAAGAAACAAACTTTTCACCCTCATGCGCCATCCGTACCGTGATGTTACCTTTGAGTTTGTCGGCGTCAAAAACGTGCAACGGGCGAGCCATATCGTAGTTGATGTAGTTGGTGATATCAACCAGCGGAGAAATGGAACGCAAGCCGATGGCGGTTAGTCTATCTTTCATCCATTTGGGAGTTTCGGCACGGTTATTAACGCCCTTGATATAACGTCCGACATAAGTCGGGCAAGCCTTAAAATCTTCTACTTTAACTTTAATAGGGCTTATAAAACTGCCGCTGATTTTAGAAATTTTGAGCGGCTTTAAGGTACCGAGGCCGGCAGCCGCCAAGTCGCGGGCAATACCTCTGACGCCTAAGCATTCGGCGCGGTTAGGGGTAATCGAAATTTCAATCACCGGGTCAATATTGAGTACTTCTGCCGCCGGAAGACCAATTTTTGTATCGGCCGGCAGTTCGATAATGCCGCTGTGATCTTCACCCACGCCGAGCTCATGTTCTGAGCACATCATACCATAGCTTTCAACACCGCGGATTTTGCCAACTTTGAGTTCTTCATTATAACAGGGAATAACCACTCCGACCGGAGCAAAAATTCCTTTTAAACCCTGATGACAATTGGGAGCACCGCATACTACCTGCAATTTTTCTTTGCCGGTATTGACGGTCAAAAGCCCCAAATGGTCAGAATCCGGATGCGGACCGTAAGTTTCAACTTCGGCAGTAACAAAACCGTCTAACTTGCTGGCCGGATTGAAAACTTCTTCCACTTCTAAGCCGATTTTGGTTAAGGTCTCGGCAATCGTGTCAACCGAGGCATCGGTATCTAAGTGTTCTTTTAACCAAGATAATGTAAATTTCATCGTGCTGCTCCTCCGTTATTACTCAAACCGCCGGTCATTGAGGCCATATCCAGCGGTACAAATCCATAGTGTTTTAGCCACCGAACATCAGACTCAAAGAAAGTCCGCAAGTCGGGGATACCATATTTTAACATGGCTAGGCGGTCTAGTCCCAAACCAAAGGCAAAGCCCTGATATTTATCCGGATCAATGCCGCCGGCGCGCAAAACATTGGGGTGAACCATACCGCAACCCAAAACTTCCAGCCAGTCGGTGCCGGCACCAACTTTGAGCTCGTTTTTGGTTTTCAGGCAGCCAATATCCATTTCGGCTGAGGGTTCAGTGAAGGGGAAGAAAGACGGACGATAACGAACCGGAATTTCATCAACCTCAAAAAAGGCCTTGATAAAGTCATACAAACAACCTTTAAGATGTGCCATGGTGGTGTCGGTGTCAATGACCAGCCCTTCAATTTGGTGGAACATGGGAGTATGAGTAGCATCATAATCCGAACGATAAGTCCGCCCCGGAGCCACCACGCGAATGGGGAGTTTGTTTTTCTCCATGGTTCGAATTTGCACCGGAGAAGTGTGGGTGCGCACTACAAAGCTGTCATCAAAATCGGTGCTATCGGGATTGGGAATATAGAAAGTATCCTGCATTTGGCGTGCCGGGTGGTTGGCCGGCATATTAAGTGCATTAAAGTTGTGGAATTGGTCTTCAATATCGGGACCTTCCGCCACCTCAAAGCCCATTTGTCCGAAGATAGCCACCACTTCTTCATAAATTTGGGAAATCGGGTGTAGGCGGCCTTGTTGCTCAGGGCGTACCGGCAAGGTAACATCAATGGTTTCGGACGCTAAGCGGGCATTGAGTTCTTTGGTCTCAAGAGCTGATTTTTGAGCATTGAGAGCTTTTTCAACCTCAGTTTTAAGAATATTCAAATTTTTGCCCAGGGCGATTTTTTCTTCTTGGGGCAGGGAACCCAATGTCTTCATCATCTCGGTAATTTTGCCTTTTTTACCCAAGATGGCAACCCGGAGCTCTTCCAGAGCTTTTATATCGGCAGCCTGATTGATTTCGGCCACCATTTCTGCTTTCAAATTTTCCGTATTAATATCCATTTTTTTCACCTAATTTTGTAAGCTGTTATATTAAGTTTGGTTATGCAGATTTACAAATTTAAAATACAAAAGAGCTAACCCGAAAAACGAGGCTAACTCTTTTATAAACTCCAATCTCAAACTAAAATTAGTTCAATGCGGATTTTGCTTTTTCAACCAATTTGGCGAAATTAGCAGGCTCTTTCAAAGCGATATCAGCAAGGACTTTTCGGTCGAGTTCAATGCCGGCTTTGTTAAGCCCGCTGATAAATCGAGAATAAGTCATATCATGCAAGCGAGTAGCCGCATTGATACGTTGAATCCACAAAGCGCGGAAACTTCTTTTTTTGGCGCGACGATCGCGATAAGCATATTGCAGAGCTTTTTCAACTTTTTCGACAGCAACGCGGAAGACGTTTTTAGAACGACCTCTGTAACCTTTGGCCAAGCCCATGATTTTTTTGTGGCGGGCGTGGGCTGTCATACCTCTTTTAATACGAGACATCTATAAATCCTCCTACTATAAATATGGTAAAAACTGTTTAACAATCTTAACGTCAGCCTCGTTAACCAAGGTTGTGCCGCGAGCTTGTCTTTTCATTTTTTGTGATTTAGCAAAGAGGCAGTGTCTCTTATTTGCAAAATTTCTTTTCAATTTGCCGGTGCCGGTCAAGCTAAAGCGTTTTTTGACCGCACTCTTATTTTTCATCTTAGGCATTTTGCTTCCTTTCTAAAATAAAATCAAAAATCGGATGCTTCTCGGGTCATCAGGCATGCCATTAGCCCGATTTACCCACATCGAGTACGCTTATATACTCATTTTTTGCAGATTGCAAGCTTTTTTTTCGTGTGCAAATTAATTTAGTAACGGCCGCTATTGGCGCCTGAGCAAACTATAATCGGGCTCGTAACAAATTGTAAGATTTGTTGTTTTTACTTTCTAAATCAGTGATGATAAATTTTTGCTCAATATGAACTTTGTTTTGAAGAGGAAAACTAATATGTCAAATATTCATCCTACTGCCGTGATTGAAGATGGTGCCCAAATTGCCGAAAGTGCAAAAATCGGACCGTTTTGTTTTATCAGCTCCAAAGCCAAAATTGCTGATAATGTTCAGCTGATTGCCAGAGTGACGGTGCTTGGTGATACTACCATTGGGGAAGGGACTATCGTGTTCCCCGGTGCAGTTCTCGGTGGTGGGCCGCAAGATCATGGTAACGAGTTTCAGCCCGATGCGCGTTTGGTAATCGGAAAACGCAATGTGATTAGGGAAAATGTGACCATGAATGCCGGTACGCCTAAAGGGCAAAACCCAATCGGTGATGGTACTCCGGTCGAAAAATTGGTGACCTATGTGGGTGATGACGGAATGTTTATGGTGAACTCTCATGTGGCTCATGACTGTGTGGTCGGTAATAATGTAATTATGACCAACAATGCGGTGATTGCCGGACATGTTCGGGTGGGTGACGGGGCTATTCTTGGTGGTAACTGTGCCGTACACCAGTTCTGCCGAATTGGCCGCAAAGCGATGATTGGCGGTATGACCGGTGTTGACCGTGATGTAATTCCCTTTGGTATCGTGACCGGGGATCGCGGTAATTTGCGCGGGCTCAACCTTATCGGGCTTAAACGCAGCGGTTTTGCTCCCGAGGTGGTAAAAGCGATTTCAAAAGCTTATATGTACATCTTTAAGAGCAATGAAGATACCTTTGCAGTTCGCTTGGAAAAAGCTCATGAAAAATATAAAGATAATCCGATGGTTATGGAGATGATTGAGTTTATTGATTTGGCCGAAAAAGGTCGCCGTAAAGCAATGAAAGCTACTTTGGATTAATTTGTAGTTTTTTGAACTTTTTTAGTGAAAGAATAATTTTTGTATGCTAAATGTAAAAATTATTCTTTCTTTTTTTATAGATAAAGGATTAAAATGCAAAGAAAGTTAGGAATTATTGCCGGAGGCGGGAGTATTCCCAAAATGTTGGTGCGTCATTGCCAACAAACCGGACGCGAATTTTTCGTCTTGGCAATAGAGGGGAATGCCGCTAAGGACTTTTTAACTGATGATATTCCGCACCAATGGATACGTATCGGGCAGGCCGGTACCGGTTTCAAAAAGTTTGCCGATGAAAAAGTGCAAGATGTGGTCATGATTGGAACTATTCGACGGCCGAGTTTGGCTGATTTGGTGCCGGATTTGCGTACAGCGGCTTTTTTTGCAAAAATCGGGGCGCGCTCGCTTGGCGATGACGGAATTTTGCGAGCGTTGGTTAAAGAAATCGAATCGGAGGGTATGCGAGTATGCGGTATCCACGAGGTAATGTCTGATTTGCTGGTCAAAAATGGAATCCTTGGTAAAATTAAACCCGATAAACAAGCTTTGGCCGATATCTCTCGCGGGGTAGAAGTGGCTTGGACCTTGGGACAGCTCGATGTCGGGCAGTCGGTAGTGGTGCAGCAGGGCTTGGTATTGGGGGTAGAAGGTATTGAAGGCACTGACGAGCTTATTCGCCGTTGCGGGGAGTATCGTCGCAAAGGTCCGGGCGGGGTGTTGGTAAAACTGCGTAAACCCGAGCAAGATATGCGGATTGATTTGCCTACCTTTGGACCTAAAACCGTGGAGCGCGCCAAAGAAGCGGGTTTACGCGGAATTGCTTTGCACACGGAAAACGGCTTGATTGTTGATGAAGAAGAGGCAATCAAATTGGCTAACAAATACGGCTTGTTTGTGATGGGGATTAATCCCGCTGAATATCTGGATTTAAACGGAGCAAAAAAGTGAGAAAAATTTATCTGATTGCCGGAGAACCTTCGGGCGATTTGTTGGGGTCTCGTCTGATGCGGGCATTAAAAAAACAAACAAACGGTGAGGTCGAGTTTTATGGTGTGGGTGGCGATACCATGGAGCGTGAAGGCTTAAAACCGCTGTTTGATATTTCCGATTTGGCGGTGATGGGTTTATGGGAAGTAATCCCCAGTATCCCTAAAATTTTCAAGCACATCAAAAACACCGTGGAGGATATTAAAAAAGTTAAACCCGATGTGGTGGTGACCATTGATAGCTGGAGTTTTTCGGCGCGCATCCACAAAGCCTTGCGCAAACAAAAACTCGGTATTCCGCAAGTGCACTATGTGGCGCCGCAAGTGTGGGCTTGGAAGAAAAAAAGGGCGCGGACCATGTACAAATATATCGACCGGTTGTTGACCTTGTTTCCTTACGAGCCTAAGTATTTTACACCATATCATCTGCCGACGGATTTTATCGGGCATCCGGTGATTGAGAGTGATGCGGTGCATGCCAACGCGCAAGACTTTTATAAAAAATTTAACATTCCGCAAGATAAAAAAATTATGACCATTCTGCCGGGGTCACGCAAAAATGAAGTGTCGAGACTTCTGCCAGTTTTCTTGGAGGCGGCGGAGAAAATTTATCAAGAACATCCGGAGTTCTATTTCGTGTTGCCAACGGTTAAAACCGTGTCGGAAATGGTCAAAAAATCAATCGGTGAGACCAAGCTCCCCTTAATTGTAACCGAAACCGAAACTGACCGCTATAATGCTTTTAAGGCCTCTACGGCGGCGATTGCGGCTTCTGGAACAGTGGCTCTGGAGTTGGCAATTTTAGATGTGCCGCACATCATCGGCTATAAAGTTGCGCCGCTTTCGGCTTGGCTGGCAAAAAAGTTTTTGAAGATTGAGTTTGTAAATTTATCAAATATTTTGCTCGGACGAGAGATTATTCCCGAGCTGTTGCAAGAGCGTTGTATTGCTGTGAATATCAGAACATATATTGAGCAAATTTTGCGTCATGGCGAACTTTATGAAAAGCAAATGGAAGGCTTCAAAAAAGTGCGGGAAGTGCTTGGATTTGGGCAACAAACTCCCAGCGAAAATGCCGCGCGAGTAATTTTAAATACGATTGAAGAAAAGCAAAAGTAAGATGAAAAAAATTGAAATTATGGATACCACCGTGCGTGACGGTGAACAGACCAAGGCGGTTTCTTTCAAATGTGAGGAGAAACTGGTAATTGTGAAACGATTGCTGGCTGATGTGGGGGTAAACCGTTGCGAGGTTTCTTCGGCCAGAGTGAGTGCCGAAGAACAAAAAGCACTGGCGATGATTATGGATTGGGCTAAGGAGACAAACTTTGAAAACCAAGTGGAAGTGCTCAGTTTTACCGACTACAAAAAGTCGATTGACTGGTTGTTGCCGACCGGATGCCGTCGTATTAACTTGCTGACCAAGGGTTCGCAAAAGCATTGTGAATTGCAACTGGGTAAAAGTTTGAGCCAACATCTTGCCGATGTGCGCAAAACCGTTGATTATGCAAAAGAAAATGGTTTCAAATGTAACGTATATTTAGAAGACTGGTCAAACGGAATTAAAAATAGTCCTGACTATGTGTGGCAAATGCTTGATACTTATCAAACTTTGGGTTTTGAGCGGATTTTGCTCCCCGATACTCTGGGGATTTTAAACCCGTTTGAGGTATATGATTATATCAGTCAAACCGTGGCACGTTTTCCGGAGCTCAAATTTGAATTCCATGCTCATAATGACTATGGTATGGCAGTGGCCAATACGTTAGCCGCGGTTCGGGCCGGAGTGAGCGGGGTGCATGCAACGGTTAACGGCTTGGGAGAGCGGACCGGAAATGCCGATTTGGCGCAAGTGGCTGCGGCGATAAGCGACCATACGGAGTTTTCGACCTCAATTAACGAAAAGAAGCTCAAAGATATCAGTGTGTTGGTAGAAACATTCAGCGGCAAGCGCATTGCCTCGAATATGCCGATTTTGGGCGGCGATGTCTTTACGCAAACGGCCGGTATTCATGCTGATGGCGACAAAAAAGGTAATTTGTATGTCAGTCGGTTAACTCCGGATCGATTTGACCGCAACCGCACCTATGCTCTGGGTAAGCTCTCGGGAAAAGCCAGTTTGGAAATGAACCTCAACAAGCTCCGTATCAATCTTAATGATGAGCAAAAAGAAAAACTATTGCATAAAATTGTGGAACTTGGCGACCTCAAAAAAAATGTAACCGTGGAAGATTTGCCGTTTTTGGTCTCGGATATGTTAGGCGGGCAACGCTACAAAAATTTTCGGGTCAAAAACTGTGTGGTGACTACTACCATGCAAATGAAGCCTTGTGCCAATGTGCAAGTGGAATATAAGGGCAAAATTTATGAAGAAACTTCTCAGGGCAGCGGTGGTTATGATGCATTTATGAACGCTTTGCGCAAGCTCTCTCCCAAGATGGGACTTGAAATTCCCAAACTGATGGATTTTGAAATTACCATTCCGCCGGGCGGAAACTCCAACTCCTTGGTGGAAGCCGTGATTAAGTGGGATAATGGATTGGTGACGCATGCGGTATCTTCCGACCAGGTGAAAGCTGCCATCAAGGCAACCGAACGTATTTTGAACCTGATTGAGCAATAAGTTTTTGCTCTCTAATCATAATTTATACTAGATTTAATCTTGACATTAAACTTTGAGAGTTTATGTTAAATGCCAGTTTTATTTACTTATTTTTATTAATCATTTTTCTAATTATTTTTTGCGTATGAACAAGAAAACAGCTTGGACGATTGAAGATGCCATGGCATTTTTGAAGTCAATCGGTTTTGGAATGGTTGAATCTGCGTCTTTGAAACCCGTGTATTTGAAACGTGTATTGACGTTGGATGCTAATCATTGGTGTGTTCCGTGTTGGGAGTTTAAGTTGTTGGGGCAGAAAAAATATCTGCGGATGGATAAAGCAGAAATTTTTAAATTGCGTCCCGATAAAATTACTCCGATTTTGCCGACACAGGGCGTTCATTTTCCAGACAGTGTGCAGTTTAAGTTTTTAAGTCTGCAGGACGGTAAGTATGTTTGGCAGGATATGGATGATCCGGTGAAGGCAGGGAAACAGTTGTGGGAAGAAATTATTGCTCCGGTCAGATAATGTTATGGGACTTATGGGCAATGATGTTTTGGTTTTAAGTAATGCGGATGCGGTAAGGTTTTTTGCGCTGGCCGGGTATAATGTTTTGCCGGAGGAGATATTTCCGGTGAAACTTGAGCGCGTGGCTTTTCGCAAAACACGAGTTGAGCTCCGAATTGCTTGTTGGAAAATTGATACTCCGGAAAAAGCTGTTTTTTTGCGTATGGACACAGGTAGTATTTGGGAACGACCAAAATGTTGTACCTGTGTGGGTTTGGGTCCCAGTGAGGGATTAATACTTGCTGACGGCACAATAGTTTCGATGACTTATTTTTCGCCGATGGAACGGAAGTTTCAGTTCGAAAAAATGTATATCGAAAAAGCCAGATATTATAAGATTATTGTACCGGGGGCGGAAAATTAAACAGAAAAAAGTTGTCGGTTTGTAATAATCGGCAACTTTTTGTGTTTTGCTATTAAGCTTTGCGGACTTGCAGGAATTTGCTTTTCTGCTAGACTGCTTGCATAAAACTTATATTTATTTTTATTAATCTTAAAATTATTTTATCATGAACACAGTAGTTTTGTCTGCTTATCAGGTTTTGAGAGCGTTAGCTGAGAGTGATGCATTAGTTGCTTATCGCGATGTAGAAGTTTCTTATGCCAATGTCTGGCCGGGAAAATTAATTTTTTCGGTGGTAGATGATGATGGTAAACGTAAGAATTGTCTGATTCCGGTGTGGCAAATCAAAATCTCGGAACAAGACTGGAAAAATGCCGGGGTATCCGACAGGAAAAATGAGTTCTTATATTTGAATCTCAGAGGCGAAAAGGTGAAACACCCGCTGGCAGCTTTGTTTGAACGGATTACTCCGGGGGCAGTGTTTAAGTTTACTGATGGTAAATCTTATATGTTGCAAGAATGTGATAATTTGCATCATAAGAGATTTGTTCCGGAACCTGAACATGCTATCGGCTTGAAAAAGTTACCAACCTTACTGGTTTGTGAAGGCTGATATCTTGAATGCTGATACTTAAAATTAAAGGGGCTTGCGGCCCCTTTTTTTGTGGCTTTTTACATATTGCTTTTGATGTCGTTGATGCTGTCTTTGAGCTCTTGCTCAGCTTTTTGTTCTTCAACGATTTGGTTATAGACTTCATCGACATCAATGGCATCTAACGGGTCAGAGGTGCGATTTTTGAGCTCATCGCTGGTGAGAGCTACACATTTGTTATAGTATCCGCAGCCGGGAGTGGAACATGAGACCAGCTTTTGATGAGAAGGACAAGTGGCAACTTTTAAGTCGTATCCGGGACAAGCGGCAGAGCATTTGGTCTTTAAGTTTTCCCCGCTGACACTGATGTTGCCGGGTTGATAGGGGTTGGCGCCGCCATCCCAATCGACAATGCTGCGAATGGCTGCGTTGGCACTACTACTCATGAGTATAACGGCTAAAACATATATGAATTTTTTCATCTAGTTATCCTCTGCTTGATTATTTTGTTTTATCTTCTCACAAAATGTTTAATATATTACAAACGAAAGCAGAGTTAATATGTACGGGTTATTTTATAAAGTCAAAGAATATTTTTTAGCAGAGCAAGAACGGTGGTTTTTGTGGCTGCCGGTGTTGTTTGGCTGTGGTATCGGCATATATTTCTTGCTGCCAAGTGAGCCATCGCTATTGGTGTCGGCGGTGGTGGTTGAGTCCTTAGTACTGCTTGTATATTACTGGCGTTTCTCTTATCCCAAATTGCTTGGCTTAGCCGGAATAGCGATGATGGTGGCCGGGTTTGTCAATATTCAGCTTAGGGCTTATTATCTTAATTCTCAAGGTAAACTAACTGCACCGATTGTCGATTATTTGAGCGGAGAAATTGTCAATATTGACCATAACTATCGTGGTATGGAGCGGGTGGTTATCAAAAATCCGCAAAATTTTGAGGGTAAAACCTATTTCGGAAATTATCGCATCAGCCTTAGAACCAAAAGTTCGGGGCTTAAAGTCGGGGATTGTGCCGAGCTGGTGGCAAAATTGATGCCGCTGCCTGCGGCCTCCATGGTGGGTGGCTATCAATTTGACCGTAAGTTCTTTTTTGAAGAACTCAACGGTAACGGTTATGCAATGGCTAGCATTGGGCCGATTGATTGTGCGGTACCTGCAAATTCTGTTCCAAGCTGGAAAGCTAAAATTGAGGAGTTGCGTAAGCATATTGTCGCTAGAATCAATAGTATCTTACCTGCTGATGAAGCAGGAATTACGGCGGCAATTGTGGCCGGCGAGCGTGGTGGAATCCGGCATGAAATTACGGAAAATTATCGAGATTCCGGTTTGGCGCATTTCTTGTCAATTTCGGGTTTGCATATGACGATGCTGGCCGGATTGATGTTCTTCCTTATTCGGCGGATTATTGCGTTTATTCCGCCGCTGGCGCTGCGCTATGATTCGAAGAAAATATCGGCAATGGCGGCAATTTTACTCAGCTTCCTTTACCTCTTAATATCAGGTGCAGAAGTTCCGACCCAGCGGGCATTTATTATGACGCTGATTGTTTTGGTGGGCGTGCTTATCGGGCGTAAGGCAATCTCGATGAAAACGATTGCTTGGGCAGCCTTAATCGTGCTGATTATATCACCTTGGGCGTTGATTGGGGCAAGTTTTCAGATGTCGTTTGCCGCAGTGGTGATGCTGATTGCTTTTTATGAAAAATTTGCAGGACCAATTCAGCGTTTCTTAAATGGTGGAACGAATCGCTCTATCGGTATTATTAATCGCACTGTGCGAATCGTCTGGGCGTATTTTGCCGGTATTGTTATTTCCGATTTGGTGGCGAGTTTGGCAACTTTGCCGTTTGGAATTTATCATTTTAATATGATTTCAATTTATACCTCACTTGGAAATTTCTTAGCCGGACCGATTATCGGATTAGTGATTATGCCGTTTGTGCTGATTGCCTTATTAATGATGCCGTTGGGGCTTGACTATTGGCCGCTCAAACTCGTGGGTTGGGGGATTAAGCTCGTCAATGAGATTACGGCTTATGTCGCCTCATTACCGGAAGCCGGATATCAGGTTTTGGCTTTGCCGTTTTGGGGCTTGCTCCTAATGGTTATGGGTGGTTTGTGGCTCGCTATTTGGCAACTGCCGTGGCGGCGTTGGGGGTGGTTGGCAATCGGGTTGGGTGGTTTGAGTATTTTAACCGTACAAGCACCGCAAGCGATGATTAGTGCGGACGGTATGCTCTTTGCAGTTCAAGATAAGAGCGGCGATTTAGTGATTTTACCTCGGCGCGGGAAAATTTTTAACAAGCAAATGTGGCTGGAGAAAACAGCGAACGACAAGCTGGATAAAGCTAAAACTCGTAAGTTGTCGCAAATCTGGAAAGGCAAAAAGACTTATCCTGAATGGCTCGATTTGCAGTGCAATGCCAAATTTTGTATTTATGCTCAACGCTATAAATATTATAAGGACGGCAAGCTCAAAGTTGACGGACAAAGTTTTGATACTTTGAAGTCGGGTGGTGCCAGTTTTTATGCAGACGGAAACATTCGCACCGTGCGGGAATATGTCGGGCGGCGGTTTTGGAATTTTACCTCCGATTAGATAACCTGTTCGCGCGTTTTCTTGAGGACTAAGTCCGGAAAGTCTTCTTGTACCTTGCCCAAATGCCAAGCATTGCGAGCCAAGAACACCAGTTCGCCATCGTGGTCTTCGGCCAGGTTTAGCTGAGTGGCATTGCGGAATTTTTCAAACATGGCTTTATTGGGACATTCAACCCAACGTGCAGTGTAGTACTGTGTTGGTTCGAACACTACCGGAATGTTGAACTCATTTTTAATTCTATCGGCCATAACTTCAAACTGCAAGGTACCGACCACACCGACAATCCATTCGGAGCCGACAATCGGCTTAAATACGCTGGCTCCGCCTTCTTCGGCAATTTGTTGTAAGGCCGCGCCCAAATGTTTGGATTTTAGCGGGTCAAGGGCTCGGACGCTTTTGAGCAATTCCGGAGCAAAACTCGGAATGCCGGTAACGTGAAGTTTTTCTCCCTCGGTTAAAGTATCGCCAATACGGAGTTGTCCGTGGTTGGGGATACCGATAATATCTCCGGGATAGGCATCTTCGGCAAGTTCGCGTTCTTGAGCCATGAACATGACCGGAGTGGGCACTTTTAGTCCTTTACCAGTACGAACCTGGGTTAAGGTCATGCCGCGTTTGAAATGTCCGGAACAAATTCTCATAAAAGCAATACGGTCGCGGTGTTTGGGGTCCATATTGGCCTGAATTTTGAAGATGAATCCAGTTACTTTATTTTCGTCAGGGGAAATGGTTCTCTCGGCGGTTGGTTGGGGGCGCGGGGTAGGGGCAATTTGATGCAAACCTTCCAATACCTCACGGACGCCAAAGTTGTTGATGGCACTACCGAAAAAGACCGGAGTTTGAACACCGGCTAAATAGCTTTCCAAGCTAAAAGGCGGACAGAGTTCTTTGACCATGGCGACATCTTCGCGCAATTTGGCAACGGCGTGTGCCGGCAATAACTGGTCTAATTTGGGGTCATCTAGACCCTTGCAGGTTTCAATTATGGCATTAATCTGAGATTTGTCGCCGGTTTTGTTCATCAAAATCAGTTGGTCGTTAAACAAATCGTAGCAGCCGAGAAAATCTTTGCCCATGCCAATCGGCCAGCTGGCCGGAGTGACTTCCAAGGCCAAAGTTTTTTCAATGTCATCTAAAAGCAAAAACGGATCCATACCTTCGCGGTCGAGTTTGTTAATAAAAGTGATAATCGGGACATCGCGCAGGCGGCAGACTTCAAACAATTTTTTGGTTTGAGCCTCAATACCTTTGGACGAATCGAGTACCATAACTGCCGAATCGACAGCAGTGAGCACGCGATAGGTGTCTTCGGAAAAGTCTTCGTGACCCGGCGTATCCAAAAGGTTGAAACTAATACCTTTATATTCAAAGCTCATGACCGAAGAGGCAACCGAAATTCCTCTTTCTTGTTCGACCTTCATCCAGTCGGAACGGGCACGACGAGCCTCTCCGCGAGCCTTAACGGCACCGGCTTGTTGAATGGCGCCTCCAAAAAGCAAGAGCTTTTCGGTTAATGTGGTTTTACCGGCGTCAGGGTGAGAGATTATCGCAAAAGTCTTGCGAGGGTTTACTTTATTATCAGACATTATGATATTTCGATACTCAAATTGTTAAGATTACTAAAACGGACTGCTCACGTTGGGAATCAGCGGTTGAGGAGCCGGTGCGCTATCTGCGGGGTTCTCAACCACGGGAGCAGAAGTGATGATTTCAACCGAGCTTTCGACTACCTCATTTTTGTTGGGTTCGCTAACGGTCGGGGTGGCAACCGGAGATACCGGCATGACCTCTTTGGCGGCATTAGCCGATGCTTGGGCATTGCTTACGTTGGCAGTGGCAGGTTGAGCCGACTGAGTTGGGAGCGAAGCCGGTGTTGATTGCGGTTGAGCGCGATTGACGCCCAAATATTTTTCAATGGCTTGTTTCTCTTTGGCTTTTTCCTTGGAAGTAATCAGCTGCAAGTCATAGAGAATTTCAAGCTTGCGCAAGTCTTTAGCCGCGCCCAAAATATCACGTGAGGGGGCTTTGGGTTTTAGGCGTTGCCGCGGAGAAGGCGGTAACAGCGCCTCAATTATAATATCGCGTTCGGCTGAGAATTCACGCGGAGTAATGGCGCGAGATTCAACCGCTTCCTTTAAGGCATTAATCCGCTCAATTATCAAATCAGGCGAGGGAACGGATTTATCCACGCCATAAGCCGGCGGGGTGTGAGTGAGCGGCAATAATCCACCGATATTGGTGTTGCGGGCGTTTAAAAATTCTTCTTTGGTGACCAGGTCTTTTTCGGCCAGTTCTTTAAGAATCAGAAAACGCGAAATTACATTTTGTTCAGGTTCGGAAAACAGCACCTCAACTGCTTGGAGCTCTTCGGCAGTACTGGGTTGTTGGTTGGCAATGTTTCTCTTTTCTCTTAAAAACAAGGCCTCTTCAATAGCAGAGCGGCGCTGAGTTTGCCCGGCTTCTTTACTGATGTTGAAAACTTTGGTGCCGTTTTGGTCTTCAATCACGAGTTTGCTTTGCTTGACATTAATCAAACGCAATCTTTTTTGAGCCAAATCGGTCATTTTGACCGGTGTGCCGCCTTGAGAACCGAGAACAGTGGTTTCTTCTCCGCCATAAATCATCAGGTCTTCATAATATTGACGGGCGCGGTTAGGCCGGCCTAACTGCTCATATACTAAAGCTCCGACCATGAGGGCTTGCGGATTTTTAGGATTGTCTTTTAAGGCATTAATCACGTGGTTTTCGGCTTCCGAGAACTTGCCCTGCGAGTAGGCTACCGTGGCTAGGCGCGCTTCTTTGGCGCCGCCGTCGTTGAAGGTCAACATATTATAAGTTTCAGGGCTGGTATGCTCTTTGACAAAGCTGCAGGCGCCGCAAAGGCAGGCAACGGCAGCAAATAATGAAAAGTTACGGATACTTTGAGCTGAAAACACCGATTGACTCCTTGAAATATTCTTCTTCTTTGCGCATAATAGACAATATTAACTTATATTACAATAATTTTGTTTGCTTTGTGAATTTTGGCTTGATTTAAAATTTATTTTATGTACTATGCAAAGCAATTACTATCGTGAATTGCGGGCGTGGTGAAATTGGTAGACACGCCAGATTTAGGTTCTGGTGGCTAACTGCCATGGGGGTTCAAGTCCCTCCGTCCGCACCAGCTCTTTTGCTAAGAGCTTGGTTTTAACCCATCTTAATTAGAGAAATAAAATGAAGGTTACAGAATTAAAAGCTGAAGGTTTGAAAAAACAATATAAAGTGTTGGTTGAGGCTAAAGAGTTTGAAAATAAAGTTGATGCCAAAATCAGCGAAATCGCTAAAACTGTTAAATTGCCGGGTTTCCGTGCCGGTAAAGCTCCGCTTTCCATGCTCAAACAAAAATATGCTCCCGCGGTTAAAGGTGAGGTCTTGGAAGATTTGGTGCGCCAATCTGCTGACGATTTGATTAAGGAGAAAAATCTCCGTCCGGCTATGATGCCAGATATCAAAATTACCGCTTTCAAAGATGGTGAAGATGTTGAATTTGAAGTGTCTTTTGAAAATTTGCCCGAAATTAAGGCCGGAAGTTTTGATAAAATTGAGTTGGATAAATATATGGCAGAAGTGGCCAAAGAAGAAGTTGATAAGGCTCTAAACTATATCGCTCAAACTCGTCGCGAAAGAACTAAAGTCAGCGAATCTCGCGCGGCTAAAAAAGGTGACACCACCGTTATCGATTTTGTGGGTTCGGTTGACGGTGTGGAATTCCATGGCGGTAAAGGTAATAATTATCCTTTGGAACTGGGTTCCGGTTCGTTTATTCCGGGGTTTGAAGATCAACTTATCGGCAAAAATGTTGGTGATAAGGTTGATGTTAAAGTTAAATTCCCAGAAAACTATCATGCTAAGGATTTGGCCGGTAAAGATGCTGTTTTTGCAGTGGAAATTAAAGAATTGTTGGAACCTAAAGAAGTTAAAATCGATGATGAATTTGCAAAATCTTTAGGTGAAGAAAGTCTTGAAAAACTGCGCGAAGCAATTTCGGGGCGTATCAAGAGCGATTATGAGCAAGCCTCAAAAATGAAACTCAAAAAGGCTTTGCTTGATGCTTTGGATAAAGAATATAATTTCGAAGTTCCGCAAGGTTTGGTCGATGCCGAGTTCAAATCTATCTTCTCTCAATATGAGCAAGCTAAGAAAAATAATCAACTCGATGCCGAAGATTTGGCAAAATCTGAAGATGCTCTCAAAGAAGAGTACAAAAGTATTGCCGTGCGTCGGGTTAAACTCGGTTTGTTGCTCTCGGAAGTTGGTAAAGAGGCTAAAATTACGGTTGAACCTGATGATGTCAACAAAGCGATTATGGCTGAGGCTCGCAAATTCCCCGGTCAAGAAAAAGCGGTGTTTGATTTCTATCTGAAGAATAAGCAGGCGGTTGAGTCTTTAAAAGCTCCGATTTTTGAAGAAAAAATCGTGGATTATATCTTGAGCAAAGTCAAACTCAATGAGAAGACCGTGTCGGTTGAAGAACTTTATAAGTTTGATGATGAAGTTCCGGCGGCTAAAAAAGCTAAAGCAGCTCCTAAAAAGGAAGCTAAAGCTAAAAAAGAAGAAAAAGCCGAAGCTGAACCTAAAGCTAAAAAAGAATCGGCAACTAAGAAAAAATCTGCTTAGTTAGTTCTTACTCTTCAAAATGAAAACCCCGGTTAATCCGGGGTTTTTTGTTGAGAAAACTTGAAGTGTTATTTATAATAATTCGCCTGCTTGATGTTCTTAAAATAATTCGCCTTGGAGTTTGGCATTGTCTAAAACCGACATGGCTTCTTTGATAATCGGGATGGAAACAGCGCGCTTGCGGGAAAGTGAAATCCGGTCGGTTTCTTCCACCAACTTGCGGGCATAGGAAAAGGAACGCTGCATATTGGATACAATGTAATTAACTACTTCGGGCGTTACAAAAATTTGGCGGTCGGTGAATAATTTGACCAACAAGCAGGACAACAAGTCGTCATCGGGAGATTTTATCTCAATGGCGGGAACAGCATTTAAGCGGGATTGCAAGTCAGGAAGTGGCAAATTTAAGCGAGCCGGGGCAATCTCCGAGGTGAACAAAATGTTGCCGCCTTCATTACGATATAGGTTATAAAGATGAAACATGGCTTCATAGTTCATCTCATGACAGAGATTTTCCACTACCAGGCAATGGTGCTGAGCAAAAAGTTGATGTGGAGTTTCTAGCTTAACATCTTTAGCCTGAACAGTGGGAATGCGGTAGGGGAAGTGGTCATATTGAGCCACATTATTGCTGAAAACATTGGCTAAATGTGATTTGCCGCAGCCTTCACTGCCATAAATACAAATAGCAAAATAAGGCCAGTCGGGCCAGCGGTCTATCATTTCTACGGCCTCAATATTGCAATCGGCAACCAAGAAATCTTCTTTGTCGAGACTTGGTCGGTGCGGAAATTCGATTGGCAATTGTTCTGCCAGATTTGCATGAGCCATAATGGTTATTTCTCCGCTTGGTTTAATACATCAAAAACTTTTTTAGTCAGGTCGCCTAAGCTGAACGGTTTGGCAATGAAGTCAAAGTCATCAGAATTGCTGAGACCTTGGCGAGCTATCTCTTCGGAATATCCGGAAGCTAGAATTATCTTGATTCCGGGTATCTTTTCTTTGACAATAGCGGCCAGTTCAGCACCGCTCATACCGGGCAACATCATGTCGGTGAGCAGAAGGTCAAAACGGCAATCTTGTTCTAATTGTTCTAGCGCATTTTCAGATGAATTGCAACTGATTATGTCATAACCTTTTTTCTTCAAGGCGCGAGTGGCAAAAGTGCGGACCGAATCTTCATCTTCTACAAACAAAATCCGAATCGAGGAGGCATCTTTGGTTTGATTGTGCTCAAAATTGCGGTCTATCATTGAGACATTCAGTCCAAAAATCATCTTGCCGTTGACAGTGGTGACCGGGCTCTTGACGGTTTCTTTGACGGTGAGGACCGGAGTGCCGTCGGCGTTTTTGACTTCGTGCTTGTCGGTGGTATCGGTATTATTTTCTTCTTCGGCATTGCTCTCAAAACGCGGGAGATAAACCGAAAAAGTGGTGCCCTGACCAACCACACTATCGACCTTGATAAAGCCCTCTGTTTGGCGGACAATACCATAAACCATGGCTAAGCCCAGACCGGTGCCAGAGCCAACCACGTTTTGTTTGGTGGAGAAAAACGGGTCAAAAATGCGGCTGAGGTTTTCGGGCGGAATGCCGCAACCGGTATCAATTACATCTATGACCACAAACTCACCGGGTTTGATGGTATCAGCTCCAAACTGATAGGGTTCGGTTAAGGTTTCGACATGGGTGTTAATGTTAATGGTGCCGTGTCCGTCCATGGCATCTTTGGCATTAATGGCTAAATTGAGAATGACCTGCGAAAACTGAGTGGGGTCAACACGCACGTAGCCTAACTCATTGCTATGGTAAAATTTGAGAACAATTTGTTCGCCTAAAATGCGTTTTAACATCAGGCTCAGCTCAGTGAATTTTTCCGTAATGTCAATTAATTTTGGTTTTAAGGGTTGTTTGCGGGAGAAGGCCAATAGCTGGCGAACCAAGCCGGCAGCGCGGTTGGCATTTTGTTTAATCTGAGTTAAGTCGGCAAAAGATGGGTCGCCAACGCCGTGCCTTTGCAACAATAAATCGCAAAATCCTATCATCGCGGTCAGAAGATTGTTGAAATCGTGAGCCACACCGCCGGCTAATTGTCCGATGGCCTGCATTTTTTGGGCCTGAGCAAATTGTTGCTCCAAGCTTTTTTGTTTGGTGGCATCTATCAGATAAATCACCAGACCATCGCTGTTGGCGCCGGCAGAATAAAACTTCTGCATGGGGCTGATGTAAAAAGAAGCAATTTTTTCGTCTTTATCAAACTTTAAGTGAGCATCAATGCTGGCGGAGGAAACAGAACCGCTGACAACATTGGTGAAGTCTTGACGGATTTTGCCGCTGTCTTCTTCGTTCATGTGCTCAAACAAACTGTGGTCCTTAATTTCCTCGGGGGAGGTATGCAAAAAGGCGGCGGCGGTTTGGTTGCAGGCGCGAATCGTGCCGGAGCCGTCGGCAAAAATAATTCCGACCGGAGCATAGTTAAACAGCCAACTGATTTTATCATAGGCGGAGTTCAAATCGCTATGGAGCTGCTTATCTCCGGGGAGATTGGAGATGACGACGCCGCGAGTCTTGATTTGTTGGTTCTCGCGAAAGTTTTCGTGTAAGACATAACATTCAACGGCCTCGTCGTCGGCAGTGGTGAAATATAATTTGCCTTGCCAAGAAGCACTGGGGTCGGGGAGTTTTGATACTGCCGAGGTGAAATTGTCGAGTTGATGTCCTAAGAGTTCTTCACGGCTGCGTTCAAGCATTTGGGCAAAAGCATGGTTGATATATTCTATCTTGTGCTCGCGGTCAATGACATATAAGCCGACCGGAAGGTAGTCTAAGAAGTCGTGCAAAGATTTTCTTTCTTCGTGGAAAATTTGCTCCATGTTTTTTTCGGCGGTGATATTTTTGCAACTCCAGAAAAGATAGGTATCTTTTTTGATGGCTTTAATTGAATATGGACCTTCAAAGATATCGGCTTTTTTGAGGAATATGGGGCTGACACTGACCTCAAACCACTCCTCGTCATTAAATATATGGGCATTGTCGCTGTTGAAACGTAGAGCTAAGCTGACGGTTTCGGGACTCAAATTTTCGCAGGCGGCTTTAAGTGTGCAGAGGGCGGCTTTGTTGCTTTTGCCGTCGGATAAATTGCTTTCCAGAAATTTGAAAACGCAATCTTGTTTGAACAAATCTTTGGCTCGTTCATTTTCAATGATGGTTTCAAGGCGCGAATTTTCAATCCGCTTGGCCTGAAATTCGTTGCGCAAAATTTCGTTGGCAAAACCGCCGTAAGTCATGGCAGTTTCACCATCGCTGATGGTTTTAAGAGTTAGATAAATGCAAAGTGAGCTTATCAGCAGCATGGAA
>CALXUQ010000027.1 GCA_944391725.1 uncultured Alphaproteobacteria bacterium | reverse complement strand
GTGTTGTTCCAACACCTTGGCATTCAGCCCCGAGTAAACTCGGGGTTTTCTGTAAGGCAACTAATAAACCAAAGCCGGCCTGAAAGCCGGCTTTTTTTGTGCCTCAAGACCGGTTTTTAATCTTCACTGACACTTTCATCTACTTCATAATAACCATCACCTTCGGAATCCATGGCTCCGCTGACGGTTTCATCAATGGTTACAGATGAGGGCATATTATTTCCGTTCATCGAATTCGCAGAATTTCCGGCGGCGCCGTTATTGTTACCTTCCGTGTTTCCTGCCCCTTGGGTAGTATTATTTTGCTGTGGCGAGGCAGTAACGTCATTGGCCGGATTATTATTCGTTCCTTCAAGTAATACACCCGAACCGGTATTCGCACCCGACGGCGGCGTGGCACCGTCTCCGTTGCCGGTGGTAACAATGTAGCCTTCTTCTTCAATTACCAGCATATTGTTCGAATCGGCATTGCCAACAGTTTGGCCATGGTTATCGGCATAGGCCTTGAAACCCAAAACCGCCGCTGAGGCGACTAGTGCTAGTGCTAATGTTTTTCTCATGTCAAACCCCTAAGTGTTATGATTGTACTTACAGAGTTTGATATATGCCTTATTCTTTCTTATTCAAGGTTTTGAGCAAAGCTTGTCCGCGGCGACCTCGCATCAGAATCATGGCAAAAGAACTCAAAATGATGGCAATGGCGGCAAACCAGTCCGAGGAGCTGAGGTGAACCATTGGCAATACCGTAAAGGCGGCAAAACTGACTTCAACCAAATAGGTAAACACTGCCTGCAAAGAGCGATACATCATGAAATATTCATTATTGCTAAGGCAAATGGCGTAAAAGTAAAAATACATCGAGATAGCATATATAGCCACACCGACAATCAAACCGCCGACAACATTCGGACCGGAGATAAACTCTTGAGGCAAAGGCATACGGCGGAGTATCAGTGTTTCGGCAACGGTGGATTCCGGCAGCCACGAGGCTATGACCGAAAGTATAACGAAAAATATGATAAATGCTCCACTGCTCGCCAGTAATATCCAACCGGTGACCGCACAACGCTCGCGGGCGCTGAGCTCCTTTTTGTTGCCGGGGTGAACCTCCGCAAAAATTGCTCTAAGCGCCGTGAGCAAAGAGCCGCCAAACACCCACAAAGTGGCAACTACCATGACCGAGGCCGGAAGTCCGGCCACAATCACCAAACAGCCTATTAATATAAAAACCATGGCCAGCAAATCGACCCGATTGGGGCGGCGGTGCAAAAATAGCCAGGTCAGCAACAGAGAAAATACAATCTCAATGTTGGTCAGCAAATTGGTCTGCGTGGAGGAGATATAAACAAAAGCATATATCAAGCATATATTCTTCAAAATCTGTGTCAGGCCAAAAAACCAGGTGTTGCGGTTTTGCAAAATGGGAGTTATGCGGACCTTATAGTCGCCCACGGCAATGAGGGCAAGCGAACAGAACAATGCGGTTGAACAGGCAAGCGCCACCGGATGACAGCCATATTCTATTACCAAAAAACGCAAGCTGACATTTAAAAGCCCCCAAAAAAACACTGTCCCGATTGATAATAAACCGGCTTTGAGCAAATTGGTCATGCGGCCCCCATAAAATAAACCTTTGGGGCTATTATATGGTAATTTTTACGAAAGAAAATCTATTTTTGCAACTTATGCCCTTGTCACATTGAAAATTGCCAAACCTAAGGTAATATTATGTATTGACGAAACACTTGTTTATGGTAATCTATCGGGAGTTTTTGAGTAATGTTAGAGTGGAGAACTTGGGTGTTTAATAATAAAAAAGCCATAATTTGGGATTTGGATAATACTTTGTATCGGATTACGCCGGAGTTTGGCGATATGCTGGATTCCGTTATGGCCAGAGTGTGTATTGAGCAACTCGGTGTTGGCCTCGACTTTGACACTGCCAAGGCAAAAGTTAAGGAATCTTATGCCAAATATCGGGACGGCGGAGAGATTTTTTATCGGGATTATGGGGTCGATGTCAAAGACTTGTACAACGCTTATCACGACAATGTACCCTATGATATGATTGAACCCTATGAAGGTTTGGCCGAAAGATTACGCCAGCTGCCTTTGGAGCAATTTGTCTTTACTTACAGCAGTCACTCTCTGGCAGAGAAAATTCTGAAAAAACTCGGCTTATATGATATCTTTAAGGGACGCTTCTACTCCGTGGAGGATTTTAACCATACCAAGAAAAACGAAAGTGCCGACGTGTATCTCCAGCTGTGCAAGACAATTGGTTTTGACCCCAAAGATTGTATTTTTGTTGATGACAGCTATTCTAACCTCATCTATCCTAAAGAAATCGGTATGACCACCGTGCGCCTCTTTTATCGCGATAACTCGGCCAAAGGCAAAGATTATATTGATGCCGCTTATAACGGAATTAACAAATTCTTAGATGACTTGCTCCCGATGTTTAATGCGGCTCGCGCGGATAAATCTGCACCAGATTTTAGCGGCAAATTGAATTTTCAAACGCATAATTAGAAGCATTGTCTAATTTGCCTTGCTCGATTTCTAATTCTTTTTTGAACACATTTATCAGTGGTTCTATCCGCTTTGAATAGGCTTCGGCGATTTTTTCGCTGCCCCGGCTTAAAGCGGCACGGTTCATGGCCCCGACCGGTTCGGCCGGTATCTCTTGACTTATCTTCTTTAGAGCTTGTTCAAACAAAGGAATAAAATATTCCAGAGCTTTAACGTTTATCTGCTGGTGGGTTTGTTCGTGCCGCAAAACCAAGTCATACATACAACTCCCTTTACGCAAATCGCGGCTGACATATATCTTGGGGTCGGCAAAGCCTAAATAAAATTTTATCTCCACCGGATAGGCGCAAATTTCGCCGTTGCGCCCTTCTCTACCCTCAGAGCTGACATCTACCTCCCATTTAACCGTGCCGGTGGCCAGCCCATTGGCAAAAATGCCCTTTTCTATCACGCCATAGCTCATGCCGACCTTGGTAATACCCATTTGGTCTTTGCTGAAGTCATATTCAAGCTTGCCGTAAGATGTATAAAAGCTCAAACGAGGCTGAGGCTTGAGCTCTGCACAACGATTGAACGCCGCCGCCTCAACGGAAAGCGACGTGCCCAGCAAAACCGTTAATATAAAAAAAAGTTTTTTCATATATAATAGACTATATGAAATTGGTTAATGTATGGTTGATGGGCAATGAAAACTTATAATTTCAATCTGGTAGCTTGTGTGATGGCGATATTGGTTTTGAGTAATCCGGCTGCGGCGCAATATGTGCGCAAAAAGGTATTGCCCAACTATTTTATTCCGGCACAAGAAATCCAACCCAAACAAGAAAAACTTCCTCCCATAAAATATCAGTATGGCGAGGAGGAAACCATTGCTACACGCTCTTATGACAATATGCCGACAACGCAAAGCATTGCGGACAGAAATGTTTTGCCTCAAGCCGACAAGACTGAGACAAGCTTAACCACCGCGCGGCAGGACATTCCCTCAAAACAAACGACCAGTGAAGTAACTTTAGATATACCGGATAGCTCATCAAAAGAAGTTCCTGATTATCAGCAAAAATATCAGGAATATTTGCGCGACATTAAAAAAGTTGCCGCCGGCAAAAAAATGCCCAACAATCCGCAATTGCAACAAGATTTAGCCAAGATGAATTCTGATGAACGAATCTTAATTGATAAAAAATTTAATGCCGAACGCGATGTGCTCAGCGATTTTAAAAATGCCTTACAACAATAGTTTTTAGTGCGCAGCCATAATCCGTTGTTTGTCGCGGTTCCAATCTCGTTGTTTCATGGTTTCGCGCTTGTCATAGAGTTTTTTACCGGTACCTAGTCCAATCTCAAGCTTAGCACGCCCCTTGTCATTAAAATACAGCCTGATTGCCACCAAAGTTGTTCCCTTGCGCGAAAGAGAAGCAATAATGCTATTGATTTCTTTGCGGGTCAGCAAAAGCTTGCGGTCGCGTTTTTCAACATGGCTCTCATAACCGCGGTTGGCATATTCGGCAATATACATATTGGAAATGTATAGCTCATCGCCTTTCACCACCCCATAGGCATCATTGATATTGGCGTGTCCTAAGCGCAACGACTTCACCTCGGTACCGACCAACTCAAGGCCGGCTACATATTTGGCATCTATTTGATAATCAAATCCGGCGCGGCGGTTTTGCGCCACCAGCCCGCTGGTGATGAAGTCGCGGCGTTTGACACTTTTGCTCATGGCTATTCTCCGCTTTCTCCTGCTGTGCTTTTGAGCATGACCTCGGGAGCATTAATACCCAACAGATACAAGAGTTGCTTGAGCATATCGCGGGTGATGCGTGCCAGTTGCAAGCGCGAGGATGCGAGCTCATTATCATTGGCGTTAACAATCGGCGAGGCATTGTAAAAACTACTGAAACTCTGCGCCAGATTGTACACAAACTCAGATATGATACTCGGCTCTTTCTCTATTGCCGCGCGTTCAACCACATTGCCAAACTGGGCAATCTTCAAAGCCAAGGCTCTTTCTTCCGCATTGCTCAATTTGACTTTGCCGGTCTTGATACCAGCTTCTTGCGCCTTGCGGATAATAGAGTTAATACGAGCAATGGCATATTGAATATAAGGTCCGGTTTTGCCATCAAAACGCGCGAAATCTTCCAGACTGAAAATATAGCCCGAGGCAATATTATTTTTCAAATCTTGGAACTTGATGGCCGCAATGGTAATTTCGTCAGACATCTTATCAATTTCGGCCTGAGTATAACCTGTGACATCTTCGGCTTTGGGCATGGTTTTACGCACGGCCTCTTTGGACATCTTAATCAAATCTTCCAAGTTCATGACGCCGCCGTCACGAGTTTTGAAAGGTTTGCCATCTTTGCCGTTGACCGTACCAAAACCAATATGAACCAACTTGGTGTCAGGACAGATACCCAACATCTTGGAAGCCTCAAAAACCTGCTCAAAGTGCAATGATTGGCGCAAGTCGGTTACGTATATAATCTCTTCGGCTTTCAAATCGTCAACCCGCATTTTGATAGTGGCGATATCGGTGGCAGCATAAGTAAAGCCGCCGTCGCTTTTCTCCAAAATAACCGGAGGTTTGGGTTTGGCACCTTCTTCAAGCCTAATAATCTCGGCGCCGTCATCTTTTTCCAACAAACCTTTAGCTTTGGCGATATCCATAATCTCATAACAGGTTTGATGCGCATCGCTCTCGCCTAACCACAAGTCAAAATTGACATCGAGCTCATCATAAATTTTTTTTACCGCATCAACCGAAACATCTCTTAAATGTTGCCACAAGGCACGATAACCAGGGTGGCCGTCTTGGAATTTGGCAGTGATAATGCGGGCTTTTTCACGCGCCTTTTCATCTTCTTTACAACGCGCCGAGGCTTTCTTATAAAGCTCGGTTACTTCCGCAACCGTATAAGGCGCCGTAGCGGGAAATCCGTCTTTTTTGTTATCATCAAAATAGGGCCAATCGGGGTGCAAGTCCATAACCTCAGAGATAATCATACCCATCGGAGTACCCCAGTCGCCAAAGTGGACATCGGAAATTACATTATGACCGATAAACTTCTCCAAACGTCTAATCGCCTCACCGATAACCGCCGGACGCAGATGCCCGATATGCATTGATTTGGCCACATTCGGACCGCCGGAATCAATCACGATATTTTGCGGCTTATTGGTTTTGGCACAGCCCAATCTATCATCAGCACCGATACCATCCATCAACTCGCCTAGAAACTCATCGGCCAACGAGAGATTGATAAACCCAGGGCCATCAACCGAAATTTTGGCAAAGCTCTTATCTTGCTCCAATTCGCCAGCAATCAGTCCGGCAATTTCGCGCGGGTTTTTGCGTTCGCTTTTAGCCAAAGCCAGAGCACCGTTGCACTGCAAATCGCTCAAGTCGGGACGGTCAGACATTTTGACCACCGCAAATTTGCTATCTAAGCCTAATTTCTCAAAGGCAGTTTTTAGTTTGGCGTTAATCACGCTCTCAATTGACAAATTCATCTCTTTTCCTTTATTTATTCTGCTTGCGCCACAATTTACTCAAAAAAAATCTAAATTTCAAGCCACTTATTTGACACACTTAAAGTATAAATGATTGGGCAAAAACAAACGGCAAGTAAACAGAGTTTCTTTGGTTTGCACGGCGTGAGTTCCGGTCTTTTGTTTGCGGCACTCCTCATCGGCCATTTTTTGCAAAGTGGCAAAATCCGTGGTCCACTTGTTGTAGCAAATTGCCGGGGCATTGGGCTTGGAGGCGCCCACATATAAATGCGCTTCATCTTTGGCTCCGGCCTCGCGGCGGCGGTCTACAAAAGGTTCGACCAGCGAACAGGCATTGAGCACTAAGCACAAGAGCACAAGATTTAGCATTTTAACCCTAGACAATTTTAAAAACTCCATTACATTATGTTTTAGTTATGACAACTATATATGAAGAAGTTAAAAATGAAAAGTCAAAATAACTACATTGGTGATGATAAATTTCAGAATATGTTAGAGCATTACAAATGCCCGACGCCTGTCAACGTGGTTAAAATGCGTTTTATCGGGGCAATTTGCTCACCTAACCTTGAACTGCGCCCAACCGACGTCATCTCTTCTTTTTGGCCGCAAGGGCAATCCCCTCGCTTGGAAACCAAAGATGAAGCCGACCTTTTCTTTAAGTTCTTTATGGGTCTGTGGGACGAGTGCTTTGAAAAAGTGCAACAAAACAAAATCTCCCTCCCCGTCCACAAGTTCAAGGGCAAAGAAGAACTCAAATCTCTCTGCGAGGCGCGTTTTGCCGAAATTGAAATGGGGTTTGTCGAAGGTTTTTGGGGTGGTTGTCAAGACTTAAAAATTCCGGCCTATATTGCTGAAATTATTGATTCGATTACCGATGTGGCCGAGATTTATCCGCTGTTGATAAAAAAACTTGACAACGGCGCTGAGATGGATGAAATTTCTATTACCGTTGGTCACAGCGACAATATGGTCGAAAAAGCTATTAGCTTTATTATCGAAAATTCGGTCTTGCCGCGGATTGACAGTCTGCGCCGCGAAGTAAAAAAATAGACGCGGCCCGAACTAAAAAGGAGAGATATTATGGATTTAATGGAAGGCCTTTTAACCCGGCGGTCCGTGCGCAAATTTACCGACGAGCCGGTGGCCAAACAAGATATTTTGGATATTATCAAAGCCGCTCAATATGCTCCGAGCGCTCACAATACTCAGCCGTGGAGTTTTCTGGTCATTGAGAACAAAGAAATCTTAAAACAATTTCGCCATGTACAACGTTCGGCTTCTTTTGCCGAAAATGCCCCTTTGGTGATTTTGGTCTGCGGCGATACCGAAAAAGCTTTTCATCGCGAAAAAGAAGGCTGGTCTTATCTGGATATTGACTGCGCCGCCGCCACGCAAAATCTTATATTGGCGGCTCATGCCAAAGGCCTGGGCGCTTGTTGGTGCGGCGCAACTCCAATGACTAAACCGATTGAAGCTATTCGCGAGATGTTGCACTTGCCTCAAAATATTCAGCCGTTTTCAATTGTGGTGGTTGGGCATCCGGCCGAAACTCCCAAACAACCCGAAAATCGGTTCGACGAATCTAAAATTCATTGGGCCTAAACCCGTTTAAACGCAGAAAAGCCCCTCATGCGAGGGGCTTTAATGAATCAACTAAACCATACATACTATAGTGCTACAAAGCACCTAACATAGTCACCACCATAGCTCTTGGCATAGACTTGCGCTAATGATTTTTCCATGCGCACTTGCCATTCGCGGTCTTTGTTATATTCTGTGGAAGACACATATATACCACAAAGACTTGGTACTCCGGCATTAATCAAAGCACTATTAATGCGGTTATAGTTTTTGGTTGCTTGTAACAATTGCTCCTTTGAAGGCAAAAAGCCCTCACCGGCACTAACTCCGCGTTCAGCATATTCGTTACAATACATTGCGGCCGGAGCTTGCAAGCCCTGATTTGCGGCACTTTGCAAAATGGCTTGCGTGTTGGCTTTACCGTCAACATCATTGGTGCCACCAAAATCTTTATGCAAATTTGACCAGGCCTTTTTGACACGATCTAAAGTAATCATCAGAGCGCGAGAACCGAGTTTGGCATTTTCATCTGAGTTCTTCCATACAATGACCCCGCTAATTTGCGAATCGGCATCTTTGTCCTTGGATATGATTCCGGAAGAAAATACGTAGTATCCAACTTGCATGTCTTGCTTAATTAAAGCGCATTTTTGAGCTAATGTTAATTTTTGAGTTTCCATGATAATAAAAAATTTAATATTCAACATAATTTATTTGTAAGCTCTCTATAGCATTGTTTTTCAGATTTAGCAAGTACTTCAAATTCACAAAATCTTACAAAAAAAGACTCTCCAAACAGAGAGCCTTTTTTGCACCAAATTATTGTATTATACTTATTTTTTGCTCTTCGCATTTTTGGAGCGAGCCACGATTAGGGCATTGTCCAAGTCTTTTTCGGTGCAGAGCCCAACCGTAACCGGATTTTTGGGACGCAAAACCGCCATGTCGCGGTGAGTGCCGTTGCGAATGGCCTCAATGGTGGGTTTGGTAGTGCCAATCAGCTTGCAGATTTGGCTGTCTTTCAAATCCGGACAGTTTTTGATAACCCACAAAATTGCGGCCGGCTTATCACCACGCTGAGAAGGCGACAAAACTTTTTTGGCTTTGGCATTGCTCAGTTTGACGTTGCGTTCCATGGGAGCAGCCTCAAGACGGGCTTTAGAATCGGCTTCGCAACGTTTGATTTCTTCGGCGGTCAGTTGACCATTTTCAATGGGGTTTATACCCATGATGTTGCCGGCAACGTCTCCGTCGGCAATGGCTTGGATTTCCAGTTCGTGCAGTTCACAAAAATCACCAATCTGGCGGAAGGTCAAGGTGGTGTTCTCAACCAACCACACGGCAGTGGCACGAGGCATCAAAGGAGCGGTCATAGTTTTATCCTTTCAAGTATACTTCTATCTCAAAATTTTATTGCTGCGCTTAAAATAAAAGAATTTTTAGATTTATACAAGGACTTTTATGCGAAAGGCCTCAGTTTTTATTACTGAGGCCCGATTTTCTTAAAATTTGCTGTTGCGATTGTAGATATTTGCCATATTCAGATACCCAATTTGGAGCATTTGCGCCGTGGCCTGATAGCGGGTTGCCTGAATTTGCAGGGCATTAACACTTGATAGAGTTCCGCCGGTGGTGTAGTCGGTCGTGGCCGGAACGCGGCTATATTGTTTGTTGGTTGTGTCATCTGACACGCTCTCGGTCATGACATAATCGTGCTTAAACTTGCCGCCGACATTCATCTGCAAGGCATAATTAACTTCTTCGTTCTTATCAAGTGTGTCATCGCGGCTGACCTTGACATAATAGGTGCCTTTGGTGGCCTTATATTCGCCTTTGAGCATGGCATCCAAGTTTTCACGCAGGTCCTCGCCTTTTTCGGCAGAACTATCGGCAACCAAAACCTCGCGCCCGTTTTTGACCATATATACTTGGAGTTTCATCCCCGGGGCGGTTACTTCAATCAGATTTTGTTCCGCCTCGAGTTTTTTCTTTTCTTCTTGCTCTTTTTCCCAACCTTCAGGGTCGGTTTGTTTTTTGAGTTCATCTAAGGCTGCCTCGTATTTGGAAAGGTCTAAAACTTTTTCATCTTCTCCGGAGGCATTGCGAATCGAAATAGACAACTTACCATTGGACTGAACATTGACCTTGTAGTTGTCTTCTTTATCATATTTGGCAAGCGAACCAACGGCCGTCAGACGCGAATAGTTAAGCCGCAAATGACCTAAATCGCGCGCGTTGGTAAACTTTTCATCAACGTCATTGACATCTTTTACTTGTTTTTCCCAGTAGGCGATGCCATCCTTGACATTGCTATTTCCTGAAATTGAACTAGTCATGAGCCCACTCCTTGTCACAACACATCTTGTATTGTAGCATAAAATTGGGGTTTACTCAAGCTTTTTCATTCAGTTATAAAGGATTTTATATAGCAAAACCGGCTTTTCCATACCTTCAAATTGTTTTTCGCCCAGATAATCGAACTCATATTTGCTCTTGTCTAAGTCTTCATAAAGTTGCTTTAAGGGTTCGGTGGTGATGATTTCGTCATCAAAAGTTTGACGCAAGACCGCCGCCGTAAAGTCAGACAAATTGGGCGCACCTTCCGGTTTGACTTCGGTTATGGCACATTTGGCATGAATGGTATAGCTGTCGTCTTCGTCTTTTTCCTGAAAGATGTTAATGTCGCGATAAAACTCTATGGCCATGCGAACGGCGGTATTGAGTTTGGCAAAGCGGATGGAGGTGATGTTTTTTTCCTCAATAACGCTGAAGCCATTGAATTTTGGTACTAAATTGTAAATGATGTTACGGATATCACCGCGAATATGCTCTTCAACATCTTCTTTGTCGGGACGGTCAGGAACCATAAACTCAATGTCAATTTGCAAATTGACCTGACAATCGGCAAAAACATCGCTCTCAGACTTGCTTTCGGCAGTTTTGTAGGCCTCGGTGCGAGTGGTAATTTCTTGATTTTGTTGTTCCCAACGGTCAAAACTCTTTTTAAGCAAGGCCGAATTAATCGGGCGATTGTTGATAATTTGGGCCATGAGATAAGCGCCGATACCGGTTAAATAAATGGCAACCTTATTGTCATTATAGCTCTTTTTGGCCTCATAAAAGGCTTCCAAATCGGTCTTATCGCCGTCTAAAATTTTGAAGGCTTCGTATAATAATGAATTGGCTTGGCTTAGCCTCAACCCGCTATGGCGCGAAAGTTCAAAACAACCGCCGTAGACTATCAGTTTGACTCCAAGTTTGGAAAAACTATCTTGCAGGTAACTTGCCGAATCTACTTGCGAAACAATCTCGGTTAAAAATGAAACAATGTACTTTTTGTATTCTAAAGGAGCTTCCGGAAAAACCGGTGCAACCGCCGGCTCAATCTCATCGTTTAAGTTATACCATTTGATGATGCTTTCGGCTTTGGTATAAATCTTCTTTTCTTTGACCGGACGGGCGCGGCGCGGGGAAATGCGCGGCGAAAAAGCTTGCCAGGGAACTTTGGTCAACAAAATCGGAACGGTGATACCCAAAAACAATGTAAAAAACACGGCAAACATTATCGGTCGGATAATGTCTTCGGGTACAAATTGTTCAACCAACGGGGTGAGCATGGTGACAAACAGGTTGACCAGCACCAGA
The DNA here is from genome assembly GCA_944391725.1 of uncultured Alphaproteobacteria bacterium. GTDB lineage: Bacteria > Pseudomonadota > Alphaproteobacteria > RF32 > CAG-239 > MGBC133411. The sequence continues at coordinate 11,359 of CALXUQ010000027.1, read as the reverse complement.
CTAACAACAATAATGCTCACTAATTTCAACAATGCAGCACCGGCTCCGGGTGCCTGAAATCCGCCATGCTGTTCAAGGCGGGGGGCATCTTCTTCCATGTCTTCAACATAGCCGCCACCATTATTGGAACCACTATAACCGCCGCGCGCGGATTTGCCGGTGGTGGGGGGAATTTTTGGGGTGCTGATATATTCTACCGTTTCTTGATAGGTATTGTCTTGGACATCAAAATTTTCTTTGATGATTTTAACTTTGATACGGGCTTGTTCGCGCTCTTTGGCCAGACTTACTGCCTCGTATCTCTGGTCGGCAGAGAATCTGTCTTCCAAACGCCAACCATCGCCCCTATCCGTGTATACTTCATAATGTGCAATTTTGACCATGCTTCACCGCTGAAATAAAAAAAACCTGCATTTAACTTAACAAATGCAGGTTAACAAACAACTAAAAAAAACAGATTTTAGTTTGCAGCATCATCACCGGTTTTGAGACCAAAAGCGCTAAATTTGTTTTTAAATTTAGACAACTGGCCGCCAGTATCAACCATACGATAGATACCGGTCCAGACCGGGTGAGATTTAGGGTCAATTTCCAAGCGCATAACATCGCCGGCTTTGCCCCATGTAGATTTAGTTTTATATTCTGTTCCATCGGTCATGACATAAGTAATTTCATGATAGTCAGGATGAATGCCTTGTTTCATCTTATTTTCTCCAAAATTTTTTTGATTTATGCATAATTTTGATGCCTTTATACAGTAGACATTTAAATTAAGCAAGCTTTATTTGCAATTTTTTTTATTTTTTTTGCAATTTATTTAACTTCTTCAAGCTCTACTAGGTCAGATTTGCCGTTATCATCGGTAATGTTAATCACTTTGGGCATAAAGTTTTTATAACCTTTGTTGAGCAGGTAAGAGCGAATGGCCACAATACGACGCAGGCTCAAGCGTTTTTTGCTGAACACATCGTTGCCGTCGTCATAGTTATAGGCATTGATGGCAATCATATTGTTTTTGGGGTCATCAAAGCTTGTGACAATAGTATCTATCTTTTGCAAGTTGGCCGGCGTGAGATCTTCTGAACCGGGAGCAAACTCAATCTCATTGGCGCCAACGGCAGCACCAGAAGAAGGAGCCGGAACTAAGAGTTGAGGTTGAGGATTGTTGGGAACGTTGTTTTCAACCGCAGGCTCAGGTTCCGACACGGCTGTAGGCTGAGCGGTCTGCGATGCGGGAGAACCAGTTTGCGGAATGAAAACCATTTCATTGCGGGCAGGCTTGGGCTCTGTCTGATTTTGAACAGCAACACTATCGGCAACTGCTTTTGTTGTTTCCGGCTGAGTTTCCGTGTTGGACGGAACAGCCGCAGGTTGCTCGATGTTCGGAGCCGTAGAATTATCCGTTGCAAGCGGGGCTTGTGTCTCGGCTTTCTCTTTGGCGGCCTCAAAAGCCTGAGAAACAACCGGCTGAGCTGTGATTTGCGCGGCCTCGGAGCTTAAATCAGGCGTGGGGGGCGGAGACGGCTCAACCTCAAGCTCAGGCAAGGGCTCTTTCTTAATTTTGACCACCGGAGCGGCAGCATTCTGTTCCATATTTTCAGAAACTGGTTTGAGCTCAACCGTCGGAACCGAAACTTTTAAGCCGGAAACCGGAACAGCCTTTTCAGGAATAACAATTTTATCTGTTTTATCAGCTTTTACCACCGGCTTACGCGGTTTGGCTTTTTGGGGTTTGATTGTCTTTTTACGAGCAATCGACTTATGTGTAGTCGACTGGGAGCTGACAGTCGGAAAAGATGTTTCAACAACTCGAGCACGCGATGATTTTACTTCCGGAAAAAGCGGCGCCGGGGTATCGGCAACCGGATTGTCAGAGCCAAGCTCCCGCAAAACCGATAAGTCGACATATACGTCGTCGGCAAAAGCCGGAACTGCCATATATCCAACCGAAAATACCCCTAAAAATGATAACATAATAAATTGTTTGCGCATCGCTTTTTCCTTAAGTTATGTTAGTTGTTATTTGTTGATAACCTCATATAACATTGTACTCAAATTAGGATTGACCGCCATGATGTTGCCACTAGCAAAAACCTCGCTCAAGTTTTCGCTCCGGACATCTTTGGTGTGCAAGTCGCGAATCAGTCCACCGGCTTCTTTGACCAGCAAAACTCCGGCCATGAAACTCGAAAGAGAACTATGCATACCGATAACGGCATCAAACTTGCCGGCAGCACCATAGGCTAAATTCATTGCTAAAGAACCGGCATTTCTCACCACGCAACCGCTATGAAGCAAAGCGGCAGAGAGTTGTTGATAATCGGCAAGCTCGGCATGACCGGGGTGAACCGACAACAAAGACGCACTCAAGTCCTTGCGGGCAGAGACACGCAGGCGCTCGTGGTTGCGGAAACCTTCTTTGAATGCACCGCAGCCTTTCTCGGCAAAGTAGAGCTCATCGGTGGCGGGGTTATAAACCACACCCATCAGCGGAATGGAATTGTCGACCACTGCGGCACTGATAGCGAAATAAGGTACGCCATGAGCAAAATTGGTCAGACCATCCATGGCCGAGATTACAAAGTGAGGGCCCTGAGGTTCGGCTTGGCCGTCCACCGCGAACGGATATGACGGACGAGCCTTGGAAAGCTCTTGGCGCAAAATTCGCTCAGCACGAGTGACTGCCGCTTTGGCAAAATCTTCGGAGCCACGAACAGAGGCCTGCAGCTTTTCGACCTCGTTAAAATCGTGGGTTAGTGACTGTCCGGCTTTTTTGACCGCGGCCACCAACAATGTTAAGGCGGGTGATAAGTAAGGCATTATTTAGCTCTTTCGACATAAGTTGCATCAGAGGGAGAAACCACAATCTTGTCGCCGGCATTGATGAAGGGCGGAACCATAACCCGAACTCCATTGTCCAAAATGCTCGGTTTGTAAGATGAGGAAGCGGTTTGACCTTTAACAACCGGCTCGGTTTCAACCACGGTGCAGACAACTTGTTGCGGCAATTCTACAGAAACCGGTTTGCCATCAATAAAGCTGATGTATACAGTCATACCATCGGTCAAGAACGGACGAGAATCGCCCAAAATATCGGCCGGCATGGTAAATTGGTCAAAGGTTTCGCTTTCCATAAAGGTCAGGCCGGTAGCATCTTCAAACAAGAACTGGCAATCTTTTTCCTCAACCATCATTTTTTCAACCGTATCTTCGGTGCGGAAACGCTCGTTGGTTTTGGTACCTTCTTCAACGGATTTCATCTCGACCTGCATAAAAGCGCCGCCTTTGCCGGGTTTGATGTGTTGGGCTTTGGTAACGGTCCAGGGTTTGCCTTTGAACTCGATAACCCAGCCAATTCTGATTGATCCTGCTAATTGTTTCATTTCATATTCTCCATTTTTTTGAATTCTTGATTATATTTTTTATTTTGTTACTTGATAATTAATCTAAACTTTCTTTTTGCGCAACCAAAATTTTAAAATCTCGCGGAGAAATCATCACAAAATCGGCCGGAAGACTGATAAGTTCCGCACAATTTGCCGTTCCTCCGACGCAAATCTGGATTAAAAACAAATCATTATACCACGCAAGGAGCTCTTTGGCCTTGACAATATCTTCGTTAGAATCGACACGAAAAGACATAAAATCGGGCTCGGTTTCGCCAACGACCATAGCAGCATGGCGCTGAAGAGGTATCTTCACACCCAAAACTTTTTTTGCACCAACCGCATCGCGAACGGGGAGAATCTGTTTTTTGTATGGTTTATCGGAGCTGACTGATACGAACACACCGTCGCCTTGAAACTCTCGGCAAGCTTCCGCCGCTTTGACACCACTGAACAAGACCAGACTTTCGGTTGCTTTAAGCTCATTAACCAAATGTTGCAGACGGCTTGGCTCTAACTCAGAACTCAGCACATGGCAGACCGCGCGTGCGTCAGTTATGATATTTTCGTCGGGCTCGTGAATGTTGATGATAAACTTTTGCATAATTTTGCTTTATTGCTTGAAAAACTTTATTTTGATTGTACTCTGTTGGTAAATTTGTTTTACTATACGAAATTAATCTTTGAATTGGAAGAGAAATATTGGTGACTGATACAAAAAATTCGGATTTTCCGCAAACTGATGATGCAATGGCGGAGCTGAACTCGGCGCTTATGCACTTGAGCGAAATCGTGGAGGGCAAAAAACAAGAAATCGGTGCCCGCACCAAAAATCTGCAAAATGAGGTCAAACAAGAAAAACAAAAACTCGATTTTTTGACCGAATCTTGCAATAGTATTGTGGCAAATATTGATGGTATCATTAACCGTTTAGATAAAGTTTTGGAAGACAATGGCACAAGTAACAATAACAATTAATAATCGCGAATATGGCGTGGCTTGTGAAGACGGACAGGAAGTGCGCATTATTCAGCTGTCGCGAATCCTTGATGAAAAAGCCAAACTCTTGACCGCAAACTCCCAACAAGTGAATGAAAATATGCTATTGGCAATGGTCGGTTTGTTGCTCGCCGATGAGCTAACCGAACTCAAAAAGAATCCGGCAGCAGCGGCAAACCCGCCTGTGGATAACTCGCGAATCCGCGAAATTGATGCGCTTAACGCCGAAAAGATACAAAATCTTACAAAAAAAATAAAATCTGTTGCATCTATTTTAGAATCGTTGTAAGCTATGAGGCATAGAGGGTGGACTGTCTGGTTGGTATTTCCGCAGATCTTCCGAGCCAACATTATTTTTTAGGGAGCTGTCCCTGTTTAGACCGTGGTCTAATTATATGGCGCCCACTTTGTGAAACGCGGTTCGACTAAGAATGTTTTCAATACGGCTATGACGGCCTCCCTCACAATTTTTTATCAATAAATCCCGCTATGGGATTTTTTTGTTATCGGGAGCAGAAGTTTGAAGTTTGTATACTGCGGTGATGTAGTGGCCAGAGCCGGACGCGAGGCTGTCCTAAATAATTTGTCTGCCTTAAAAGAAACTTATCAGCCAGATGCGGTGATTGTGAATATTGAAAATGCCGCTCACGGGTTTGGCGCAACTCCGGGAATTTGCCGTGACTTTTTGGCCAAAGGAGTTGATGCTTTGGTGACCGGAAACCATGTTTGGCAACAGCGCGAGCTCATTCCTTTTTTGGACGAGTGCAAAAAGATTGTACGGCCGCTGAACTTTCCTTCATATCTGCCGGGGCGCGGATATTGCGAACTCGAACTTGCCAACGGCAAAAAGCTTCTTATTGTCCAGCTCCAAGGACGCTTGTTTATGGAGGCAATTGACTGTCCGGCACAAGCTATTGATAACCTGCTAAAAACTTATAATCTGGGACGCAACGTCGATGCAATATTGGTAGATTTTCATGCTGAGGCCACAGCCGAAAAAGTGAGTATGGGGCATTATCTGGACGGACGCGTATCGGCGGTGATTGGTTCGCATACTCATATCCCGACCGCTGATGCGGTTATTCGCCCCCACGGTACGGCTTATTTGACCGATGTCGGAATGTGCGGCGATTATAACTCGGTGATTGGGTTTGATATTGAAGAGCCCATCAACCGTTTGACCCGCAAATATACCGGCGGAAGGCTCAGCCCGGCTACCGGACAAGGTACGCTTTACGGTGTGTTAATCGAAACCGATGATAAAACCGGACTAGCCACTAATATCCAGCAAATTGTCATGAAATAATACGTTTGATTATTAATCTTTCAAATTCAGATACAATAATCTATTTATCAAGAAGAGTTATTGTTGTTTTGTCAAAATTATAGTTTTTCCTCTGAATTTAATTATATATTGCTCTATCTTGCATTAATCTACTTGTTGTGAATATACAAATTTTAACACGGTACGCTCAAAAATAGTTGATTTTTACTATTATATGAGATAACATGAATATAATATTTTTTGTGATTAATAAGAAAAGGAATATTAGTAAAACCATGTAGCTGTAGTTTGTTTTAGAGAAAGAAATGCATAATGATAAGTTTACCCAAGACTCGATGGAGACGGCTTAGTCCGCTTGGTTGTTTGTATATAATCAAGAAGTTTTTCATCTTATTTACGTTAGTTATAGTATTTTTAGGCATATGTTATAATGGTAATGTATGCAAGGCAGCAATTTGTTTTTTGCCCGACTGCGGTGACAAAACCGCCACTCCCGATACCAACCAAGACGCCGAAAAATGCAAATCCGAAGGTTATGAAAGTTACCAAAACCGCGTCTGTCATCAATATTCCATTGTTGAGTTCTGTCCTTACAATTCCAATTATATCAAGTGCAACAACAAAGCCTGGTGCACCATCAACGACTACATTATCACCGAGTGCGAACCTCCGACCGAGCTTTTCAACAAATGTCCCAACGGGGAGGAAATGTACAAAGAGTGCCAGCTCGACTTGGAAGAAGCCTGTCTGGCCGAAGACCCGACCTATGTTTCTACCTGCGATGCCGGCTGGGTAATTGACCCCAACGACCATTGTTCTCTTTCTGATGAGTTTGGGCACTGCTGCAATACTTGCCCCGGTTTCATCAGCAAAGAAGAGTTAGGCGACAAGACTGCCGTGGCCTCTTGCGAGAGCTGCGATGGCACCAAATACATTGCCGCCGATGACGGATTTAACTCTTGTAAAGGATTTTTTGACTGTCAAGATGGTTGCGCCCCCGATGCCAATACCTGCATTTCTTTTGGCGTGGTTAAATGTGATAAATGCAACCGCTGTGAGGCCAAATGTTCTAATGAAACTTGTCCCGAAGGTGCAATTTGTGAATATGAAGCCTGCACCTGGCGATACTGCGACCCGACCGGTTGTAAAATTGGCTACAAAAACTTTTGTACTCCGGTAGAAACACTAAAATGTTCTTTACTGGGTTATGATACTCCGATTGATAGTTGTGACGGAATGGGAATGATTATTTGTCCTGATGACCCAAACTATGTGTACTGCATTCCAGACGATGGAAGCTGCTGCACAAGCTTGTGTGAGGGATATGAATATGAAACTATACCAACCGGATACATTTCTACCGGTAGCTGTCATTGCTGCGGAAAAGATATGCATAAGATTGCGATTAATCCATGTGAGGGATTTTCTGATAGCTGTCCTTATGGACCAGCTGACGGAGCCGCAACTTGTGTCAGCGGAAAAACAACTATGTATAAAGAATGTAAAGATTGTCCGAACGCCTGCCCAGATAATCTGATTTGCCCTGAAGGATATATTTGCCAAGAAGACACCTGCTCGCACACCTTCTGCCCGATTGGTTGCGCCACTCAATATCAAAACTACTGCGGAATTGTGAATACGGACTGCGAGGATTTGGGATACTCAATGGTATCATCTGACTGTATGTCGGCTAAAAATATTCTGCGTTGTCCATATGATGCAAACAAAGTGTTTTGCAATCGGGAAGAAGATGTGAGTTGTGAATATTGGTGTCAGGATTATCCGTATAAAACCATTCCAGATGGTTATGTAGAAACGGCACAGAGTGTGTGTTGTGACACAACTTATTATCAGATTGAGCCGGCTCCTTGCGATGGTTTTCATTATACTCAAGAGGACTGTGAATTTGGCGGTGACACGGAAGCCGGAACTTGTTTGAGCGGTACCGTAACCAAATATCAGCAATGCCTCGCTTGTGCCGATGCTTGTGATTATACGGCATGTCCGGAAGGGACTATCTGCGTTGAAGAGCCCTGCTCGCATACTTTTTGTCCGACCGGATGTGCGGTTAATTATGTAAATTATTGCACTTTGCCCGAAACTGACTGTGATAAACTGGGATATTTTTTCACTGTCAGCGCTTGTGTAGGCAAGGAGCAAATTAAGTGTCCATATGACCAAAATAAAATTTATTGCGAATAAGGAGAAAGAAAATGAACCAACATAATTTTTCTACTTCTTCGGCGGTGCGTATTCGAACCAAAGGAGAACAACTATGAATATCTATTATTAACCCTTAAAAGGAGAAAGAAAATGCATAACATAAAATTTTACCCAATCGTGATGAGCCTAAGCTTTTTAGCGGCGGCATCCACGGCACTGGCCGATGATATTAACTGTACTAAAGCACCTGACTGTGCAACACTCGGATATACCAAAACTTCAGCAGATTGCCCTAAAGGCGGCGTGAAATGTCCGTTTGATTCCAACAAAATGTTTTGTTTGAAAAACACTACGGCTTACGATTTTCAGATTACGCAAGCAGTAAAGCTCTATGATGTGGTTTATCATGACGGAACGACCAGCACAAATACTGCAGTTGCGGGCAAAACCCCGATTGGGCTGGTGTATCATGTAGATCCTGGTAGCGATGGAAAACATGGACTGATTATGTCGTTGGAACAACCTGTCGTCGGAACCAGACCAGAGGCTATTGAATATTGTAACAATTATGTGATTAAAGGAACTAATGTTGGCGACTGGCGTTTGCCTACACTTCCGGAAATGTTGCATATGGGAAATGAATATTCTCTTGGCAAGTTAAATACCAAATATTGGGATTTACAAAAAAAGCTCATTGCTATTAAGAATGCCGACCCGTTAACTTATGGTGGTGCGGTAGCGTATGCTTTTACACCAGATAACATCACTAATCCGAAAACCATTAGTAGTATTAGGAGAATTTCTTTAGTTTCATCAGATTATTACGTGGCATTTGCTCGAAACAATGGTTACGCTGTTAATACTGGTAGCTATGCGGGATATTTTAACCAGCCAGTAGAGTGGCCACTGGTTGGTGGAGTGTATGTGCCAGCGTACTGGAGCATCTCAGATTACGGAGGAAATTATCATTATGTAATACAGTTAAATAAGACACAAAATAATTATGTAATAGGCAATTCGTCTAACTCATTGTATGGCCATTTCCGCTGTATTATGGACTTTTAAGTAAGGAGAATTATGATGAAGAAAATATCTCTGAAACAAATTTTAACCTGCTGTGCAATATGGGGAAGTTTAATCTACCCCAAACATAGTCAGGCTGTTGATGTGGGCGATGTGTTTTATAGCGACGGAACTTTTAGCTCAACTATAACCGAAGATGCCAACAAACTCCCGATTGGTTTGGTCTATTGGGTGGGAAAAGGAAAAGATCATGGGTTGATTATGTCGCTCAAACAACCAGCAGATATGAATTATGCTGATGCTTATAAGCACTGTAATAATTACGAAGTATTGGGTACAGATCCGGGGAGTTGGCGTTTACCTGATTTTCCTGAATTGATTATGATGGGCAATGAAATTTGGAATGGAGTAAAAAACAACAAGTTTACTATTTTGAACGACAAACTCAGCAAAATTTCAATCGCCCAAAAACTAGTGAATGGAAACTATGTTGCCTATACTCAGCGCAGTGCTGGTAATTATGTAGATTTATCTTCCGGCACTATTTCACAAAATAATACCACCTCGGCAACGAGTATGCATGTGCGTTGCGTACGCTCATTCTAAGAGTTTTTAGCGCCTTTCCTCCGTCTGGATTATTAGTCTCCTCGGCGGAGGAAAAATGAGCCAAATCAGGCTTCCCCTAAGGTCTGTTTTGGTTTCTTTCTCCGAAACTCCGGAGGTGGCTTCAGCGCCTCCGGAGCCCTGAATGAACTCTATATCCGTGAAGGAGATTGGTAATGAAAAATTTATTTTTTTGCTCAGTGTCTATATGCGCATTAGTCTCATTTGATTGCTCTAGCGCAAATGCAGCAACTACTTTCTTGCCTGATTGGCAAAATGCCGGATTAAATTTTGAAAATAACGAAGGTAATTTTACGCGCGATGAAACTTTGTGTGTGGAAGCCGTTGATGAAAACGGAAACAAACTCTATCATAAGGCAGAAAACTGTCCGGCCCCTAAAATTTTTGATGAGTACTGTCCTCATGATAATCGTTATATTTCAAAATGTTACTGTCCGGCTATCTATCAATATACCTGCGTTGCTCCTTATCGGGGTGATGAACGCGTAAAAGAAAATGGTTATGCTTCATGCGATGGCTTGTATATTGCTTGTTGTGATGGTTCTTGTCCGGCGAACACATCTAAAACTAACCCCGGCGGCTGCGGAGGTTCAACAACAAATGAGTGCGGCGATACCTGCTATTATCCTTATCAGCCTTGCTGTTATCCCGAAAGCGATGAAACAGGTTGCTCTTGCGGGACTTATTCTTGCAGTGATGGTTGTGGGGGCTATCGTACTTGTTGCTCTTCTTGCTCTTCATCTTCCGGCTCGGGGGGCGGCGTATCTTCTTCAAACTCCGGAGATTATGATGACGATATTCAGTCGGGCGGAAACTCTGATATCACCTGTTCTGATGGTAGAGCGCGTGCATTTAGAAAAATGAGATGTAATCGAGGACGTCAGGAAGTCTATAACTGCTGGTACATACAGCATTATAAACCTAGTTTGGGACGCTGCAAACCAACATATATAGAGTGGACTGATGATTGCAGTTGGTCAACACTATCCGCTACTTGCACCGTAACTGATTATGATGCTGATAGAGATTGCGTTGATGGATTTTGCAATGTCAACTGATATTTATGAGATAAGGACGGATTAATACGTATATTACATTGATAAAATGGTAAATAGCTATCTGCTAGTTAAGTTGATTTAAATTTGAGAGATAGATAATATCAAATTGCGGAGGTTTTGTTGCAACTGATAATTTTTGATTTTATCAAGGGCGATGATGACTTCCAGATTGCTATTTTTGGTTAGTGGGTCAGTTGAGGGAGCAAATAGCACCGGAGGAATATTGGACCGATACAGGCGGCGGGGGCTATATTGGTCGAGCTCGTCATCAATACCATTATAGAAAAAGGTAACCGGAACTTTCAACACCACAGACATATCCCAGAGGCGGCTGGCACTAATCCGGTTGGTGCCTTTTTCATATTTTTGGAGTTGCTGAAAAGTTATGCCTAATAATTGGGCTAAATCCATTTGCGGCATTTTGAGCATCTCGCGGCGTAGTCTTATCCGACTGCCGACATAAACATCTATGGGATTGGCGGCACCATTCATCATTTTGCCACGAGCTTGACGAGATTTGAGACTAGCGCTTTGATATGACATTTTGTGCTCCTTAACTATGATTTTATTCATGCGGAGAAACCGCTAACAAAGTTTTTGAAGATGATTTAGGGATAAAAAAAACCACCTTAAGCACAAAGGTGGTCGGGAAGTTCATAAATCATATTTCGCAAAATGATCCTCTAGCCTTTCAGCCGAAGCTTTGAACATACGCTAAAAGCTTGTATATTGCAAAAAGACAGTAAAAGCATATAAACTGTTAGACACGCAAGGTGTTGCAACACCTTGCGTGTCGGAACGGCGAGCTAAACTAAAGGCAT
>CALXUQ010000026.1 GCA_944391725.1 uncultured Alphaproteobacteria bacterium | reverse complement strand
TATCCGCTACACCATTTTGCTCGCATCTATCTTTTTCTAGCTAAACTAAAATATATTTTTAAGGGGGATTTAGGGGCATCCTCCCCACCTCAAAGCAGTTTGAGGTGGTTTCTTTTTAACCGGAAACCTAAAGGGAGTTTAGAACCATGGGACATCATCGTAACCGCATTAAATCTTGGCAGGAATGCCGCAAAGAAATTGGCGAACAAATTAGAAATATGCGCTTAGAGTTAGATTTGTCGCCCGAAACCGCCGCCGAAATACTGCATACCGGCACCAATCATTTGCTTTACTTAGAAGATGGATATCTAAAAAATATGCAAATCTCCACCCTTCATGCACTGGCTTATAAATATAATTATAAGTTGAAGATAAGTTTTGAGAAAAAACTAGTATAACCCAATGAGTCATCCCTCGTTTTGCGGAGAAAAACGTCCAGGGATCTTCGAATTTTTTTATACTTTCCAAATGGTTAATAAACTCGAAGACCCCTTGACGACTACTGACGTAGTCGAGGGGTGACATTATGTATTAGTCACCCGCTAGACGAACTTTTTAAAAAGGTCGGATAGTGAGGGGAATAATAAGATTTCAGAGTGGCGGCGACTGAGTGTATAAAGAAATACACGATTGGAGCCGCCATCTCGCAAAATCTGTATTAGACGACCATTATACAAACTTTTTACGGGAGAAGCGGCGACCATGCCGGATCCGAGCCGTCAGCCGGTGTCACTACTATGCGCTCATTGTGGCCCGTTAGGTCAATACTCTGCAGACGTACCGGACCGCCGGCTCTGTCTTGAGCAAAGAACATCAATACACGACCATTAGGCGACCAGGTTGGCCCTTCCTTCAAATAACCGCAAGAGAGGATACGCTCACCATCAATTCCGCCAATCGGCTCCGGATACATCACCCCAATACAAAACTGCCCATTGACCATTTTGGTAAAGGCAATATAGTCACCGCGCGGCGACCATACCGGAGTGGCATAACGTCCCGGATTATAGCTTATACGATGCACATCGGAACCATCGGCATTCATAATATAGAGCTGTTGATTACCGCCTCTATCGGAGTTGAACACGATTTTGGAACCATCGGGAGAATAGCTCGGTGAAGTATTAATCGAACCACCCGAAGTCAGCTGTTTGCTACGACCGCTTTTCAAATCCATCTCAAAAATATTGGTTTGCCCACCCGATGCATAGCTGAGCAAGAGCTTGCTGCTATCGGGAGAGAAACGCGGCGCAAAAGTCATACCGGGGAAATTACCGATAAGTTGTTGACGTCCGGTTTCAATATCCAAAATATAAACCTTTGGCACTCCGGCAGAATAAGACATATAGGTAATTTTTTGCAGATTCGGAGAAAAACGCGGGGTTAAAGCCATCGCCGCACCCGAGGTCAAAAATTTGTGGTTTTCGCCGTCTTGATCCATGATAGCCAAACGCTTCACTCTTCTGGTTGCCGGCCCGGTTTCGGACACATACACCACGCGGGTATCAAAATAGCCTTTTTCACCGGTTAAGCGTTCATAAATTGCATCGGCAATCACATGAGCCACGCGGCGCCAGTTACTTTTGGTGGTGGTAAAAGATTGGCCTTTCATCTGGGTTTCGGCCGGCACATCCCAGAGCCGAAATTCGACCCGCAGATTTTTATCATCGAGCTCGCGCACCGAGCTTTGCACCAAAGCATGAGCATTAATGGCGCGCCAATCAATAAACGCCGGCTCTTGGTCCATTGAAGTAAACTCTTGGATATAGCTGTTTTCAGGCAAGACCTTAAACAAACCGGAACGCTCCAAATCCGCAATCACCACCGAGCGGATTTTATCGGCATATTGCCCCACAAAAAATCCGTCATGAATCATCTCCGGCATTGCCAAAGGCATGGGGTCGCGCATTGCTCCCGCCACATTAATTTCCAATTCGGCCTTAGCCGGTGTAGTGATAAGCATCAGAGCCAACACCAGAAAATACTTCAACTTCATCTTGATAACCCCATAAAAAAAGCTTTTAATTGCGGATATAATATACTAATATTATTAAAAATCAATTAGCGAAAAGTTTGACATGGATATTAACGAATTCAAGCAAAAACTCCCGAATTATAAGGCCATTATCGGGTTTGACTACGGCGAAAAGCGCTTAGGCATTGCGGTGAGCGATTTGTTGTGCATGGTCGCCACGCCTTATTGCATCATCGAACGCCAAAGCTATGCCAAGGACATTGCCGCAATTCAAAAAATCATTGCCGAAAAAGAGGTCGGGGGCATGGTTTTTGGCTTGCCTTTACAGATGAATGGGCAGGAAGGAGAAACCGCTGCCGCCGTCCGCAAATTTGCCGACAAGCTGCTTGAGGCGACCGGTCTACCCTGCGCCTTTTGGGATGAACGCTTATCCAGCCGCGCGGTTGAGACTTTTCTGATTAAAGAAGCCGATATGTCACGAAAAAAACGTAAAGGTGTGCTTGATGCCTCTGCCGCTTCATACATTTTGCAAGGTTTTTTAGATACTCTGAAATATACAAACTAAAAAAAATGCCAAGTTCAATCACTTGGCACTTTTTTTGTAGTTAAGAAGAAACTAACTTAAAACAAACCCGAGATTCGTTGTTCTTGCGCTTTTCTCTGCATCAAGATTTCATTTGGCACTTTTTGGTTATCATTCGCCCTGCCCGACTGATTTTGCATCACCGGCTTGACCAAATGTTCAAACAAGCCTTGCTTAAAATCTTCGGCACTGCCAAATTTTTTCTTCATAAAGGTATGCATGGCAATATAGGTATAATTAGCCACCTGCGGAATTTCGCGTTCTTGTTTCAGATAGCGCTTCAGATATCCGCGCATTGCCTCCTTATCCCCCATTTGAGACAATTGTTTATTAATCACCCGATTGCGTTCGGCAATTTGCAAACGTGCCAAAGTTGCCTTAAACTCAATTGCCGCCGATGGCAAATCCAAATGCCGCACTTTTTCGGCCACTGCCTCAGGCTTGAGTGTAATACAACAAGTGTCCTTTAATATCCTAAATAATTCGTCACTATTTTTTGCTGTCGAAATGTCTTCAACAAAGGTAGTTCCGATAGTCTTGAAACCTTTTTCAGTCATCACCGAACTCCCCACTATCTATTACTCATGTAATGATTTATTATAACACATTTTTTCAGTCGATACAACAATTATGACACTTTTGTTACAAAATTTTGTTTGCCAAGGATAAGATTTTATAGTATTGACTTGGGAAGGAGAACTAATTCATGCATAATATCGGTTTGTCATCAGAAATATACCATCTTGACCCGGCAGATTTGCTGGTTTTAGCAGATTCGCCCAACTATGGCCAGGAGCACAATTTGAAAGATGATGTCGTAATTTTGCTTGGTGATGAAAAAAAGCACCACGCCGATACCTTGCTCAAAGGGCGCCAAGTGGTAGAAAATGCGCTTGAAACTAAGCAAGATTTCATTCCGGTTCGCCTCGCTTTTATTTCGCGCACCGGCCGGTTTGATGTTTTATCCCCGCTGATTCGTTCCCTGCGCTACAAGCACAAATCTTTTTCTCCCAACATTTATCACACCAACCCCTTTGATATCAGAAGGCTCAAGATTGAGCGCAGTTTCCGCACTCGCGAAAATGCCTATACCTTCACCAAAAAGAAAAATCAATTAGCCGAACCCCTACGCGGAAAGCTTTATGAAGAGTTGTATCAAAGCATGAAAAACCATGGTTTTGATGACCGCTATCCCATAGAGATAATGCTCTGCCGCAGCTTTGGCGTTCAAGACACGGTTGACCAAGGTCACCACCGCATGAGCGTGGCCATAGATTGCAAACTCTCACGTATTGCCGTTCGGTTTGGCGCCGCCGGCAAAGCTCCGAACTTTTTACGCCCCCTGTTTTTAGGCTTGGCCAAAGCTTGCTTGTTTTTCAAACATTAAAAATGTTTTTTCCAATATCGATGCATGGCCTTCCACCATACGGCATAAAACGGAGTATGATAATGCCGGGGTGTGTTTTGGTTGCTAAACCAATAGTACAAATGCACCCCGTCCGATTTCACTCGGAGCGGATAGCGATCCGAAGTCACCACCGCTTTGCGGTCTGCGGGGAGCTTGAGTTGCAACAGATTTTCGCACCGCACCACCACCAAATTTCCGACCGCTTCTTCCAGCGCCCGCACATACTCAATTCCGGAATCGCTCAAATCGACATTGCCCCTAAAACCACGTTCAAATTTCAAAACTTTGAGCGCCGGGCAAGCCTGAAAATTCATTTTTCCGGAAGTTCTCAGTCCAAACTCCGCCCATTCTAAATGCGGATACATCGCTGCTTCTATTGTGCCGGCAAAATCATCTCCGGCCAACAGTTTGCGCACCCCATTATCAAAATTTCCTTCCTTGAGCCAAATTTTGCCCTCACAATCATCTCCGGTTTCAAGTGCGGGCAGCACCACCCCCTGAGCCACCAAACTTCCCCGAAACCCATCTCCGATTTTGATATTTTTTTTACCTTGGTTGTGTTGCAACACAAGTTCCGCATCTGTATAAGCACCCACGGCAAGTTGGTTAAAGCAAGAGTTTTTAACCTCTAACTTTCCGCTCCAGGCATTTCCGGCACTAAGCGAAAAGCAAGCCCGAGCATTGTGAATAATCAGTTCACAATGGCAATTTGCCCCGATTTTAATTTTCCGCACACTACTGCGTGAAAGGTTAATTTTGCCTCTAAAATTATCTTTCACCACCAAGGTGGTAATATAGGGATTATCGCGCAAATCCAGCCCCAAATTGCAACTTTCTTCCACCACCACCTTGCGCACCTCTGCCAAGCTCATATCCACTTTAGGAGAATAGGAATAAGCCATAAACCGCGCCACACGCTGACACAAATGATTAAGCTCCAGCTCCTGCCCGTTGAGCGGTCTTTGTAACACCTGCCCCAAATGACGAGCTTTCCAGGCGCGCAGCCAATAATTTTGAGTAAAAATATTCACGCTTAAACACCCCCGCATTGATTAATGCAGAATATCTAATCATCAATTTGGTTTTATCCAACTATCGGTTTAAGATATTTTTTTTACAACAGCTCACGCATACGTTTTTCGAGCTCGGTAAAGCGGCTCCAAACATATTCCACCAATTGCGGCGTAAACCGCGGTTGAGCTACAAATTGGTCATAAGCCTTGTCCGATTCGTAAAGTTTACGAATTTTGGCCAGCGCTTCGGAATTATCCCCACCGTTGTTCCAAAAAATCACCGCTTGGTTATTAATCAACCCCGGCTCGGGCTGGTTGTCTGAGCCCCAATAAATCGGCACTGTTCCCGATTTAAACGCCTCAAACAATTTCTCGGTCACATAACCGGTCCGGTTAGAGTTTTCCGGACAAATCGAGAACTTAAAATTCTCCAAATACGCACATTTTATATTGCCAAACTCGTTCCACAACCGATCATCATTATGCATAAATTTACCTGCACACATCACCTGCGCAATCTGAGAGATTTGCTCATACATAAATCCGCGCAAATTATCATCACCGCCATGCTTGCAAATCAGCGAACAAAAATCCGTTTTTTTAGGGTGAAATTCATTAATTTCCTCCACTCTGCGTGCAATATCATCATAGGTGCTTTCCGGCTTAAACAGATAATGTATCCAAAGCGGAAAACGCAGATAATTCGGCGCATCAAGATAATCAAACCCCATTGAGATTTTCACATGCGGCAAAGCATTGTCCTTATAGTTGGGGTAGCGAGCCGGGTTCTCTCCGGTAAAAAAGATTTTATTTTCGTTTTTATGAAACCAAAAGGTTCTGGGCGAGCCAAAGACCGAAACCACACTAAACTTTTTCCAATCTTTGGGCTCAAAGCGCGCCCGAATAAAATCTCCGAGCCAGCTACTATCCTGACTGTGCCAGTTATAATGCTTAACACCGTTAATATCATGCCCGAGATAAGCATTTTTTGCCCGTTCAAATTTTCTTAATAGTCCCATTGATTTTTCCTTACCATTTACAAATTTTTGAGATTAACCCCAAAGACTTTTTCTGCATAAACAATTTTAACATCAGCTGTCGCGACCAAGGCAGATATCTGGGTTCCAAAACTTGCGCCGCTATTAGTTTTTTCAGATAATCAATTGCAATATCGACCAGATGTTGCGATGTGGCCAAATTTTTATTTTTACGCAATACATGCACCACAAAACGCTTGTAGATTTTTTTGGCCATATAAGTTTTTATCTGCCCCAGATTAAGTTTTGCCTGCAACAAAATTTCCGGCCGCAACAAAATCTCCGACATTGAAACAAAAGACAAATAATGGTCAAACAAATAAGTTTCCGAAATACTCTGTTTGGTTAAAGACCCGCCCCGATTCCGAAAGAACACTAAGACTTCGGGGTTAGCCGAAATTTTTTTGATTTTGGTCAGCAAATTCAGCACAAAAATCTCATCTTCCCCGCGCGAAATACCAAGCTTAAACGGATTTTCCTTCACCAATTCGCATTTGTAGAGTTTGTTGCAGGAAGATGAATCTATTTTGCTCCGTTTGAATATGAAATCGGCCAAAGGCGTATTTGAAACCTGAGCTTGTTGCGGCTTCAATGTGTTAAAATCACCGAGTTCAGCTGTTTCCGCCACATTTTTGAAATAGCAAAAAACCAAATCCGCCCCGCTTTGCTCCATAGCACCAACCTGCAGTTCCACATTTTGCGGATGCATAAAATCATCACTATCCAAAAAACAAATATATTCGCCTTTTGCTTCTTTGATACCATGGTTGCGCGCCGCACTCACACCGGCATTTTCCTGGCTGATAACTCTAATGCGGTTATCTTTGGCCGAATAAAAATTTGCCACCGAAAGCGAGTTGTCGGTTGAGCCGTCATCAACACAAATAATTTCCAAATTTTTATAAGTTTGGTTACACACGCTTTCCAAAGTATCTTTGAGAAAATTCTCCACATTATAAATCGGAATAACCACACTCACCAAAGGTTCCATCTCTACCTCACAAAATTTGTTACTTTCGCTGATTATAAATAAATATCCTTTATTTTTTATAAATATTTTACTATATTGTTTTTTGTCTTTAATAACAAGGGATATTTTTTTTACAATGTTTTTATTAATATTTTTCGCAACTACCGCTATTGGTATTTCATTTTTATGTTCGGTTATGGAAGCCGCTTTACTTTCAATCACCCCAAGTTACATTGCTCAGCTGGAAGAAAAAAGCCCCAAATGGTATAAAGAAGTTTCTGCCCTCAAGCAAAATATTGACACGCCTCTGGCCGCTATTTTAACCCTTAACACCATTGCCCACACCGTTGGTGCGGCAGGTGTTGGTGCTCAAGTAGCCGAAATGTATGGTCAAGCCTATTTAGGTTTAGCCTCCGGTATCATGACCTTAGCCATTTTGGTTTTATCGGAAATCTTGCCCAAAACCATTGGTGCCAAATATTGGAAAAAACTGGTACCGTCCATGTGCATCACCTTAAAGATTATGATTGTGATGTTAAAACCGTTTTTATACATTTCCGACTTCATTATGGGTCTGTTCGGCGATGACAATGACAGCGCCAACATCAAAGACGAAATTAAAGCTTTGGCCAAAATGGGACGCGATGAAAAAGTCATCACCGAAGGCAAATATCGGGTGATTAATAATGTAATTAACCTCCAAGAGGTCAAAATTAATGATGTCATGACCCCAAGAACTGTGGTTGTCTCGGTTCGCCCCCACACCACCATTAAAGAGTTTGAGAAAATCACTGCGGCATCGCCTTTTTCGCGTTTTCCGATTGTAGATGAAAACGAACAAGACTTTCGCGGTTACATTCACAAATCCAGTGCCTTAAAAGCCAAAAGCACCGACAAGGTTGAAGATTATGCCCGCGAGATGAGGAGTTTTGCTGCCGAAGGCGGCTTGGAGCAAGTGCTCTATGCCATGATTGAAGACCATAATCATATGGCTTTGGTTATTGACCAGTTTGGCAACTGGGTTGGTATTGTCACTTTGGAAGATATCATTGAAACCATTCTTGGCAAAGAAATTGTCGACGAAACCGACCAGGTTACCGACATGAGATTATATGCCAAAATGAAATGGAAAAAGAAACAAGAACAAAAAGGCATAACTCTTCCGGCCGAATAAGCCCAATGCCTAATCACTAAGCCGATTAAGTGCCGAGATAAAAGCCTCTCCCGTTAAGAGGCTTTTATCATTTTTAGGATAGACATTGTCGAGCAAATGCTGCCTATCCGGGTCAAATTTTACTTCCTCCGGTAGATAGTGCCGCCGAAAAGCATAAGCCGAGGCAATAGCAGCTTCTTCATCACGAGTATCATAACCCAGCCCTTTTAACAAACTGACCGCATCGCGCGATTTTATCTCCGATGAGCGGTGAGAATTATACCACCGCCCGATTCCATGTTGAGCTAATTTTTCCCACGGGAAGGCTAGACCAGGGTCAGCCTTGAGAGCCGGAGCAATATCCGAATGTCCGACAATATTTTGAGGTTTGATATTATATTTTTTGATTAAGTTATGTAAAAGAGGGATAAGCGTATTGAGCTGTGCTTTAGTGTAGCTATCAGGCGTTTGTCCTAAAGACATATTGACAAGTTCAATCCCGATTGAACCCTCGTTCAAATAGCCTTCGCGCCCATACCAATAACCTTTACCGGCATGATAAGCCCGATATTTTTCATCCACCAGCTTGAAGAGTTCACCTTGTTCATCAATCGCATAATGTGGGCTAACTCCATAATCATCCCAAATTTCCAAACACTTTTCGAGAGGAAAAGCACTACAGTGCAACACCACCATCTCAACCGGCATTTTGCGTTCAGCAAAATGCGGCATCAATCTTTCTTGCATTTCAACACCTCCCGTAAATAAAACACATTATCCTTGCGCCCTTTGCGTCCATAATCTTCAAGTAATACTTCCGCAATCTGCGCCCGCGAATAATATTTTTGCAAATATTCAAACAGCATTTGGGTCTGCCGCCCGATAGAAATTTTGTGCGTCTGCTGATAATTATTCCAAATAAAGCGGCTAAAATCTGCCATCACCTCAAACGGCGAACTCTGCGCTTTTAGCAGCAATTCGGCCGATGTTGGGAAATTACCCGAATTGTAAAAAATATCCAAATAGCGCGCAATCCGCTTAATCTCTTGGAGCTCGGTATAAGACATATCTTTGGTCTGCATAATTTCATAAGGCGGATATTTAGAATAAATCATCTGACAATCAATCGTATGACGATCAATCGGTGCTCCGCGCAAGCGTTTTAAGATACCGAGTTGGAGCTCTTGCGGGCGCACCGCCATCAGCTTGTCAAAATCGGTCTTAAATGTTTCATAAGTCGAGTACGGCAAACCGGCCACCAAATCGGCATGAATTTCCGCTCCGGTTTGCTCACGAATAAAATGCAAGTTAGCTAAAGTTTTGGCCTCGTCTTGACGACGAGAAATTGCTTGCAAAGAAGGCTCAAAAAAACTTTGTACTCCGGCTTCCAAATGAAGTCCGCCGGCCGGAAAATTTGCAATTTCTTCCAGCATTTGTGCGTTTAGACGGTCCGGAAAAATTTCAAAATGCAAATACATTCCGGTAATCCAGTTTTGCTTAAAGAAATTCAAAATTTTGCGCACATTATCAATTTTGAGATTAAACGTCCTGTCCACAAATTTGAACTGCCGAACCCCACGTTTGATAAGCGTACTCATCTCCGCTAAAAATTCATCGAGATTAAACTCACGCACCCCCTTAGATAAAGAAGAAAGGCAAAACTCACAGCTAAACGGACAACCACGCGTCGCCTCCACATAGATTAAGCGCTGAGCAATATCTTCATCGCTATAAAGATAATAAGGCATTTTGAGCTTGGTTAAATCACAAATTGGGCGACAAATAACCTTTTGGGTTGGTAGATTAGCTGACTGATAAGCTTTGACCAGTTCATACCACGCCAACTCCCCTTCACCCACAATCAGATAATCGCAATAAGGCAAAAATTCGTCATATTCATAAGAAACTTCCGGCCCGCCCAAAACCAAAATTGTCTGTGGCAAAATCGCTTTGATAATTTCTGCCACCTTCAAGATTGCCTCAATATTCCAGATATAAGCTCCCAAACCGACCATATCCGGTTTTAGATTAATAATTTTCTCGGCAATTTCCTGCACCGATTCGTCTAGGCTAAATTCACAAATTTCCGCCTCATTTTCAAACTCATGCAGATTGGCCTTGAGATATCGCAAACCAAACGAAGTATGAGAGTATCGGGCATTAATGGTGGCAAAAACAATTTTCATCATGAGCTCCTGCCTATCAAGCCGCATGACGCGATTTGATCAGCGCCTCATAAGCAGCATTAATCTCGGCCATTTTAAGTGTCGAGGCCTCCACCTCAGCCGGAGTGCCGCCGCTGGCTTGCACTTTATCGGGGTGATATTCCTGAATGAGCTCCCGCCAGCGTTTTTTGATTTCACTATCGCTGGCATTGTGCATCACCCCTAAGATATCATAAAAATCGCATACATTGGCTTTAGAGGCAGGTTTTGGTTCAAAACGTTCCTCAATCACCTTAAAATTACCTTCCGGCAAGCCGATTAAATCAGAAATTTTGCGCAACACCCCGCGCTCAAAATCGCTGATTTGGCCATCCACCCAAGCAATTTTGAACAAGCTTTCCACGACCTTTTCTTTTAGCTCCAGCTTACCGGCCGTGAGCTTACCCAAAACTTTGGCCAAATGTTCATAGCCATCGACGGTTTCTTTGGCTTTGTTAAAAATTTTGGAGATTTGGGAGTTATCCCGTTCATCAATTTTGAAAATATTTTTGAATGTTTTAATTTCGGTCGCACTGACCACCCCGTCTGCCTTGGCAATTTTTGCCGCCAAAGCCGCCACAGTTTTGAGATAACGGTTACCTCCCCAAATAAACATCGGCAGCACCAATTTCGGCAATTTAGCCCCAAACTTGAGCTTGTGGCGCATATCAAAAAAGAAACCTAACACCACCCCCACAAAAACCAAGATATTGCTGCCGGATACAAAACCTAAAATACCGCCGCTGATTTTGCCGATATGTGCATTAAACAGCTCATCAAACTTGGCCCGAAAAGCTCTTGCGTGCGAGGAGCGAGGAGTATCAAACACAAAATGCCCCACAATAAACAGTAACAAAAAGCCATAAAAACCAAACAGCACACTACCCAGCACCGCACCCCAAATTTTGCCCCAGAAATTACCCTCAATCCGGTTATAATAGCGCGAAGCATTATAGGGCAACATCAGCCGAATATTATCATCAAGCTGCGTCATTGCCGATTCGATTTTATGAATAACTTTGCTATTATCAATTAAGATATGCCCCAGCCACAATCCTAAAAAAAAGCCGTTCGCTCCGGCCAGGCGCAATCCCAAAACAGCCAGTGTAAATTTACCTAACGGTGACATTCAAACTCTGCTAATTGTTAATCCTAGAGCCTTTATACATCATTTTTTTGCAAAAATAAAGCAATTTATAATTTTATCAGCGAGATATGCCCACCAAAATCCCCCGGAGCGGTAACATTTCCTTGGTGAGTATCCCGCCGAAAACTAAAATAATTTTCCTCATCGGTATAGGTATCAATCCCCGAAGCGGTAATATTAGCAACACCCAATTGCTCCAAACGATGACGAGATAGACCTTCCAAATCAAACCAAAAATGTTCGGGGTCTTTTCCGGACGCAAAAAAGCGAGCGTAATCAGCCGAGATTGAAACACACTCTGCGCGTACATCAGCCCCCACTTCAAAAGATTTTTGCTGAATGCACGGTCCCAAAGCCGCCGCAATATCGTTTAGTACCGCCCCTTTTTGTAACATCAAGCGCACTGTGTTTTCGATAACACCGCGCACCGCACCGCGCCAGCCGGCGTGCGCTGCTCCGATAATTCCATGCTTGTAGTCTGCGAGCAAAATCGGCAAACAATCCGCCGTCCCGATAGAAAGTGCAATCCCCGGAGTAGTACAAACCATGCCGTCGGCTTTAATTTGGTCTTGGGAAGCTGTATCCACTTCCACCACATCGGTTGAGGCGCTTTGACAAAGTATCATCACTTGATTTGGTTCAAGCCCTAATTTTTGCGCGGCAATTTCGCGGTTTTGAGCAATATTCTCCGGTCGGTCCAAACTCCGTGCCCGAATATTTAAGCTGGCATATTTTCCGCTCGAAACCCCACCCTGGCGACCTAAAAAAATATGCTTATCTTGGGGTAAATTTTCTGCCTGATAACTCATAGAAACGATTCTCCATAGGCTAGCGGTTCAATTTGCAAATAAGCGGCAATACTCTGCCCAATATCGGCATAAGTTTTTCGCTGGCCCAAATTTTCAGGTTTAATATCTGGTCCAAACACCAAAACCGGCACTTGTTCACGCGTATGGTCAGTTCCCTCATAAGTTGGGTCATTACCATGGTCAGCCGTGATAATGATGACATCTCCGGACTTGATAAAATTTTGCACTTCCGGCAAGCGGATATCAAAATATTCCAGCGCCTTGGCATAACCTTGAACATCGCGCCGATGACCGTATAGCATATCAAAATCTTCAAAATTCACAAACACCAAACTCCCGTTGGGCGCCGTTTTCATCTCAGCAAGTGTAGCATCCCACAAATCTTTAAGCCCGGCCGTGCGAATAGGTTTAGTGATACCGCGATGCGCATAAATATCATTAATTGCCCCAATCGCCACCACCTCATGTTTGGCTTTCACCAGCTTGTCTAAAAGGGTATCGCCAAAAGGCAAAGCCGCATAATCGCGCCGATTCGTTGTGCGGACAAATTCGCCGCTTTTTTCACCGACAAACGGTCGGGCAATAATCCGCCCGATACGATAAGGCTGTACTAGTTTATAAGCCGCTTCGCACACTTGATAAAGCCGCTCCAAGCCAAAATATTTTTCATGCGCGGCAATTTGAAAACAACTATCTGCCGAGGTGTAGCAAATTGGTTTTTGCATTTTGATATGTTCTTCCCCCAGTTCCTGAATTATCACCGTACCAGAAGCCGCCTTGTTGCCTAAAATTCCGGGGATATGCGCATCAATGATTAACTGCTCAATCAGTTCGTTAGGAAAAGACGGATACTGCGGCGGGAAATGTCCCCACCCCTTAAGATTGGGCAAACCGGCCATTTCCCAGTGACCCGAAACCGTGTCTTTATCGACACTGATTTCTTTGGCATGACCAAACTTAGAAGGCAGATTTAATGTTGGTTTTGACGGGCAAGAAAGCGCTAAAGATTGTCCTGATGCTTCCGCGGCCGCCTGCCCTAAACCTAATGATAGCAGATTGGGGATTTCAAGCTGCGGAAAAGCTTTGGCAATATGCCCCAAAGTATTAGCCCCCTGATTGGCATATTGAGCGGCATCGGGAGCTCCGCCAATCCCAAATGAATCCATCATAAATACAAATACGCGCCGATTATTGGTCATGATTTATCCTTTCTGAATATAGGAAATATTATCTTACAGATAAGTTACCATAAGATTAATTCGGGCACGAAAAAAGCCCCCTTTCGGGGGCCCAGGCTTTATTGAAGAGTTACTTGCGAGCAGATTGTAAGGATAGATAATCCACAATCATCTGATAAAAAGTTTTATCTTCGGGCAAAATGGCTTCATCACGTTTTTCGGTTGCGCGCTGTAAATCTATTTTATCAAAAGAAACCACTTTTTCGGTAGAAACCGCACAGCGATTGCGCGCCACATCGGCCACCCCGCCTTTGATAAAAAAGCGCTCTAAAGGCTTGCCCTCACGATCCAAAATTTGCAACACACCATTAGTCAGCAACAAAAGGGTCGGAGCGCGATCCGGCAAGATTGTAACTGCCCCGCCGACAGCCGGCAATTGGACTCTAGAAACCGCGGCGGTCCGCGAAACCTTAAACGGCCTTGATAACCTAAAAATTATTTCTTTTCTTTCCATATTATCCTCGCCAACTCTGCCTTTGTAGTCGGAATTAGTTATAAATATTCAGCCACTATACGAGCTTTTTCGGAAAAAGCCGGATAGTGAGGGGAATAATAAGATTTCAGAGTGGCGGCGACTGAGTGTATAAAGAAATACACGATTGGAGCCGCCATCTCGCAAAATCTGTATTAGTCACCCGCTAGACGGCTTTCCCCTAGGAAAAAGCTGGAGAATGGATTTAGTAGAGTAATTTTCAGGGCGAGAAAAATTTTAGTGTAGATAGACCTACATGAATTTTTCGAGACCCGCAAAAATTGCTCTAATAAACCATTATACGGCTTTTTCCTCCATTGCTTTTGCCTTCGCTATCACATCCTCAATAGTTCCGACCATGTAGAAAGCTTGCTCCGGCAAATCATCATACTTACCTTCCAAAATTCCCTTAAATCCGGCTATGGTGTCCTCTAGCTTAACAAACACACCCGGAGTTCCGGTAAAGACCTCAGCCACATGGAACGGCTGCGACAAGAATTTTTGAATCTTGCGGGCCCGCGCCACGGTCAGCTTGTCTTCTTCTGAAAGTTCGTCCATACCCAAAATGGCAATAATATCTTGCAAAGATTTATATTTCTGTAAAATCTCTTGCACCTGACGAGCCACCTGATAATGCTCCTCACCAACCACATCGGCCGAAAGCACACGGCTGGTAGAATCAAGCGGATCAACCGCCGGATAAATACCCAGCTCAGCAATTTGTCTGGAGAGCACGGTTGTAGCATCAAGGTGAGCAAAGGTTGTGGCCGGAGCCGGGTCGGTCAAGTCATCGGCCGGCACATACACTGCCTGCACCGAAGTAATAGACCCGCTCTTAGTTGAGGTAATACGCTCCTGCATGGCACCCATATCAGTACCAAGTGTCGGCTGATAACCAACCGCAGAAGGAATACGTCCGAGCAAAGCCGAAACCTCTGAACCAGCTTGAGTAAAACGGAAAATATTATCAATAAACAACAACACGTCTTGATGTTCTTCATCGCGGAAATATTCTGCCTGTGTCAAACCGGTTAAAGCCACACGAGCACGTGCCCCGGGGGGTTCGTTCATCTGCCCGTAAACCAGCACGGTTTTAGACTTTCCGCCTTTAAGGTCAATAACACCTGATTCAATCATTTCGTGATAGAGGTCATTACCTTCACGAGTTCTTTCACCCACACCGGCAAACACCGAATATCCGCCATGACCTTTAGCAATGTTATTAATCAGCTCCATAATCAGCACGGTTTTGCCCACACCGGCACCACCGAACAAACCGATTTTACCACCTTTGGAATATGGTTCCAACAAGTCAATCACTTTAATACCGGTGGTCAAAATTTCCGTATCGGTAGATTGGTCCACAAATGACGGAGCCGGACGGTGAATTGGATAATATTGCTTGGCTTCCAAAGCCCCCAAACCATCAACCGGTTCACCAATCACATTCATAATACGTCCGAGCATTTTTGGTCCGACCGGAACTTCAATCGGCTCACCGGTATTGACCACTTCTTGCCCGCGCACCAAACCATCGGTGGTATCCATAGCAATCGTACGCACCACATTTTCGCCCAAGTGTTGTGCCACTTCCAGCACCAGCTTACGCCCATGGTTGTCGCATTCAAGAGCGGTTAGAATTGCCGGCAAATCTTCTATTTTATCAAAACGCACGTCCACAACCGCACCGGTAACCTGAGAAATATGCCCGAGCGAATGAACTTTGCGTTCTCTTTTTGCCAGTTGTTTAATTTCTTTGACGTCTTTTTTATTGTTTTCCTTAATCTGGCGAATAGCCTTTTTTTCCTGAGCTGTTTGATTAGCCGCAACAGACTTTGCCGCAGATTTAGTTGCGGTCTTTTTCACTGTTTTCTTTTCTGATTTGACTGCCGATTTTGTTGCAGTTTTTTTCTCCACCATTTTTATCTCCTTACTGACCATTAATCTGTTGCACTACAAAGCCTCCGAACCGGAAATAATCTCGGTTAACTCGGTAGTAATTGCCGTCTGGCGAATACGGTTATATTTGAGGGTCAAGCGCGAAATCATATCCGACGCATTGCGGGTTGCATTATCCATTGAGCTCATGCGTGCTCCATGTTCAGAGGCTTGGCTCTGCACAATGGCTTGGAACAAACAGCTCCTAAACACCAGCGGCAAAATCCCCTCAAGCAACTCGGTTTTGCCGGGCATATAATCATAGAAAGCACCGCGCACCACATTGGTCGGAGCATGAACTTTGTTATATTCAAACTCCTCCACCTTGACCGGCAGTACTTGTTCAACCTTAATATCCCGACTGATAGCCGATTTGAAATGGCTATACACCAGCTCACAAACATTAATTTGCTTTTTAGCAAACATATCCATGATGACCGCGGCCACATCGCTGGCTTCATAATATTTTGCACCTTTCTTGGCCAAGCCGTCCACGGTTTTGAGAATTAGGTCGCTATATTTGCGTTTGAGCAAATCGCGCCCTTTGCGCCCCAGACAAAGCAGCATAACATTTTTGCCCTCCGCCTTGAGCTCCTCAATCCGTGCCATTGCCGCACGCGCCACACTACTGTTATAGCTGCCGCATAATCCCCGATCTGAAGTGAGCACCACCAGCAAATAGTTATCACTGCTGCCGTTACCACGCAACAGTTCGGGGAAGATGTAGCGAATATTTTTTTCAGTTTCTTCTTGGCGAATATCAAACAACACCCGAGCAGCGGCGGCCAAAATATTATGACTATAGAACGACGATTTTCCAATCAGCCCCTGCGCGCGGCGCAAGCGGGCGGCAGCCACCAGTTTCATCGCCGAAGTAATTTTCTGCGTTGACTTAATGGACTCAATTCGGGTTCTTAATTCTTTTAAGCCTGCCATATTTTCCTATGCCCTATGCTGCATTTTTCGTTTCTTGGAACTCGGCCACAAAACCTTCGTAGAAATCCGAAAGTTGTTTGTCGACTTCCTCAGAAATTACCTTTTCATCGCGAATTTTCTTCAAAATCTCGGGATGATTGATTTTGAGAGCGCGTAAAGATTCGCTTTCAAAATCTTTAATATCCTTGACCGGGATTTTATCAAGATAACCGCGCACACCGGCAAAAATCGCCACCACTTCTTCTTCAACCGGCATCGGGTGGTTAACCGGCTGTTTTAAGAGTTCGGTCAAACGCGCACCGCGAGCCAACAGGTTCTGAGTTGCGGCATCAAGGTCTGATGCAAACTGAGCAAAGGCCGCCATTTCACGATATTGCGCCAACTCGAGTTTGATTTTTCCAGCCACTTGTTTCATGGCTTTGACCTGCGCGGCTGAGCCCACACGACTAACCGAAATACCAACATTCACCGCCGGACGCACCCCTTGGAAGAACAAGCCAGTTTCCAAGAAAATCTGTCCGTCCGTAATTGAAATCACGTTAGTCGGAATATAGGCCGACACGTCGCCGGCTTGGGTTTCAATCACCGGCAAAGCAGTCAGCGAACCGGCTCCTTCTTCGTCGCTCATTTTTGCCGCACGTTCCAACAAACGTGAATGCAAATAGAACACGTCACCCGGATAAGCCTCACGCCCAGGCGGACGACGGAGCAACAACGACATCTGGCGATAAGCCGTAGCTTGTTTGGACAAGTCATCATAAAAGATAACCGCGTGCATTCCGCGATCGCGGAAATATTCACCCATTGCGCAACCGGCATAAGGAGCAATATATTGCATCGGCGCCGGATCAGAAGCAGTTGCCGCCACCACAATGGTATAGTCCATTGCGCCATAGTCTTTAAGTGTTTTCACCACTTGAGCCACGGTTGAGCGCTTTTGCCCGACTGCCACATACACGCAAAAGAGTTTATCTTTGTCAGATTTTGCGGCATCATTAACTTTTTTCTGATTGATGATGGTGTCAACAATGATGGAGGTTTTTCCGGTCTGACGGTCACCAATAATCAACTCACGCTGACCACGCCCGATTGGGATAAGGCTATCGATAATTTTCAAACCGGTCTGCATCGGCTCATGCACACTGCGACGCTCAATAATACCCGGAGCCTTGATATCGGCAATGCTGTGTTCTTTGGCTTTGATATCGCCTTTTCCGTCAATTGGCTCGCCCAAAGCATCGACCACACGACCGAGGAGTTCTTTACCCACCGGCACGCTCACAATGGAATCAAGACGTTTGACCGTATCGCCTTCCTTAATTTCTTGGTCAGAACCGAAGATAACCACACCGACGTTGTCTTCTTCCAAGTTGAGAGCCATACCTTTGACTCCGCTTGCAAATTCGACCAACTCGCCAGCCTGAACCTTGTCCAAACCATAGACACGGGCAATACCGTCACCAACCGACAAAACTTGACCCACTTCCGAAACGTCTAAATCGACATCGGCGTGAGCAATTTTTTCTTTGATAATCGAAGATATTTCACTCGCATTCACAGACATTATTGTCCACCTTTCATCACTTGTTCCATCCGATTGAGTTTACCAAGCAAGGTATCATCAATCATTTTTGAACCATATTTAACTTTCAGGCCGCCCAAGACTTCAGGCTTGACCAGATAAGAAACCAGCACTTTTTGTTTGAGTAAATTCTCGAGCGCAGATTCGAGCTTTTTCGCTTGCGCGGTTGAGAGTTCGACCGCCGATTGAACTTCCACCTCGGCGATGTTATTTTTCTGATGATACAGATGCACAAACTCCTGCAAAATTTCTCTAATCACGTTCCAACGTTCGTTATCAACCACGATATCGAGGCAATTAAGAGATTCTGCATTTAGTTTCATTTTTTTAGCCACGGCGGCGAGAGCATCTTTTTTTGCCTCCCGATTCCACAACGGGTTAGCAAAATACTTCACCAGCGTATCATCCTGATTCATTTCGGCCTGGAGTTTTTTCACATCATCATAAACCTTAGCCACGGCTTTTTTCTCGCTTGCGGCCTCAAAGAGGGCCAAAGCGTAAGTAACGGCAATTTTCGATTTAGAAATTTTTTTCAATTTACTCACTCTGTGAAAATCATTTGAATTACGCTTATCATACGCAACAAATTATTTCTAATTTATTAATGAATCTATGATTTTACAAGCCATCAAACGCATTTATCCGCAACGAGAATCAATCAGCCGATTCGCTATAGATAAGTTTTTTTTAGCCATTTTGATTTTGGGGCTAAAGGCGACAAATTATGCTTGCAATTTTAGTAAGAATGATTAAGCTTTAACTGCACTCGGGTGAGCCGGGTGCGGAGTATCGAAACTCCTCCAATAGAAAATAGCTCCTTGAATGGGGAGCTGGGGAAATAAGGCTATGCACGAATAACCCAGACTGTTCTAGTTACAGTTTGGCCCCTAAATCCCCCTTAAAGACATATTTTAGCAAGCCGCCCAATCATTATAATACGCAGGCATTTTTCGCAGGTGCTACTTATTGCTAACACCAAGAAAAATGGCAAGTAGGATGATGATTGGAGGCTTGTCCTACGGATTTAGCTATAAAAAGCATCTGCTTCGTA
Source organism: uncultured Alphaproteobacteria bacterium (assembly GCA_944391725.1). Taxonomy (GTDB): domain Bacteria; phylum Pseudomonadota; class Alphaproteobacteria; order RF32; family CAG-239; genus MGBC133411. Next base: position 3,832 of record CALXUQ010000026.1, on the reverse strand, counting down.
AAATGCTTTGCAGATATGAAGAACTATCCGCTACACCATTTTGCTCGCATCTATCTTTTTCTAGCTAAACTAAAATATATTTTTAAGGGGGATTTAGGGGCATCCTCCCCACCTTGATTTGTTGTCAAGGTGGTTTCTTTTAACCAGAAACCAAAGGGAGTTTAGAACATGGGTCATCATCGTAACCGTATTAAAGCTTGGCAAGCCTGTCAGCAAGAGATTGGCGCACAAATCCGCAATATGCGATTAGAGTTAGATTTACCTCCACAAATTGCCGCCGAACTTTTGCATATCGGATTAAACCAGCTTTTGTACCTTGAAAACGGCTATATTGGGAAAATGCAAATTACCGTTCTCCATTCTATAGCTTATAAATATAATTATAAGTTGAAGATAAGCTTTGAGAAAAAACTGCCCTTAATCTCACCTGACTAATAGAAAGAATATGGGTCAACATCAACTTCCACACGCACTGTTGAGGGAATATTCACCTTGCCTAGCCAATCCTTAATCAGTTGTTGAAGGGCAATAGATTTTGCCGTCTTAATCAACAACCGATAGCGATATTTGTTACGCAACATATACATCGGCGCCGGTGCCGGTCCCAAGGTCGTGACATATTCATTGTTTGGTGCCGTTTGCCCCAACCACAGAGCCGTTTTTTCGGTCGCCTCACGGTTAGCCCCGCTGACAATAATCGCCGCTAACTTTCCAAACGGCGGCATTTTCAAGATTCGCCGACTATCTTTTTCCAGCTTCAAAAACTCTTCCCGATTCCCCGAAATCAAGGCCTTCAAAACCGCATTTTCCGGACACAGGGTTTGCATATACACCACGCCTTTTTTGTTGCCGCGTCCGGCTCGCCCTGCCACTTGGGACAAGAGCTGATACGTGCGCTCCGAGGCGCGCAAATCACTCCCCATCAAACCCAAATCCGCATCCACAATCCCTACCAAAGTCAAACTCGGAAAATGGTGCCCTTTGGCTAAAATCTGCGTCCCGATAAGAATATCCACTTCGCCTCTTTCCATCTCGGCAATCACCGCCGAAACCTCCGCCACACTGGCGGTAATATCACTGGAAATCACCCTCACCCTTGCTGACGGAAAGCGCATTTTTACCTCTTCGGCCACCCGTTCCACCCCCGGACCGCAAGCCGTCAATCCGGTTTCAGAATGACACTCCGGACAAGTTTTGGGCATCGGCATTGAGTATCCGCAATGGTGACAAACCAAAGAGTTGGTGTTTTTGTGTTCTGTCAGCCAAGCCGTACAATGCGGACATTGGATTCGGTGACCGCAATCCCGACAAATGGTAAGCGGAGCATATCCGCGGCGGTTCAAAAACAGCATCGACTGCTCACCTTTTTCCAAGTTTTCTTTTAAGGCCTCAACCAAAGTCGGTGCCAACCACGAAACACCCCACGAACCTTTCACCGGCTTATCTTTGCGCAAGTCCAAAACCCGAATTTCCGGAAGCTCCGCTGCCGCAAACCGCGAGGCCAATTTCACAATTCCATACTTGCCTTCTTCCACATTATTAATGGTTTCAAGCGAGGGTGTCGCAGTTGAAAGAATAACCGGAATTTGCTCCAACTTTCCGCGCACCACCGCCATATCTCGCCCCTGATAATTAACGGCATCTTCCTGCTTGTAGGAGCTATCATGGCTTTCATCAACCACAATCACACCCAAATCGGCATAAGGCAAATAAAGAGCCGACCGCGCCCCGATAATCACCTTGGCCCGATTCTCCGCAATCGCTTTCCAAGTATCGGCGCGTTCCTTGTTACCAAGTGCGGAGTGCCACTTGGCCGGCACCACTCCGAAACGCCGCTCAAAACGCGATAACCACTGCGCGGTTAGTGAAATTTCGGGCACCATCACCAAAGCTTGTTTGCCTTGCGCTAAGGCCTCGGCAATCGCCTCAAAATACACTTCCGTCTTGCCCGAACCGGTTACCCCGTCGAGTAATGTCACCGAAAAACCCTGCCCCACTTTCGCGGCTAAAGTATCTGCCGCTTGCTGTTGTTCAGCCGTAAACTGCACTTTGTGAAATTCCGGATTAGGCACTAAAAATTCTTTTTTTTGCTCCACCTCAATCGGGGTCAAAACTCCTTTTTCAATCAAGGTATTCACCACCCCGAGCGAAACCCCCGCCCCTTTGCAAATTTCCGCTTTGGTGTATGGCGCATGCTTGAGCAAATCCATCACCCGCCATCTGGCATCCGAATTTTTGATTTTGGCCTCTGCCAAAGTCTTGCCCGAAAGCGTGTATAGAACCAAAAGTTTGGGGTCTTCAAACACCGCCTTGACACTTAGCACCATCTTTAGCACCAAGCCCAAAAACGCCATATTATACGAGGCCGTAAAGCTGATAAATTTGCGCATTGCCTCCGATAGCGGCGGGAAACTCAAACGCTGTTTAATTGGTTTGATTTTAGCATCATCTAAGTTGGAAGATTTTCCGATTTTCCAGACCACACCGACCACATCTTGCTTGCCGTGCCGCGGGTTTCCAAACGACACCGCCACCATCTCGCCCAGCCTGATGTCATCATCAGCCTGATAGTCAAATACATCATTAAACGGTAGCGGCAGCAGCACGCCCACAATCTTAGTCATCAAACCCTCCAATTTGGGCTCATCATAAACCCAAACCCCACCGCTTGCCAAGCAGATTTTGATTTTTTCCTCGCAATCATTTACCAAAAAGTTACCAACTTTTGCTATAGATAAAAATATGAAACAAGAAATCAAATATCCCGTCGCCGCCGATACCCGTTCTGCCATTGACCAGTGGCAAAACTGGTTACTAAACGAGCGCCGTTATTCCCCTCATACTCTTGATGCCTACTGCCGCGATTTATCAGATTTTTTCTGCTATTTTGCTCAAGAAAGACAACAAGAATTGAGCCTTAAGGACTTATCTCGCTTAGAAGTGCGTGACTTTCGCGCCTATATAGCTTTTCGTGCCAATCGCCACTTGGGCAAAACCACCTTGGCTCGCAATCTTTCCGGACTTAAAAATTTTTACCATTGGCTGTCTCGCAACGACTTAGTCACCAATTCGGCCTTGAGTATTATCACCGGACCACGCCTACCCAAAAGCTTGCCCAAAGCCTTGGAAGTCAACGACACGTTAGATGTTTTGAGTTGTTGCCTCAAGTTCAATAAAGAACTCTGGATGGGCGAACGCGATGGTGCTATTATGACCCTGCTCTACGGTTGTGGCTTGCGTATTTCCGAAGCGCTGAATCTGAATATCGGGGATATCACCGAACACAGCACTTATCTCAAAATTAAAGGTAAAGGCAACAAAGAGCGCATTGTCCCCTTGCTGCCAATTATCTGGACCAAGATTAAGACTTATTTGGAGCAGTGCCCCTACAAACTCACCACCGGCGAACCTCTGTTTGTCGGAGCTCGCGGCGAACGCTTATCACCACGCATAATCCAGCGTCAGCTTGAAAAAATTCGTCACTACTTAGGACTGCCCGATACTCTAACGCCTCATGCCCTGCGCCACTCTTTTGCCACTCACCTATTGGCTCAAGGCACCGACCTGCGCTCCATTCAGGAACTCTTAGGCCATAGCTCCTTATCCACCACTCAGCGCTATACCGATGTTGAGATTGAAACTCTGCACCGCGAATATGATAAAAGCGGCCTCCTCCAAGATTAGGCACAAAAAAGTAACCCACCGGCTTAGCCGGTGGTTCTTCATAAGCGGGTGTAACCCTAATGGTGCCAGCGAACGCCTTAAGGGCGCATGACGGTCTGACGGGGCGAATGTTACTTGCTACCCGTAAACGGGTCAAAATCCATAGTTA
>CALXUQ010000025.1 GCA_944391725.1 uncultured Alphaproteobacteria bacterium | reverse complement strand
CATATTGCAAAACTTGGTTTTGGAACACATCGGTCGCAATTTCTTGGAGTTTGGGGTCAACCGTGGTACGAATAATCATCCCGCCTTCATACAAGGCGTCTTCCCCAAAACGGCGGGTGACGCGGCGACGAACCTCTTCACTGAAATATTGCGCGTCTTTAACAAACTCGCTGTTGCGGTCAATGGTAACTAGTGGTTTGTCCTTGGCAACAGCCGCTTCATCGGCCGTGATATAGCCATCTTCCTGCATTCGGTCCAAAACCCAGTTACGCCGCTCTATCGCCCGTTCCATATGCTTTTTGGGATTATAGTTATTGGGACCTTTGGGGAGAGCGGCCAAATATGCCAGTTCTTCTAATTCCAACTTATCAAGCGGCTTGCCAAAGTAGTTGAGTGCGGCAGAGGCCACGCCATAAGAGCGGTTACCTAAATATATCTCATTTAGGTATAATTCCAAAATGTGGTCTTTGGTAAAAGCGTCTTCCATGCGGAAAGCCAGCAAGGCCTCTTTTATTTTGCGCTTGTAGCTGACTTCGGGGGTGAGCAAAAAGTTTTTGGCCACCTGCTGAGTGATGGTCGAGGCACCGGACGGACGACGGCCGGAAAACATTCCGACCATATTGCCCAAAGCGGCACGGACAATTCCTTTATAATCTAACCCTGAGTGAGTATAGAAATTTTTATCTTCGGCGGCGATAAAAGCCTGTTTGACTTTTTCGGGGATTTTATCAATCGGCACAAAAAAGCGTTTTTCGCTGGCATATTCCATCAGCAATTGACCATCACCGGCATATAATCTGGTCGTAACCTTCGGCTCATATTTAGCCAATTGTCGATAATCCGGCAGCATGGAGGAATATTCAAACAAAGTGGTGATAATAACCACAATGATTATTACCGCAAAGAACATTAATGTGCTCAGAAGCGAAGATAGTGTTTTTAGCATTAAAGGTAATCCAACAAATTAAAATATTGCAATATCTTTGCAAGTTACAATAAATTTATTCTTTTTTAAAGCACGATTTTATTTATCCCCTCGCGGAGGAGCCCAAAAGTTCATCAAAAAAAATTGCAAAATGTTTAGAACAGGCTGGCGTGTTGCATATTTTCAAAATAGCGGTCAATGGCGGCGCTGGCAGATTTAGCCAGTTTGCGACGATAACTTGCCTGACGCAACAATTTTTCTTCAGTACGATTAGAAAGGTATCCCATTTCCAACAAGACTGCGGGAACATCGGGCGCTTTTAAGACCGCAAAACCGGCAAAACGGTGGGTGTTATCCAATAGCTTAACCGACTTGCGCATTTCTTGGACCATGAAATTGGCAAATTCGGAAGAGCGGTTCATGGTTTCGCGCTGGGCTAAGTTAATCAGAATATCGGACACTTCTTTGGAATGTTCGGCAAAGTTAAGACCGGCAATCACATCGGCCTTATTTTCTCTTTCGGCCAGTGCCGCGGCCTCTTTGTCGGAGGCGGTTTCGGACAAAGTATAAACCGACAAACCTTTTGCATTCTTATTTAGGGCACTATCGGCGTGGATAGACAAGAACAAATCGGCCTTATAGCGGCGGGCAATTTTCACTCTTTCGCGCAGGGGGATAAAGACATCGCGGTTGCGGGTAAGATAAACTTTATAATCGCCGTCTTTTTCCAAAATCTTTTTTAGTTCTTTGGCCATGGCCAAGGTGATGTTTTTCTCATAGACACCGCTAACGCCGATTGCTCCGGGGTCTTGGCCACCGTGACCGGGGTCAAGCACGATTATTCTTTTAGAATTGCTCTTGGAGACTGCCGGACTTTTAGCGGCGGTTTTGGTTGACTTCTTGCTTGAGCTGTTCACAAAAGCGTGTTGATTGCCGATGTGTGCGGCAAACTCTTTTTCGGAAGATACCTCCATATCAATCACAAAACGCCAGCCAAAGCTGCTTTGCGGCGGAAGCATAAAGACCTTTTTAACAATTGCCGCCTGTTTCAAATCAAAGGCAATGCGGGCGTCGCCATCGGGGGTTTTGCCAACCCGAATGTTGGACAACACATTATTTTTATCAACATTTCTTTCAATTTGAGAACGGACGTTAGAATCTTTGACATCAACCACCAAGCGTTTGGGGTTGCTCAACAAAAACACATTATAGTCAAATTTCGAATCGGCATCAAAAACCAAGCGGACACTGCCTACTCCTTGTCCGATGCGCAAGGCACTGATATTGCCGGCGAAGGCATTGGCGCTCATCAACACTAAGCCACAACAAACCACCAGCAGTGCCCAAAAGCACAACCGCAGAGGCCGCCATATATTTAACAATGTCCTTCTCATCTTCTTTTTATTAGTATTTTTGCTATTATTTTTCAGTATAAACGCTTTATATTACCAATCAGTTAAAAACACCATCAAAAAACTTGGCTGATTGTTAATTTTTGTTGTTGTGTTTATAAAACAAATCGTATATCTTGTTTTTTGGTGAGATGTGTTTTTACCGAACTTAGGCCTTTTTACAGATTTATTGAAACTTTTGCAAGACCTATTTTTTGGTACCGCCGCTTTATCATTACGAAAGGCGTGCTCCATCGAACCGGAGAAAAAAGTTTTGTCGGGTTTAGACGCAGTGTCAACCGGAGCGGAGCATTAAAATAAGACTTCATCGGTGGGAGGCTGCGGAAAAGAGATTTTATTTTGCCGAGAGTTGTTCTCGGTTGACCGTGGGTATGTTACCTTTGCGGCGGTTTTCATATTTAATCTTGCAAATTAGCCCGGCGTAGTGTTTTTTTGCTGCATTTTTTTGCAGTTGCTGGGAGTTTATATTTATGACTAAAAGAATGTTAATTGATGACACCCACAGCGAAGAAACTCGCGTGGTGGTCCTAAACGGCAATAAGCTTGAAGATGTGGAGTTTGAAACTTGCAGCCGTCGCCAGATTAAAGGCAATATCTATCTTGGGAAAGTTATGCGGGTGGAGCCTTCTTTGCAGGCCTGCTTTGTGGATTATGGCGGGAACAAACACGGCTTTCTCGCTTTTGGAGAAATTCATCCCGATTATTATAATGTCAGTGCCGAAGAAATTGCTGCCGTTGACAAAGAAGTTGATGAAATTATCGAAGCTAAAAAACAAGCAATTAAAGATCGTGAGGCCGAAAGAGAAAGAATCCGTGCCGAGCGTGCTTTAGCCCGAGCTGAGGCAGAGCGTCAAAAAGCCGAAGCCGCCGCTTTGGCCGCTCAACAAGCAGAAGCATCAACTCTTGATCAACAGGCCAGTGCCGAAGAATCGGCCCAATCACAAAGCGAAGAGCAATATGTCGAAACTGCGGCTCAAGACACGAAAACCGCAGAAGTAGAATCGGCTACTATCGAACAAACTGACGCGGCCGCAGAAACAGCTCCGACCGAAGAAGAAAAAATCAGCGATGCCGAGTTGGAGGAAGCTGCCGAAGCCGCTCACACCAAAAAACGGATTTTGAAAAAACGTATCCGTAAGCAAAAAGAAAAATCGGCCGCCGAAAAACTTACCGTCATGAAAGAAACCGCCGGAACCGAGGAAGAAAGTATTTCCGAAGAAGTGGCACAAGCGCCGATTTCGGTTAACGGGGAAGACGATATTGACAGCGATGATGATGATGAAGATCAGGAATATGATTTTGAATTGCAGCGCAAACTGCTTAAAGCTCGCAAGCTATATCATCGCAGCCGTATTCAAGATGTAATTAAAGAAGGACAAATCCTGCTTATTCAAATTGTCAAAGAAGAAAGAGGCAACAAAGGCGCCGCTCTCACAACTTATCTTTCTTTGGCCGGACGTTACTGCGTGCTTATGCCTAACCGCATCAAGAGCGGCGGTGTTTCACGCAAGATTACCAATGCGTCTGACCGCAAACGGCTGAAAGGAATCGTGCGCGAGTTGCCGCTCACTTCGGATATGTCCATCATTGTTCGGACCGCCGGTGAAGAAAAAACTAAATCCGACATTGTTCGCGACTACAACTATCTTATCCGTAGTTGGAACCAAATCCGTTTGGCTGCACTCAGCAACAAAGCGCCTACCCTTATTCACGAAGAAGGGAATCTGATTAAACGGGCTTTGCGCGATATTTACACCAAAGAAGTATCCGAGATTTTGGTTGATGGCGAAAATGCCTACAAGATGGCACGCGACTTTTTCAAAATCTTGTCGCCGCACAGCCTCAAAAAAATCAAACTCTACAAAAACAAAGATATGCCTTTGTTCCAGCGTTTCCAAGTGGAGAGCCAGCTTGACAAACTCCATGAAGCCAACGCTCAACTTGATTCCGGCGGATATCTGGTGATTAATCCAACCGAGGCTTTGGTCGCTATTGACGTTAACTCCGGTCGCGCCACCAAAGAAAAAGATTTGGAAGAAACCGCGCTTAAAACCAATTTGGAAGCTTGTGATGAGATTGCTCGCCAGCTTAGAATGCGCAACCTCGCCGGCCTCGTGGTTATCGACTTTATTGATATGGATGAACCGGCCAACAACCATGCCGTGGAGCGCCGCATGAAAGAAGCGCTCAAACGTGACCGCTCGCGCGTACAAGTCGGCAAAATGAGTTGCTTTGGATTGCTCGAAATTTCGCGCCAAAGAATGCACTCCTCCTTTATGGAAAGCAACTATGTGGTTTGTCCGCACTGTCATGGTCAGGGTGTGGTGCGTACCGTAGAATCGGGTGCAGTTTTGGTCTTGCGCGGAATTGAAGAAGAAGGTATCAAAAATCGCTCGGCTCAACTCAATGTCTTTGTACCAACCGACGTGGCTATTTATTTGTTGAACCAAAAACGTCAAAATATGGTTGAACTTGAACAAAAATATAAGATGAGCGTTATTGTTTCGGCCGATGATTCAATTCAAAACATAAATGATTATCGGATTGAGCGCATTAAAGCTACTAAAGTTCAACCACAGGAAAAGAAAGCGGCCGATGAGGTCTTTAACGAACAAGTGCAGGAAATTGAGCCCAAGGAAGATGTTGTTATCACAGAAAATGAAAGTGACAACTCTACTCAACCTACCGATGAAACCAACAATAACGGACGCCGCAATCGCCGCGAGCGCAATGTGCGCGGACGTCGTGAACGCGGCCGCAGAGGTCGTCCGGCGCGCAACAGACGGGATGATAATGAGGCAGCTCAACCAAGTGACAGCGCTCCGGTGAAAAAAGAAAAACAAGAACCGGTTATTTTGTATAACAGTCATGGCAACACTGCTCCGCAACCGCAAGAAACACCTCAGGTTCAAGAGCAGGCTCCCAAGGAGAAATCGACTTGGTGGAAAAAACTCATCAAAGGTTAGGTCTTATCCTCAAACAAAAATTAAAGAGGCTGGTGAGCAGTGTAATGCTGCTCTCAGCCTTTTTGGCTTTTAGCCCGCAAACCGCCCAAGCCATAACTCTAATTTCAGATGAAGAAACTGAACAATTACTTTATAATATTGCGCTACCGTTTTATAAAAACGCTAATATTCCGCTTAAGCCCAACAGCATTTATATTGTTCAGGACAACACGCTTAACGCCTTTGTGGCGGACGGCAACAACTTATTTATCCATACCGGAACTATTGTTTCGGCCTCAAACAGCAACGAGCTCGCCGGAGTGATTGCCCATGAAATCGGACATATTGCCGGCGGTCATATCCTGCGCGGCAAGCTCCAAGCCGAGGAACTTCAACAAGTCGGGTTAGCCTCGCTGATTTTGGCCAGTGCGGCGGCGGTAACGAGTGGTCGCGGCGATGCGGCGATGGCTATTGCTCTAGGCGGACAATCGACCATGCTGCATGGCTTTACTTCTTTTCGAACCGATCAAGAACGCAGTGCCGATGAAGCGGCAGTGAAATATTTGCAAGAAACTAACCAATCTCCGCGCGGTATGCTCAATTTTATGAAAAAGATTCAGACCTCTAACCGCTTGAACGGAATTGAGGAATCGCCTTATTTTCGGACTCACCCGGTTACTCGCGAAAGAATCTCGTTTCTGGAGCAAGCCGCACGCGAAAGCAAAGCCCCTGCCCCTTCTTCTAATGATGAGGATTTTAAGCGGGTTCGGGCCAAGTTAATCGGCTTCTTAAATGAGCCGGAAGATACTTATCGCCAATTTCCGAGCAGTGATACTTCCATAGCGGCGCGTTATGCCAGAGCAATTGCTGATTTTAAGGCTCTTAATATGCCCAAAGCCCTCAAAGGAATTAGCTCCCTAATTGACAGAGAACCTGACAATCCATATTTTCGGGAACTCAAAGCGCAAATGTATATGGAAACCGGCAAAACCCAAGCCGCCGAGCAAGAATATGCCAAAGCTCTGCAACTACGCCCCAAATCGGCTTTATTTCAAATCAGCTGGTCACAGGCGGCAATGGAAAATAATCCCAACTCAGCCAAACTACAAACCATTATCAATCAGCTCAACCAAGCGGTTATCCATTATCCTGACCCGTTAGCATGGCTACTACTTTCGCGGGCTTATGACGCCAAAGGCGAGCGCGCCTACTCAGATTATGCGGCGGCAGAATATAGTCTTGGTATTGGGGCAGTTAAAATTGCTCAACAGCAAATCCTTCGCGCGCAAAAAGCACCCAATCTCTCCCCGCAACTAAAGCTAAAAATTGATGATTTGCACAAACGAATCAGCACTATCTTAAAGAAAGACAACTAAATCCTATTCTAACCTTTTAATAAATCTAATTATCCTTCACCGGCAAGGGCAAATTTTGCAGGGCATCGCGTATCGGGATATCGGCCGGAGAAAACTCATATTGCCCCAGCTCATTTGGTATGACCCAAGCCAAGCGGTCGTGGTCGCTATGGAAACTGATATCCTCACTCTTGCAATAGGCATAGTAAGCGTGCAGGCATACGGTGCCTTGGGCATATTCATAAGTGCTTTGCATGAAAAAACGGCCAACCTCAATATCTAAGTGCAGTTCCTCGGCAATCTCGCGGCGGAGGCATTCGGGCATGGTTTCGCCGGGTTCTTGCTTGCCTCCGGGGAACTCCCAAAGCTCGGCATTGGACTTATTATGATTGCGGCGCGCTATCAGAATTTTATGATTGCAGATAATTATTCCGGCAGAAACTTGTTTCATTTAACCTCTCCTTAACTTAATAATGGCAGAGTAGGCTATTATATGACCCAAAGCAAGTGTTTTTCGGGATATTGAGATGTCTAACTTAATAAATTTCTTAAATATACTTAAAAATGTGATTTCGCCGCTGACCGCGTTTTTTGCCGGAACGGCTTTGGCTTGTTGTGCCTATGCGCTATTGACCTCCACTTTGGGTTTGCGCATGGCTGAAAACGGTGTTTCGACTTTTGCGGCCGGTATTGTGCTCTCGCTTTATTATGCCGGTTATATCATTGCCTCCAAGACCTCGAATCACATCATTAATCGCGTGGGGCATATTCGCTCTTTTTCGGCCTATATCTCAATTTTCTCGGCTTTGGTATTGCTGCATTATTTCTCGGTTAACCCGATTTACTGGGGCGTGTTGCGCTTGCTGGAGGGATATTGCATGGGCTCGAGTTTTATGTGTTTGGAAAGCTGGCTCAACACTCGCGCCAATAACAAAAATCGCGGCCTATTAATGTCATTATACATGATTACTTCTTATCTCGGTGCCAGTAGCGGTCAGTTGCTCCTTAATATTCCCGATCCCAACGGAATTGTGATTTACATCGTGGTATCGGTGATTTTTTCTTTGGCTTTGGTCCCGATTTCGCTAACGGCTCTCCCCTCACCCAACATTATGGTACATAAAAGCATGTCGCTGTTTAAGCTATATAAAATTTCTCCGGTGGGAGTGGTTGGTTGTCTTTGCAGCGGAATTTTTGTGGGGGCATTCTACTCTCTGGGCGCAATTTATGCTCACCTAATCGGGCTTGATATTGAAATGACTTCGTTGTTCATGTTCTTTGGGGTTTTGGGTGGTTTGCTTATCCAATTTCCAATGGGGAAACTTTCGGATTTGTGCGACAGACGTTATGTGATGATGTGGATTGCCGGAGTTTTGTTCTTTATTGCGCCGTGGGTACATTTTTTGGTCGACAACGGGGTGTGGCAGTTGGCAATCGGCGCCCTGCTTTTGGGTTCGGGGACATTTATTCTTTACCCGATTTCGGTTTCGCACGTGAATGATTTGATTGAGGATGACGACCGGGTCAATGCCGCGGGAATGATGATTATGCTCCAAAGTATCGGAATGATTTTGGGACCGGTGGCAATTTCTTATTTGATGCAAATCGGTGGGGCAATCTGCTTTGTGTTGGCTTACTCCATCGTGACGGCTTTCTTTGTAATCTTTACACTCAAGCACATTACCTTTAAGCCGGATATCAACTATCTAAACCTTACCCCAACTAACCCAATGCCGATTGATACGACCCATGCTTTTCATCAGCTTTCTCAAGATGATGAATTGTCAACTTATTCCAAAATCAGAAAAGCAATTTTGCAACGCCTTAAGCGCTCAACAAAACCTTAGCGGCGGCTCTGGCCTCATCAGAAATAACTTCTCCGGCCAGCATACGGGCAATTTCTTCGCATTTTTCGGCATTGTCAAGCTCACGCACGCAAGTGGTGGTCACATTGTCTTGGGTGGATTTTTCAACCTTGAAATGGTGGTTACCTTGTGCGGCAACTTGCGGAGAATGAGTTACAACCAAGACCTGCACGCCTTGGGCTAATCTGGCTAATCTCTCCCCTACTGCCTGAGCCGTGGCGCCACCGATACCGGCATCGACCTCATCAAAAATCATGGTCTTGACACTTGAGGTTTGCGCCAGATTGACTTTCAGAGCCAGCATAAATCTTGAGAGTTCACCACCTGAGGCAATTTTGTTTAAGGGGCCTTGCGGCGAATTGGGGTTAGTAGAAACAGTGAAACAAACACTATCAAAACCATTTTCGCTCCAAGAGTTTTCGGGGAGCTTTTCAACCACGGTGACAAAGCGCGCCTTCTCCATTTTGAGCGGCGGGAGCTCGGCCATAACCGCGGCATCTAACCGCAAGGCGGCTTGTTTGCGCTCGGAACTTAGCTCATTTGCGGCTTTAAGATAAGCAAGTTTGGCTTGTTCTTCGGCTTGGCGGAGGCGATGTATGCCCTCCTCGCCAAACTCAATATTACTTAGCTTTTGTTTGAAATCGTCTAAAACATCGGGCAAATCATCTACTCCAACCTGATGTTTGCGCGCCAGACCTCGCAGGCTAAACAAGCGGCTCTCAATTTCTTCCAACTCGTTGGTATTCATACTCACATTTTCTGAGGCATTCTCAATGGCGCTTAGAGCCTCGGAAGTTTCTATCATGGCTTGTTCGAGGTCGTCAATAATCTCGGAATATTTACCGCCGACCATATCATTTATCTTATACATAGCAGATTGAGCCTGACGCAGAGAGGATTGGACATCGCTGCCTTGGGTGAGCAGGCCATACGCATGGTTTAGACCCTCAATGATTTTTTCGGCATTCATCAGTTCCAAACGGCGGGCAGTCAGGGTATCTTCCTCGCCTTTTTCGGGATTGATTTTTTCCAGCTCGCCGACCCAATGGCGGAGATTGTCTTCTTCGGTTTTGGCGCGTTCAATATCGGTTTCGGCGGTAATCCGTTGGCGACGTGCTTCTTTATAGGCGCCATAAGTTTGTTTGGTGGAGGCAAGCAAATCGGCATAATTGCCATAAGCATCCAGCACACCTAAATGCGAAGCCGGATTGAGCAAGCCTTGGTTATCAAACTGGCCATGAACCTCAACCAAATTTTTGCCAATCTCACGCAGGAGTTTGACACTTATCGGCTGGTCGTTTACAAAAATTTTGCCTTTGCCATCGGTTGTGAGGCTGCGCTTAATTATCAATTCGTCTTCGCAATCAATCTCATTTTCGGCTAAGAGCCCAGCCAAAGCCTCGCCCGGTTGCGGCGCGCTAAAAGATGCGGTCACGCTCAGCTTATCGGCTCCGTGGCGAATGAGCGAGGCTTCGGCCCGATTGCCTAAAACCAGTCCCAAAGAATCCAGCAAGATAGATTTTCCGGCGCCGGTTTCTCCGGTCAAAACGCTCAAGCCGGATTGGAAATCCAAATCCAGCTTGTCAATCAGTACAACATTGCGAATCGATAGACTTTGGAGCATTAGTTCTTTGTTTCACCCTTCAATAAACTCTTGGCCTTGGCATACCACTTGCTCTTGGGATAGTTATGTCCCAAAACTTTGGCGGCATTGTCGGCTTCGGCAGTCATACCCAAAATGCTATAGAGCTCAACTTGCCGATACAAGGCTTCTTCAATGTGGCTGGTAGTTTGATAGTCGTTAACCACGGTCGAAAAACGGTTTAAGGCCGAGAGGTAATTGTTTTGCGACAAATAATAACGCCCGATTTCCATTTCTTTGCCGGCCAAGTGGTCGCGGGTTAAATCGAGTTTCAATCTGGCGTCTTGGGCATAATCGGTATCAGGGAAACGGAAAATAACCTGCTGGAGAGCTTTATATGCTTCTTCGGTGTTGCCCTGGTCTTTTTCAACCGAGGTAATTTGGTCATAGTAGCACAGCGCCTTAAGGTAATAGGCATAGGCAATATCCTTATTGCCGGGGTGAAATTTGATAAAGCGGTCAAGGCTGATGATGGCATCATCATATTTATTGTCTTTATAATAAGCATAGGCGCCCATTAATTTGGCCTTGGTGGCCCATTTGGAATATGGATGCTCAAGCTCGACTTTTTCAAAGGTTTCGGCCGATTTTTGATACTGATCTTTGTTGAGCAATTTGTAGCCTTTGACATACAGTTCTTCGGCAGATTTATCATCGTCATTATCCGGAGTTGACGAACAAGCCGTAACTACACTCAGTCCCAAAAACAAACTTAATATCAGCGCAAATTTTTTCATGCTTAATCCTTTATATGATTTCATAATTGTTTTCATCGGCAAACAAAAGCTTTAAGAGCTCGTTGGTGTGGTGATGTCCGGTGCGAACTGCCTCCAGCTCACCTAAGATATAGTAGCCGGAAGTATATAAATCACCCACCGCATCCAAAACTTTGTGATTGACGCATTCGTGCTCACAACGGAAACCCTCAGGGTTCAAAATTTTATCACCGTCCAAAACTACCGCATTTTCTAAGCTTCCGCCCTTGATTAGGCCAATTGATTGCAGATAGTCAACCTGATATTTTTCGCAAAAAGTGCGGCAAGGAGCAATTTCGTCCTCAAACAACTGCGGGGTGATTTCGCCTGCAAATTCTTGATGACCGACAATCGGAGACGGAAAATCAATGGTAAAATGGACAACCTGCCCTTTGGCCGAGGGGCTGAGCTTAATATGTTTGTCACCCTCGGTCAGCTCGATAGTTTTCTTGATTTTGAGATAATGTTTGGGAGCATTTTGCTCGACTAAAACTCCCGGAGCCATAAATGAACGGAAAAATGCCAAGGCACTACTATCCATAATCGGGAGTTCCGGACCATTGACCTCAATTAAGGTATTATCCAATCCAGCAACAGAAAGAGCGGCCATAAGGTGTTCAACAGTTGACACCACATTGCCATGACTATCGCCAAGGCAGGTGCAATTTCTGGTATCGACCACATGGGTATAGAGTGCGGGAAACTGAGGCCTATCGGGCAAATCGGTGCGGCAAAAGACCACCCCATGATTTATCGGTGCGGGGTTTAGGACCAGGCGCGATTTACAGCCGGAATGGAGGCCGATGCCGTCAATTGTAATGGGGCGAGATAAGGTTTTTTGCATACTAAAAACTCCAGATTGCACAAGTTAATTATTTTTACACCTGATTGGGGGAATTTGCAATTACAAAATCCAATCTTCCAAGGCTATTTACAATTTTATTTAAAGTGGACAAATATCCTTGGGGTAGGCTATTAAATTATTGCAATTTTTGTAAAAATATATTATGATAATACTTATATATAGAATCGCTAATGGGAGAATCTAAGGTTTTTAAGGTAGTTTAATCTTTTGTCTAATTTTTAGCCAAGGAATTTTTATAATGACGCAGGACACTAAAAAATCCGGCCTGGTTTGTTGTGGCCAAAATTCAAAAAAATTGCGCTTTTATCGGGGCGTAAGTTATGTTGCGCTATGCTTGGGGATTGGTGGTGGTCTCGGCTGGCTTGGGCTAGAGAATATGGCACAAGCGGCAATTTGTTTTTTGCCCGACTGCGGGGACAAGATACTAGAATTTCAGGGCGATGCCAATGTTTCTACCAAATATTGTCGTGATATGGGCTATACTTACTATGAACTGGGGCAGTGCCCTCCTTATTATCATCGGGAAGTCTGCCCTGATAACAGTCACTATCTCAAGTGCGATGCTCAAAAGTGGTGCGAAGACAATGGCTATAACACATTACCGGAGGAATGTGTTGCTCCTCAATATGCCGATGAGCAATGTTTAAATGGTTTAAATTTTTATAAACAATGCAAAGAAGATTTAGCTCGGGCGTGCAGTGAAGAAAATCCTGATTATGTGAGTGAATGCCAAGAGGGTTGGAAGTTAGACGATGATGAATTGTGCTCCTATTCGCCGCTATATGGCAAGTGCTGTAATGAATGTGAGGATTATCCCTATGAGGAAGATGAAATTCCACAAGGTTATCAAAAAGGCGAAAGTTGTTTGGCCTGCGGAGATATTACCAAATACAAAGCGGAGCTGAATGACTGTGCGGGTGATGGCTTTATCCAATGTGCAAACGGCGGCAAAACCGGTACGGAAGTTTGCTGGCGCGGCGATGAAAAGTGGTACAAAGAATGTTGCGCGCCGTGTGATGATTATCCTTATTTGGAGAGCCAAATTCCAGAGGGTTACGTCAAAGGCGATAGCTGCGATTCTTGTGATGGAATGAAATATAAGACCAAAATTGGAGAGTGCGCTGAAGGATATGAATGGAAAGATGAGTCGTGTAAGAAATCTTGTGATAACACCTGCTCGGTCGGGAATATTCTCTATTCCGACCATACCTGCAGTTCTTGCAAAATAGAAGGCAAAACTCCTATCGGGGTGGTTAGTTATGCAGAGGGAACAAAGAGACTTGCAATCCAGTTGGATGATCCTGGAAAAATGGAATGGGGTGGATATGGTACGGATATTCCGGGACTGACGAATTTCAGCTCTGATACGCATGCAAGGAAAGATTTTGCCGGTAAAAGGAATACTTATAGAATAATTAATATATTAGAAAGTAGCTCTAGTAGCTATATGGCAGGATATTGTTATAAGTATACAACACCAGGAACATCTAAAGGTGATTGGTATTTGCCTGCACAGGGAGAGTTGTTTAGCTCAATATGTGTCAACTATTCGTCAATAAGCAATGGAATATCTGTGTCAGGAGGGACGCAGTTGGTATATGGTCGTGGCTATGTGTCTTCGTCAGAAAAGCATAACAATGCGGTTTGGTATGAGAATACATTTTCATCATCATTGTTTGGTATAGATAAGAATAAAGCTGCTTCCTTTAGGTGTATGTTGCCGTTTGAAGATATGGGTAATGGGACGGCGAAAGTTTGTGATAAGGAGTATATTTATAGTTGTTCAGTTGACAGTTCGACGCATATTACCGGCGGAGTGGGTGATTCCTGTGCGGGAACGTACAAGTCCAGCAAATGTGATATTGACTATGTATGGGATAACGGAGAATGCAAACCATTATGTCAAGTTGGAGATATTTTATACAGTGATTTAACCTGCAGCGTAACTTTAGATTCATCTAAAGTGCCAATAGGTATCATCGGGTATAAAAACAATAATGAACGATTGGCGGTCGGTTTGGATGCCAAGTCTGGAAGATGGGGAATGGCTCAAGATTATAAAGGAATACGAAACTATACCTCAGTGCGAGAAGTTCTTAGTGATTTTAACGGACGTGAGAATACTTTTGCACACTACAAAATCAGTGGATCAAGATACAGCGCCGGAGTATGTTATAATTATCAGACCTCTGGGACATTAAAAAACCAATGGTATCTTCCCGCCATGGGCGAATTAAATTATTTTCTAATCAATAATCGTGAAAAAATAAATAGCGGGTATGCTGCAGCCGGAAAAAATGAAATAAGCTATAATTATGCTTCTTCTTCGGAACTGTCTTATATCCATGGGTGGGAGCTATCTTCTGGGCGTCCATATGATGATATTAAAGGTGATTATGAAGGAACAACCCGTGGTTCACCTCGGCTGATGTGTACATTACCGTTGGACGTTGATGAAGCAGGCAAAATAAAAATTTGTTCAGCTGACTATAGATATCGGTGTCAAGGCATGGGATATGCGAATGGCAGTGGTGATACATGTGCTGGTCTGTATAAGAGTTGCGAGTGTATTGATGGATATGAATGGGTTGACGGTATGTGTACTATTCCTTCTCTTATTGGGCAAATCTTATATAATGATTTATCCATTTCTGCAGAAAAAGAAGATGGAAAAATTCCTATCGGCGTTATTGGTTATGTTGACGGTTCAAAAGCATTGGCAGTCAGCATAAAAGAAACGCAACTGCCATGGAGTCCTGATAGTGATAATGTGTATGGCATAGGATACGTATCAGGTTCGGTAGACCAGAAAAACTATTTTGACGGAAAACCTGCAACCTTATTTTGGGTAGATCATTATGGAGCAAATGCCGACGGTTACGCTCCGGGATATTGTTACAACTATGTTACAGCAGCTACTAGTACAGGAGATTGGTATTTACCTGCATCAGGAGAATTATTAGCAACCATATGGCCTAATTTTTCATCAATTAACAATGGATTAACAAAAATTGAGGCTACTCCACTATCTGAAACTAGATATTTTGCATCTTCACCGGATAATGGGTATTCTGTATATGCCGGTATAAATAATGGGGCTAGCGGATCAAAAAAAACCGTTCGTTCGGTGAGATGTGTTTTACCCATTGAAATAAACGAAAACAGAAAAGCCAGAATTTGCGATCGATCATATGTTTCTACTTGCTCAGGGATAAATGAGCTGGCAGGAGTGGGGGAATCTTGCGGAGGTTTTTATGCAAGCTGTACTTGTTCCCCTGGTTACGAATGGAGAAATAGAGAATGCTTAAAAACATGCAAAGAAGGCTGTGAAGTTGGAAGTATTGTGTATTCAGACTTTACTTGCAATGCTTGTAAATTAAAAGACAAAACTCCAATTGGTGTTGTGGGATATGAGAAAGATGGCAAAAAGGTTGCAGTTGCTTTATCTTATTATGAATATGGTCAATGGTCACGTAATGCCTCTTCTGTTGATGTTCAGGGAATCACAAACTATTCGGATGCGCAATCAGCGTTATCAGACTGGAACGGCAAAGGAAATACATCTGCTTGGCTTAATGAATTGAGTAGCGTTAGTGCCGGGGATGATGCAGTAATTAGGTGCTCCGAATACTCACCCAAAGGGGATAAAAGTACCACAGGAGAATGGTATCTTCCAGCATTAGGGGAGTTGGAAGCTATTCGCGTCAAGAACAAAGCTATTATTGAGAGTGCATTCGTTGCGCTCGATATAACTCCAATATCAGGATCATTTATGTCATCGACAGAACGAATTGGAAGTGATGGAAAAGTTTCATCAGTATGGAATATTTATTATGATGGGAAAATTAGCTATTCTTACAAATCTAGTATTAATTCTACTAATTACATATGCGTTTTAGAATTTTAGGTAAAAAATATTATTATGTTTTTCTTTCTCCGATGCTCCGGCAGTGGCTTTTGCGCTGTCGGAGTTCTTTTTTATATTATGCTCTCTAAGCACATGCTCTAAGCACAAAAAAACGGGGAGAAAATCTCCCCGCGTAAGCCTATATTTCGCAATTTTTTATTTTATCTCAAAATCTTCTTTTTCCTAGTCCCTCCTAATCTTCAAAATACTCCTTGGCAAAGCGGAACTTATCCCAGCCGTTGATGCTTGTTATCGCCTCATTACGCAAAATCGCCGGCAACTCCGTGCTCCGAAAAACACTGCGCGGGTCGGCATCTTTTACAAATGCTACCACATCTCCCCTCGCCTCGCTTATCATGCGCGCGGAGGCAATCTTCCACACTGCGGCTATCTCCTCAGAACTCAAGCCCGACTTATCTCCGTCTAAGCCCAATCTTATCAGCTCTTTTCCGCACTCGGTCTGGTCTATCATCATCGCTTCGGGGTGCGTGTCCAAATAGGCAAAAGCTTTGTCCTTATTTTCCTTACTCGGCAAAAAGCTTACACTATACAGCACTACCCCGTCTTTGGGGGTGGACACAGACATGGTCTGTGCCACCCGAACGGCCTGTTCATACAAATCAGCCATTTTTGCGTTTGTCCTTTACTATCTCCAATTCGCCGTTGCTAACGATGATATTAGCCGTGTCGTTATCGGAGATTTCACCGTCCAATATCTTTAAGGCCAGTTTATTCTCAATTTGGTTCTTGAGCAACCGTCTTAACGGACGTGCGCCATACACCGCATCGTAGCCGTTGTTGACAATCCACATAAACGCAGCCTCGTTAACATTGAGGTGGATATTCTTCTCGGCCAAGCGTTTCTCGATATTCTTAATCTGAATCTCGGCAATGTCCTTAATGTTACTCTTATCCAGCTTATGAAAGACGATAATCTCATCAATACGGTTGATAAACTCCGGACGGAACGAGGCTTTGACAATGTCCATAACCTGAGCACGAACTTTTTTGCCGTCATCGGCCGAAGTGGCGCGAGTTAAAATATCAGAGCCCAAGTTAGAAGTCATGATGATGATTGTATTTTTGAAATCTACCGTGCGGCCTTTACCATCAGTCAAACGACCATCGTCTAATACCTGCAATAAGATATTAAACACATCGGGGTGGGCTTTCTCGATTTCATCAAACAAAATGACCTGATAAGGACGACGACGTACCGCCTCGGTTAAAACACCGCCTTCTTCATAGCCGACATATCCCGGAGGAGAACCAATCAGACGAGCCACCGAGTGCTTTTCCATATACTCGGACATATCCACTCTCAGCATGGCGCTCTCATCGTTAAACAAGAACTCAGCTAGGGCTTTGCTCAATTCGGTTTTACCAACACCGGTCGGACCTAAGAACAAGAACGAACCTATCGGTTGTCTGCTCTCGCTGATACCGGCACGAGAACGACGCACCGCATTGGATACCGCCACAATCGCCTCTTTTTGACCAACAACACGTTTGGCCAAAAAGTCTTCCATGTGCAAGAGTTTTTCTCTTTCGCCTTCAAGCATTTTATCAACCGGAATACCTGTCCACTTTGATACAACGCTTGCGATGTTTTCTTCGGTTACCGTTTCACTAATGCCGCCTTTTTTGTTCTTGGAGTTTTCCTCCGCGGTCTTGATTTTTTGTTCCAATTCTGGAATTAGGCCATATTGCAATTCGCCGGCGCGCTCATACTCGCCGTTACGTTTGGCAATTTCGACCTCAATTCTGGCCTTGTCTAACTTATCTTTCAAACCGGTTAAATCCGACAAGCCTTGTTTCTCGCTCTTCCACTTGTCTTCCAAAGCCTTAGCCTTAGACTCCAAGCCGGTGATTTCATAGCCTATCAATTCTAAGCGCTGTTTGGACTTGTCATCGGTTTCTTTCTTGAGAGCCTCACGCTCGATTTTTAACTGCAAAATCTTACGATCCAACTCATCTAACTCTTCTGGTTTGGAATCTATAGCCATACGCAGGGAGCTTGCGGCCTCGTCCATCAAGTCTATGGCCTTATCGGGCAAGAAACGATCCGTGATATAGCGGTTAGACAAGGTGGCAGCGGCCAGCAATGCGGCATCGGAAATTCGTACTCCGTGGTGGAGCTCAAACTTCTCTTTAATACCACGCAAAATCGAAATGGTTTCTTCGACTGTCGGCTCACTGATATACACCGGTTGGAAACGACGTGCCAAAGCAGCATCTTTTTCAATATACTTCTTATACTCGTTCAAAGTGGTGGCACCAAGGCAGTGCAATTCGCCACGAGCCAAAGCCGGTTTGAGCAAGTTGGAGGCATCCATTGAGCCTTCGCTGGCACCGGCGCCGACAATGGTATGCATTTCATCAATAAACAAGATGATGTTGCCATTAGCGGCCTCGATATCATTTAAGACAGCTTTTAATCTTTCTTCAAACTCGCCACGGAATTTGGCACCGGCAATCAACGCACCCAAGTCCAAAGATAACAGCCGTTTGTGGCGCAGGCTTTCGGGCACATCGTCGTTGACAATACGCATGGCCAAGCCCTCGACAATCGCGGTTTTACCAACGCCCGGTTCACCTATCAAGACCGGATTGTTTTTGGTACGACGCGACAAAACCTGAATGGTTCTTCTAATCTCGTGCTCACGACCGACCACCGGATCTAGTTTTCCTTCTTTGGCCTTAGCGGTTATATCTACCGCATATTTCTTTAAGGCTTCAAAGTTATCTTCGGCGCTTTCGCTATCGGCGGTTCGACCTTGGCGATAGTCATTAATCACCTGGTTGAGCTTTTTGGCATCGACTCCGCTGTCTTTCAAAATGCGATAAGCCGGAGTGCCGTCCGTTAGCGCCAGAGCCTGCAAGATTCTTTCCAAAGTGACATATTTATCATTCGCTTTATCGGCCAATTTTTCAGCCTCAAGCATCACGCGCGTAAAGTCTTGCGACATTAGGCTTTGGGTGCCCTCGCCCATGACTTGCGGAATTTTGCTCAACTGTTCGCTCAACTTGTTGCGGATTTGAATCAGACTGCCGCCGCTCTTGTTGATTAAGTCGGCAATCAGTCCGCTCTTATCATCAATTAGGGCTTGAAGTAAGTGCTCCGGCGAGATGTACTGGTGCTTTTGGCTGGCCGCCAGTTTGACCACATCTTGAATCAAATCTTTGGAGCGATTGGTTAATTTTTCATAATCCATGTTCTACACCTTCCTTTTTCTTTATTTATATATAGGAAATCGGATATATGAAAATCAACACTCTAAAAAAATTATTTCTTAATTGGTTGCAAGATTATTTCGGTAATTTCAGATGGTGCCAACAGTCTTAACGGCGGTCCCCAATAGCCGGTGCCGCGAGAAACATATAAGTCATGATTATCAACCCGATAGGCTCCGGCCAAATACTTGTTGGCTTTCCAGGACAAATAGTGGAACGGGAAAATTTGTCCGCCGTGAGTATGACCGGAAAGTTGCAAGTCATAATCGGCAGGGCCATATTTTTCCAAATTAGGATAGTGTGAGAGCAAAATCTTATAATCAGTATTACGACTTTGCTTAAACGTCTTGGCAAAATCAACCTTAAAAAACGGGCTCATTGCCGTGTTCAAATCGGGAATGCCTCCTACATACAACTTGGTGCCTTTGAGCTTTTGTCCCCGATTGAACAATACCTGCCAGCCCATACGGCTGAAATTTCTTAACCACAAGTCCAAACCGCTATAAAGCTCATGGTTGCCGGTCACGACATAAACCCCTAACGGGGCAGAAAGTTTACGCAAAACTTGCATTTGAGGTTCTAAGTTTTTGGTCTTGTCATCAACAACATCGCCAACCAAAAAAATTGCCTCAGGTTTAAGCGCATTAACTTTGGCAACAATATCATTAAGCCTACTTAAAGAACTGGTGCGATTGATGTGCAAGTCACTTAGCATTGCCAGTCGATACTCGCGGTCTAACTTCTCGGAGCTAAAACTCACGGTCTTGACTTCCGGAATTTTTACCGCTTCCCAGACTGCCCAAGTGCAAACCGCCAAGCTCAGCAATACCACTCCCAAATTGGCACGCGCAATCAGCCGCGGATTATAGGGGTCTAAAAACGGACTAGCGGTCCAGAGCCTACTCAATTTCCAGCCGCCGACCCAGATAAAATCGCGCACCAAAATTAGTATCAACAAAATAAAAGCTAAGCCAAACAGCAAATATAGCAGATTATAGATATAGGGGAAAGTCACACCCAAAAACTCCGAACCACGGCGCAAAAAATGGGTTAGTATCGGAGCTAACCAGCCCACAACTACTAACCCAGCAACACTTAATTTGAACCACAAGCTAAATTGATTGTATCCAACCAAAGTTTTGATTGTTACCATAGAACCGGCGATAGCTACGATTAATGAGGCAACAATAAAAAACAAGCTTTTTCTCCTTTATATATTATACGGCCAGTGCCTTCTCGGTCTTTTTGCGAACATATTTACGAGTGCGCGGTTTTTGCTCGTCTTTGGTCGCAATGATATCGGCTTTGGCGGTTTCGGGTTTTATCTCAATGACGGTAAAACTCTTTTTTTCGGGTTGAGGAGCCGCTGAGATTTCCGGTTCGGGCTCAGAAAGATGGACACCGTCAATTGAGAAAACCGAAGGTTCGGAAGTTAAGTCGGCATTGATATCAATGACCGGAGCTTTGACTTGCTCTAAAACTACATCTTCTTCAGAATCTGAGTGGTCAGAGTTTGAAAAATCCGGTGTTTCAATCAGAGTGAAATTGCTTTCATCTGCACGAGATTGTTGGTTGCGCAGAGCTATATTTTGCATTTTCTTTTCATTAATATCGGTAACAATTTTACGATAGTGTTCGGCATATTGGCGGAAAACTTCCGCATTGACATGGTCGCCGTTGCTTTGGGCTTCTTTAGCCAGTTCATTATATTTTTTGATTAAATCTAACGCAGTGCCGCTGATTTTTCCGGCGATGCTGCAACTGTCAAATTTATAATTCAAAGAATAAACATTGGAATAATTATTACGATATTTATTGTTATTTTTTTTCATATACTTTTACCACAAAATTAGGTTCAGAATTTCGACAACGAAATTACTAAATTAAAAACATTAAAAGACGTTTAATTTTGAAAAAGAATCTCCAGACACCAAACAAACTCTTCAAGGTATCTTCGGCATCATAATAACCAAAAAAAAATTTATTTGCAAATTATTTTTTCAAAATTACACATCGATTAATCCCGGCTAAATCTTTTGCTATCTCGCAGAGGTGTAATCCGGATGCGGCAAAAATTTGCGCCACCTGCTCTGCTTGTCCGATACCGACTTCTAAAAGTACATAGCCGTTATCTTCCAACCATTCGGGAATCCGTTCCGCCAGTTTTTTATAATCGCGATAGCCATCGGCACCGCCATCAAGAGCTAACCTCGGGTCATAGTCTTTAACCTCGGGGGCCAAGTTAACAATATCGCCACTTTTGATATAAGGCGGATTGGAAACAATTAAGTCAAACTTATATCCCCAGTTTAAGGTATCATCAAACCAACTGCCTCTCGCAAACTCAACTCGGGGCAAAAGTCCGAGCATTGCGGCATTGGTCTGAGCAATTTCTAAGGCCTTATCTGAAATATCTACCCCCAAACCTTTGGCATTGGGCAAATCTTCTATAACCGAAAGCAAAATGCAACCGCTGCCGGTGCCTAAGTCGAGCACGCGTTTGAGGTTATGCTGCTGTCCTAATCGAATGGCGTTCTCAACCAAAATTTCCGTATCCGGGCGGGGCGATAAGACATTGCAGTCTACCTTGAAGTCATGCTTATAAAAAGCCTTTGTTCCCACAATTTTGCAGATGGGTTTATGAGCTAATCTTGCCTTGAGGGCTTGGTCTAGTTTATGGAGCTGAGCGTCATCTAACTCTAGAGCAAAAAGATTTAGAGTATCGGCATCTACTCCCAAAGCATAAGCCAGCAACAATCTGGCTTCTAGCCGCGGAGAAGGAATTTTTCCTTCAGCCAGACGGTGAGTTATATCTTCAAACAAGTTGGTGTTTTGCATATTCATAATCTGTGAAAGCATTAATAAAAAAAACGCCTTGACGGCGTTTTTAAGAATTGAGAATTATTCTTGCCGACCGCCTGAGAGTAATGATGTCGAAACTTTATCATTCTCGGGTTGCGGATGGTTGAGGGCACGTACTTTGTCCAAGCGCTCGTCCATGCGGGCTTCCATTTCCTTAAACTCGGGAGCCATGGATAGGGCTGGATTGTAGCGGCCGTTTTCCGGCGCAGTAGTTTCTGCTCTGTTCATGATTTAAAAATCCCCACCTTAATTCCCCTTTTTAGGGAATATTATTATATCATAAATTATTTTGTAATGCAAGCTTTACAAGGCCGGAGAGCTTATCAAAAGCTTTCTTCTCGACCTGACGAACACGCTCACGACTAATCCCAAATTTGGCACCTAATTCTTCCAAGGTCAACGGAGTTTCGCTCAGCAAACGACCACGAATAATCTCTTGTTCGCGAGGGTCCAATTTGGCAAGACATTGGCGCAAAATGTTGGCACGTTGAACGCGCTCTTGTTTGCGAGCCAAGTTCTCCTCAATGTTTTGACGGCCATCAACCAAAAGGTCAATTTTTTCAGAATCGTCTTCATCGGAGACCGCAACATTAAGCGACTTATCTCCACCCAAGCGGCAGTTCATTTCTTTGACATCATCTTCATCAACCACCAGCTCTCGAGCGATGCTATGCACGGCTTCGGGCGGAAGATCCTTACTATCATATAAACCTAATTTGGCTTTTAAGCGGTTCAGATTATAAAACAACTTCTTTTGAGCGGCACGAGTGCCAATCTTGACCAAAGACCAAGAACGCAAAATAAAATCATTAATTGCGGCACGAATCCACCACACGGCATAAGTCGACAGACGAACCTTCTTGCTTAAGTCAAATTTTTTGACAGCTTGCATCAGGCCGATATTGGCCTCAGAGATAATGTCGGCCATGGGCAAACCATAGCGGCGATAACTCAAAGCAATTTTAGCGGCCAAGCGCAAGTGCGAAGTCACCAACTGTTGGGCAGCCATGACATCGCCATGTTCGCTAAAATCGCGGACCAATTTGGTTTCTTCTTCTTCACTTAAAACCGGAAATTTTTTGATTTTTTCGAGATAGGAAAACAGACTGTTCTCGTCCAGCACTACCGGTAAATTTGACGGATTACGTACTACCAACTCAGAACATTGTGTCATATTTTGCATCAACCTCTTTTCAAGTTACACAAGAAATGATTTAGTTACAAATTAGGCCGATATCAATATCAGCAATCAAGAATATTATATTTATTTGCAAAAAAATGCAACAACTTCTTGCAAATTTTTAATCATAAATCAGCAAAAAATCTTTATATGAGGGATTGTAGTTGATGAAATTTATTACTTCGACCAGATAGGTGAAGTTTTCGGGATAAATCAGAAGATAGACAACGGGCAACTTAGAATCGCTTTGAGTACGGCAGAGCCGGATTTCATCATCGGTGAGGCCATTGTTGATTTTGATGCTGACTAATTTATTGGCAACCCGCAAGTCATCATCGGGACTAAAATTGCTCGTATCAACAGCCTCAAAACTATGAAAATTGCGTAAGATGAGTTTCTGCATTCGCTTTTCTATCAAGCTTTCGGGCGGGGTTTTGCGATAGTACGCATCTATCTTCTCATCAAGCAGGCGGCGCAATTTTGCATCGTTGCATTCGGGCAAAGAAGGGCGCACAATTTCTACCGGTTTGACCTCGGTTGAGAGTAAATCTTCCTCTGCCTTAGCTTGGCCAAAGCTCAGTATTGCAACCAGCAAGGCGGTAGAAAACTTTAACATCGGCGCCCTCCCCTTTATGCCTGATTAGAAGTTGATGGATTTTGGCGTCCGCGGGAACGGAATGACATCGCGAATGTTGCCAATGCCGGTGACCAACATCATCATGCGTTCAAAACCCAAACCAAAGCCTGCATGAGGAACCGAACCATAGCGGCGAGAATCTAAATACCACGAGTAGTCATCTTCGTGCATTCCGAGTTCGCGAATCTTTTTTACCAACACATCATAACGCTCCTCACGCTGAGAGCCACCAATCAGCTCGCCGATACCCGGGACCAAAACATCCATAGCGGCAACGGTGCGGCCGTCATCGTTGAGGCGCATATAAAAGGCTTTAATCTCTTTGGGGTAATCGCGCACAATGACCGGACGTTTGAAGTGAACCTCGGCCAGATAACGCTCGTGCTCGGTTTGCATATCAATACCAAATTCGGGGGTGTATTCAAACTTATGACCCGATTTTTTCATAATCTCAATCGCCTCGGCATAAGTAATGCGCGCAAAACCGTTATCAACAATATTTTGTAATTTATCAAGCAATCCGGGCTCAACAAACTTGTTGAACAGCTCCAAGTCCTCGGCGCAGTTATCCATGATGTGCTTAACACAAAAACGCACCATGTCTTCGGCTAAGTCCATATCATCATAAATATCGGCAAAGGCCATTTCGGGTTCAATCATCCAAAACTCGGCGGCGTGGCGGGTGGTGTTGGAATTTTCGGCACGGAAAGTCGGGCCAAAAGTATAAATATCGCCAAGAGCCATGGCATACATTTCGCCATTTAGCTGTCCGGACACTGTTAAATGAGCCTCTTTGCCGAAAAAGTCTTGCGAATAATCAATCTCACCGTTTGGAAGTTTGGGCGGATTTTTCAAATCTAAGGTAGTAACCTGAAACATCTCGCCGGCACCTTCACAATCTGAGCCGGTAATCAGCGGAG
Organism: uncultured Alphaproteobacteria bacterium; assembly: GCA_944391725.1. Lineage (GTDB taxonomy): Bacteria > Pseudomonadota > Alphaproteobacteria > RF32 > CAG-239 > MGBC133411. The sequence goes on along the minus strand of CALXUQ010000025.1, from coordinate 1,457 downwards.
TGTGAACATAGCGAAAACCACGATCATGGAAAAATTTGTGAATGGCATACGAAAGCTCTGAGCGAATCCTGAAAGCGGCGCCGTATTTGTTGGTACGCGGGCGCAGGTGAGCAATGCTCCGCAGGTACTCATCCGTATGTTTCTTCTTTTGGAGAGGAAAATCATCTGGGGCAATGTCGTAAATTTCAATTTCGTTAGCCACAACTTCATATTTTTGACTGCCGCCTTTGGATTCCACCAGAGCGCCTTTTACGGCCAGCGACGAACCGGTGGTGAGCTTTTTGACCATATCATAATTTGGCAAATTGTTATTGGCAATCACTTGGATATTTTTGAGGCAAGAGCCGTCGTTAACCTCAATAAACGAAAAATCTTTGGCATCACGGCGTGTACGAACCCAGCCTTTGAGCAACACCTCAGGCATGGTATCTGCAGCTGAAAGCAAGCTGACAATTTTGGTTCTTTTTAGCATTGTTTTGTATTCCTTATTTTATCCTTATAGATTTATTCCAATAGCGTTTTGGGAATATACATCAAGAATCTTTAATTGTCCAGCATTGACAATTATTCTGCACTATATTAAATTTATGAAAAGTGTAACAAGGAGATAATGTCATGAAGAAAATTGCTGTTGCTTTGGTTTTGCCGCTGATGCTGACCTTAAACGCCTGCACCGACAATATTGGTGCGGATTATTATAATACTTCGGCTACCGGACAAGTGACCAGAGCCGTGAAAGGGACGATTATTGCCGTGCGTCAGGTGATTGTATCTGATGGCGACGGGCAATTCGGAAAACTCGCCGGTGCGGCGGCCGGTGGTGTGGCCGGGTCAATGATTGGCGGAAGTGATGCCGTGCATATTCTGGGAGCCATCGGCGGTGCCGTTGTAGGCGGAATTGCCGGAGATGCCGCTCAAGAAGGACTGTCTCGCCAACGTGGGTATGAATATACCATCCAACTTGATAACGGAAATATCGTAAGCTTGGTACAAGGAACCGACGTATTTTTACAAGTGGGGCAAAAGTGCCTAGTGTTATATGGCAACCGCTCACGGGTAGTGCCTTATAACGGTTACTAATTAACAGCTCATTACACAAAATCCCCGAGGCCTAAACTCGGGGATTTTGCTTATTAAGCCATGGAATTGGCGTGGTTTTGAATATTGCGCTTAAAAAAAATGCAAAAATTTTAAAATATTGCTTGACCAAAAAGAATTTTACATTTATATATGCACCTAGTTTATAACGGTCCCATCGTCTAGAGGCCTAGGACATCGCCCTTTCACGGCGGTAACACGAGTTCGAATCTCGTTGGGATCACCAATTCAAACAGCAGTCATGAAAATGGCTGCTTTTTCTTTTCTTTCCAAGGCTTTCAACAAGTTCGGATGTTTGTTTTTTGAAAATCATCATTTTTTCAATTTGTCCGAACTTTTTTAATCTAGTTTATTTGTTT
>CALXUQ010000024.1 GCA_944391725.1 uncultured Alphaproteobacteria bacterium | reverse complement strand
TCGGGTTTTGGAAATGCGGCTTCGGCCTCGGCTAAATATGGACATTATCGTTGTGTCGCCAACTTCTAGGAGAGAAAAAATGAGAAAATTAGGTTTGATGTTATTAGCTCTTTGGGGCAGTGTATACACTCCGCAGGCTCAGGCCGTGGAAGTGGGCGATATATATTATCATGACGGTACTTTCAGCAACACTTTTACCTCAGATAAAATGGCGGTCGGGTTGGTCTACTGGGTTTCGGCCCGCAAGGACTACGGCTTTATTATGGCCTTGAACCAACCCGATGACATGACCTATGGCAACGCTGAGGCATATTGCCAAAGTTATCAGGTGTTGGGGATTCCCAAAGGTACCTGGCATGTGCCGAACCGGATGGAGCTGCTGCACATGGGTAAAGAACAATGGAACGGAACCGCTAACAACAAATTTACTCAGCTGAATGCTAAACTAGCCACCATTACCGGTATCGGCGAAAGTTTGAAGTCGGGCTCAATGTATTGGGCACGCTCGCAGAGCCGTTATCGGTTCAAACTCGATGCTTATGGTGTGGATATGCAATCGGGCGCTTCGGCTACCGGTGCGGTGCGTTGTGTGATGATTTTCTAAAACCGGTTTGGTACCAAAATATTATTGTGTTATTCATTTCTTTCGGTACCTCGGCAGTGGCTATGGCGCTGTCGGGGTATCTTTTTATCCAAACTTTTCCCTATTAATTATTGCGCTAATCAGCAAGGAGATTAGAATTTGTTAATACTAATCGGAAGATCCCTGGACGACTACTTTCGTAGTCGAGGGATGACCTGCACGGCAGGTGCGCGCAGGCAGCGCCTGAGGCATCAGTTTGTTGCTGAGCGATTGTGCCCAAGAGCCGCGATGCTATCAGTAGAACGGGTTGATAATAATATAATGTCACCCCTTGGTTACGTCAGTAACCATCAAGGGGTCTTCGAATTTGTTAATACTAATCGGAAGATCCCTGGACGACTACTTTCGTAGTCGAGGGATGACTTTATTATATTCGAGGGATTACATTTTTTATTTTTTTACTAAAACCGCATTATTTATTAAAAATCAAAACTTTATTTTGCGGTATTATAATACCAATTTACAACTTGTTGTTTTATTTGTGATTTTTGTTGTTGACATTATCTTTTTTTCAGGTATATTTACCCCGAATTTTGAATCAACCTTGTTTTTTAATATAAGTGAGTCACTATGAACACATATGCTACAAAACCTTCTGACATTGAAAGAAAGTGGTATGTTGTTGATGCTCAAGGCGTTGTTCTCGGTCGTTTGTCCGCTGAAATCGCTAAAATCTTGCGCGGTAAACACAAACCTTCTTTCGTGCCTAACCTTGATTGCGGCGATTATGTTGTCGTTATCAATGCTGATAAAGTTAAACTGACCGGTCACAAAATGACCCAGAAAAAATATTTCAAACACACCGGTTATATCGGCGGCGTTAAAGAAACTACTCCGGCTAAAATTTTGGCTGGTCGTTTCCCCGAAAGAGTGATTATGAAAGCTGTTGAACGCATGATTTCTCGTAACCCGCTCGGCCGTCAACAAATGACTAAACTCAAAGTTTATGCCGGTAGTGAGCATCCGCATACAGCTCAGAACCCTGAGGTTTTGGATATTGCTGCGAAAAACCCCAAAAATAAAAGGAGCGCTTTATAATGGCTGATAAAATCGAATCTTTGCAGGATATTAAATCTGCTACCAAATCTGCCGAGGTTAAAGTTCGCAAACCTAACCGCGACAAACAAGGCCGCTCTTATGCTACAGGTAAGAGAAAAGATGCTGTCGCTCGTGTTTGGGTTATGCCCGGTAAAGGTAATGTGACCATTAATGAAAAATCTATGGACGCTTATTTTGCTCGTCCGGTGCTCAAAATGATTATCAATCAGCCTTTCGTTGTTGCTAACCGCGAAAATGAATTTGATGTCGTTTGCACCGTTAAGGGTGGCGGTTTGTCCGGTCAGGCCGGCGCTATCACTCATGGTATCGCCAAAGCTTTGAACGAGTATGATCCTGAGCTCCGCTCCGTGCTCAAAAAAGCCGGCTTCCTTACTCGTGATGACCGTGTGGTTGAACGTAAGAAATATGGTAGAGCTAAAGCTCGTCGTTCTTATCAGTTCTCTAAACGTTAATCGTTTACCAAGCTGGATTTATACAAAGAGCCGTTTTTATACGGCTCTTTTTTTATAGCAAATTAACCGGCTGACTTTTATCTTATATATTTATCCATGATAGCGCTCAATTTTGCTCAGCAGACTAACGTGGTTGCTTTGCTCCAAGGTCTTGCGCAAGTTGGAAATTTGCTCGGGTTCAGGGAACATCATATTGACGCTAACCCCAATCTTATTATTATCATCGCCGATTTTAACATATTTCTTGATACCATCGCGCAAGGCTGAGGGAAGTTTGTGAAAAATTCCTTTCATGGCTTGGGGATTGACCTCGGCGGCAAACATGGTGGCATCGGCTGTTCGCGCAATCTTAATCTGATTGTTGGTCGGCTCTAAGGACTGGTGCTTCTCCCGTCCAATAACAAATATCATATTGCTGAAAACATTAACCATGGCATCGCACTCGGCTTGCTTCTTTTCCGGTGTGGTTGTAGGTTTGATGGCATCATAAACATCGTAAATGGTGGAAATGGGGATTTGGTGATGCACCGAAACAATTTGCTGTTCGGCGGTTTCATCATGCTTTTCGCGGTTCAAACGCAACTCGGCCGCCCTACTCATCGCTGCCCTACTGTCCTCGGCATCTTGAAAGGCTAAAACATCAACATTATTAAACCCACGGCACAAATCCGGAATGTAGCGGTCTTCAATGGTTTTGACATAGGTTTTATAATCGCAATCGCGGATATTATTGCGCTGATTATATTCCCATTTTTGTGACAATATCGCCGCCATGGTCTTGTTATACAACTCGGAAGATTTTTCGGCATATGCCGCCTTGCGGTTCTTTTCCTTGTCTGCCCCATTATCCTGACTGACATTTAATATCTTATCAATTGCATCTTCACCATAGGCCGCGGCAATCTGTGTTTTGAACTTTTGGTAACTATCGTCAATCGGGGCTTGGCGACTAATATTCTTACCGGCAGTGAGCATTTGCCCGCATAGCTTTAAGAACTCAGGCTTGCTACCATTATTAAAACTATCGCGCAAGGCCGCACGAAACTTTAACTGCTCTTTGCGGATATCGTAGCCATAAGTAAGGGTCTTGTTTTTATCAAAGGTATATTCGCTAATATCGGCGGCAACATCTTCTATCAGCGGGTTGGCGGTATTGCTATCTTTATAGGTTTGAAAATCGGCAGCGAGTTGTTTTTTGAGACTGCCGCGGCGCGCGTTAAGGTCATTATACAACTTATCGGCCTGCTCGTCGTTCAACTCCTGTTTGACAATGGCAACCGAGATTTCATCGGCATTCTTAATGCCGGCCTCGTACATGATGGTAGATAAAACTTCGGGCGCTTCGGGAAGGTGCTCCCGCTCCTTGCCGCTGCAAAGCCCAAAATAGCCAAACTGTTTGTAGGTGTTGAGTACGCGGTTGCGCTGCATGCGCTCTTTGATATCTTCAACCGAATTGATTTGGTCGGTTTCGAACTTGGTGGCCAACTCAAAAGCTTTTTCGTCTTCAAACATCTTGTCGTTGATGTCGTTGACCTTTTGGTAGAGCTCGTTGAAGTCGTCTTTGCTGACGTTGGCGACATTAGTATGGCAAAACTCCAACAGCGCAAAAGTGGCTAAAATCCGCGTATCGAGCGCGAGGTCTTTGAGTTTGCGTTTGATTTTCTCTCTTTTGGCCATGGGAGTTCTCCTCAAAATATATAATATTATTATATCGCGGCAAACTTTTTATGTCAACAAATTAAAAATTATGTCTATTTTGGAAAATGATTTGACAAGGCGGGGATTTTGGCGTATAATGTTTGGTGCTACTGTATAATTTTTAAATTATGAAAACAAAAAATTTTTATTTTAATTCTTTCTGCTTTTTGCGGAGATATTACAACATCCCCAAGAGCAGAAAGCTGAGCTGGTGCATTATTAAAGAGTGCACACGCTCGGGAACGGAGCTCCGCCTGGGAGCATCTTTGGTGGGAACAAATACGTATATTGATATTGCACGGCGTCGCTTCTTTTCAGAAGTGAAACTACCCGCAATTGAGAGAACGGTGTTTCCGGCCAAAAGATCCTCTCAGGGTTCGGCTTACAAATTTCTATGCCCAATTAACGGCTGTGAAATTTCTAAGCCAAAGAGCTATATGGAGGACATTTACAATGTCGCTCTGTATAGTCCGGACTTGCTCAAAAAAACGCTATTGTAGCCGAAAGCTCTCTGTCTTAACCACAGAGAGCTTTTTGCTTGGGATAATCTCAACTTATACGGCAGCTTGCTGCAAATTGTCGGGGATAATTAATTTGGCGTCGGTCGAATTGATGACATCTTCCAGCGAAAACAGCGGATTGATTTCTTTTAAGACCAAGCCCTCCGGTGTCACCTCAATGACGGCACGTTCGGTCACAATTAAATCTACCTCTTTGGCCGCAGTCAGCGGAAGGGTGCAATGTTTGACTATCCGCGGTTTGCCTTTATTGGTATGCTCCATAGCGATGATAACTCTTTTAGCACCAACCACCAAATCCATGGCGCCGCCCATGCCGGGGACAAATACTCCGGGGACCATCCAGTTGGCTAAATTTCCTTCTTCATCAACCTCCAAGGCACCCAAAACAGTGGCATCGACATGGCCACCGCGAATCATGGTAAAAGACATTTGGGTATCAAAAAACACCGCGCCGGGTTTGGTTGTAACCGCCATGCCTCCGGCATTGGTCACTTTGGGGCGTTCGGGACGAGTTAAATCGCGGTGACCCAAGCCCAACATTCCGTTTTCGGACTGGAAGATAACGTGCAGGTTAGCCGGAATGTAATTGGCAACCTCGGTGGGCAAGCCAATACCCAAGGTAATGTAATCGCCTTCGCTAAACTCTTTAGCAACTCGACGGGCGATAATCTCCCGACTTTGTTCTTTGCTCAATTCCATTTGTTCTTCCTTATATTGCCACGTAGTCTACAAAAATCCCCGGAATGGTAATCTCATCGGGATTTAACGGCTCATCGCTCAACTCGTCGGCTTCCACAATCACCACGTCGGCGGCAGTGGCCATAACCGTATTGAAGTTGCGAGTGGTGCCACTTAAAAAGACATTGCCGAACTTGTCGGCCTTGGTACCATAAATAATGGCAAAGTCGGCTTTGAGCGGTTTTTCATACAAATATTTTTTACCCTCAATCTCAATGACCTTCTTGCCGTCTTCAACCACCGTGCCTACTCCGGTCGGGGTCAAAACTCCGCCTAAACCGGCACCACCGGCCCTAATCCGCTCGACCAAAGTGCCCATGGGGACAAGCTCAACTTCTAACTCGCCTTCATTAAGCTGACGGCCGGTTTCGGGATTGGTGCCAATATGGGTGACAATAGCCTTTTTTACCCGTTTGTTGACAACCAGCTTTCCCCTATCGGAATCGGGCAGGCAAGTATCATTGGCAATCAGGGTCAAATCGCGAATGTCGCTTTTGAGGATTTCATCAATAATCCGGTAAGGCGAGCCACAGCGCAAAAAACCGCCAATCATCACCGAGGCATTGCTTTTGAGCAGTTGCCCGGCTTCGGGAATGCTTATTATCTTTTTCACGAAAACTTCAATCTTTCTTAAACAAAAACTTGCCCTATTATAATGAAAAAATTTTAAAAGTCATCTCTTTTTTTGGCAGTGGAAATTTGGGCTCATCTCCTTGCGAGAGTGTCAAAAAACTTTTATGCTAAATAAAATTAGATTAAAGGAATCGGGTATGATGATTTATCGTTCCAGAGCAGAACTCATGGAGGCTCTTCGCAATACTCCAAAAGGCGAAAAAAGAGCCGAGATTTTGAGTGCGGAAGAAAACCGCCGCCTCATCTATAACAGCGGGGCTAATGTTACTCTTTATGCCGGACAAATTCAGGACGGGAAAAACTTTCAGGAAAAACTTGGCAATATATATCTCGGGCTCATTGAGCGCAAAAACGCCAAAACCGGTAGGCGCGAGGGGATTGGGGCGCTGGGTGGATTATCCGAACGTATCAGCGACGAGGAATTTAACCAACTTGATGTTGCCCAGCAAGCAGAACTTATCGGACTTAAAGATGATGTCATCAAAGGCGAGGATAATTTGCCTTATCATACTACTGACATCAATATCATCAGCCGAAACACAGTTAAGCGCGAGAGTTTTGAAGAACTCGGGAATCTCGGAATTTATGATAATCCGATTGATGTTGCGGCGATGAAACCGCTTGATATGTCGGCAGCGCGTGATGACAACTATGCTATCAATATTTGGAACGGATTTGGTCAGGTTTGGGCCGTCACTCCCTATTGTTATCGTCTGGAAGTGAGCGACAATCTACTCAGCAAACTCCACTCCCAAAGCTTGGAAAATCTGCAAGAGCCAAACAGTGAAGCTCAATCTTATCTCAAGATGCCGCTGTTTGAGGCCCTGCCCCGTTTTGGCAAGCAGGACGGTGCAGTTTTGTCTGAAGACGGACGCGATATGGAATATGATTATCGTTATCCCCACGAGTGGCTGGTAAGTTGGAAAATTGCTGCCGATGTTTTGCATAATGACCCCAAATCTATGCTTAACTTGGCCACGGAAGTTCAGACCAGTGCAAACCACCAAATCAGCTTTAGCAAAGCGGCTAAAGCCATGGGGCAAAATTTGGATTTTGTGGCGCAGGCACTTGAGCTTCCTCCCAAAACCGTGCGGCAAATGGAGGGGAATTTTCAGCTCACGCATCAGCAAAAATTTCGCTCTTCTGCACAGTTGGAAAAATAAAGCTTGCCGAATCGAAAAAAATATATATCCTCACAGCTAAGGTGTTGATATGAATTTTTGGCGCAATTTCAATCTTAAAGCTTTGTTCTTAGGTCCTGCGATATATTTTTATCGGGGAATGGTGCCGCATGGAGCCTTGATGCTGACATTGTCTTGTCTGTGTTGGATTGGGGCAATTTTGCAATGGCAAAATCAGCAACCTTATGCAACTTATATTTTGATTGCATTGCCTTTTATAATCTGTGCTTTTAGAGCCGATGCCGACTTTAACTTATATCGCCAAAAAAATGCCAGCTACAATCCGGAAGCGCCGGTGGAGTATTATTCGGTTTCGCTGTTTCGGCTGGTGTTTTGCTCTATTTTGAGCGGCGGTTTTTATGATATATACTGGAGTTATCGTCAATGGAATGCGGTCAAACACTGTCAGCACGCTCGCATCTCTCCGTTTTTGCGCTGTCTGAATAATTTACTATTCATTTATCCGCTGTTTAACCGAATTTATCGCTCGGCGGCGCAGTTGCGCTATTTGCCGCGTTTTCCGGCCGGGTTGGCGGCGATGACTTATATCTTTATCAACCTAGCGCAAGAACCCAAAAATTATGACAGCCTCAGCTCCGGAGAAGCGGCAATTTTGGCCGGTATTCTGTTGGCAAGTGCACTTAGTCTGATTCCGGCTCAAAAGGCTATCAATTTTAACAATGCTCGCCTCAATAACGGAATACTCACCTTCGCGCCTATTCGTTGGCACGAGGTGCTGATTATTCTTATCGGACTGACCTTAATGTTAACTTATTTTTGGGCAAACCGTTTCTTGTATAATTAATTAACCAGCCTGAAAATTTTGCTTTTGATTTTAATTATTTTTGTTAAACTGACAGATATATTTGTTTAAGATGAGTGATGCAAAAATATGAAGTGCGCGGAATATAATATTAACAAAGCTCAAGGTGTACGCCTGTTTAATGCCATTAATCTGCCTAATCGGGTCTTGCCCAAAGGCAAAAAACTTGATGCGCAGGATATTGAAGACCTCAAAAAAGCCGCTATCCGCCGTATTTTTGGGGCGGAAGAAGAAATACATGATGTGAGTTTTCAGATTGCCTTGCGCCAACTCTGCGCCAAACTCTGCGGCGAAGATACGGCTTATGCCATCGACGATAACGGAATTGCAAAAATTGTCGCGGCTAAAGACGGGATTTTTGAATGCCTAGAAGAGAGAACCGCAAAATTTAATCGTTTTTCGGATTTTGCCATCCTTAACACCATTGAACCTTTCCAAGATGTGCATGCCGGAGAGGTTATTGCCGAATTGCAAACCGAATATCCTATCATTCCGCAAAACGAAATTGATAAAATCCTCTACAGCTTGTCGGGAAATACCTCGCTGTTGCAAATTACACCCCACAAGAGCCATCGCGCGGCTTTGATCTATACCCATTTTTATAATAATGAGGAAGAAAACGCGCGTTTTACCAACACGGTGCAAAAACTGATTGCCGATTTTGGGAACCTCTCGATTGATTTTTCTACCGAATATGCCTCGGCTCACCATATTCAGGGGATTGCCGATACTTTAAGCTATGCGGTCAACCAGCCTAACGATTTAATCTTTATTGTACCGGGGGTGCGCAGCGGCTCAAAATATGATGTGATACGCTCGGCTCTGGTGAGCTTTGTGGATGAGATTGTATGCTCAAATATACCGCAAATCGGAATTTCAGACTTTATTATTGCAACCAAACGCGACAAAAAAATTATTTGCCTGCCATATGATTATGCCGAAATTGAAAGTACATTGCTGCAACGGCTGATTTTGCAAGCTATTGTCAGCGAAAAGCTTCTGAGTTTTGAATTTAAGCATCCTCATAGTCCGGCACTGGCCAGCGGTATGACGCTGAGTATACGCGAACAGGCCCGATTAAGCGGAAACGGCAGTCATGACAAAAGCAAAAATTCGCCCGATGTGGCGGCAATCGTACTAGCGGCCGGAAGCAGCAGACGCGCCGGCGGCAACAAACTTTTGGCCGAACTTGACGGAGAGCCGATGTTTTTGAAAGCCGTACACGCGGCAGTGCGTTCTAAGGCAAAACCGGTATATGTGATTACCGGTTATCAAAATGAGGAAATTGAGGCGGCACTGGAAGATATTGATGTTAATGTCTTATATAATCCGGCTTATCGTTCCGGAATTAAGACCTCAATTATGCTGGGACTAAACTCCCTACCCTCAAACTGCAAAGGAGCACTTCTTTTGCCTGCAGATATGCCCAATGTGACCGACAAGTTTTTAGATAAGATGATTAAAAATTTTAAACCCGAAGGCGGACCTCAGTTGTTGGTCAGCAGTTTTAAGGGGGTGAAGTCGAATCCGGTGTTGTGGAGCAAAGAACTTTTCTCTAAAGCCGACATTATTCCAGAAGAGGCGGCAATAAGAGTTATCTTTCCGCAATATGAGGATTTTACCACCAAAATTGAAACCAAAGATAAAAATCTGTTGTGGGATGTGACCTACCCGGGAGATGTTGAAACCTTCAGCAAAAAGGCTTAATCCGGATGTTCTGAAGAGATTGAGGCTGAGGCGGGATTGGTCGCGGCCGGAGTAGATGTTTCTTGCGGACTATGGTTCTTGGGGTGAGGCCGGTTCATGAGCTCGGGATGAAGAACCGCGATGACCTCGCTTAAGGGCAAAAGTTTAATATGTTTTTTCTCTAAGCTTGGTAACCATGCTTTTAAGGCCTGATAGGTGGCACTTTTGGGATGTCCGATGGCAACCGCGTAACCATTGCGCTTCGCAATACGTTCTGTCAAGGCCAGCTGTCGATTGACATATTCAACCTCATTGACATTATCCAAAAAAACATGGCGGTGCGCATAAGCAACCTGATGACTTGCGGCAACTTGCTCGGCAACCGAGTGAGATGAGGTTTTGGAATCTAAAAAATATAATCCGCGACGACCTAAAATTTCCATAATCGGGGCTAATTTGTCGGCTTGTTCGGTGAAAAGACTGCCCATATGATTGTTCACACCTTTGATGTTGGGAAACTTGGTAAGCATTTGCTCGAAATTTTGTTTTATCTCACCAGAACTCATCTGAACGGTGAGGACATCGGGAGCAACGTCTAGGTTGCTTTTTGGTTGCATGGGAACATGAGCAATTATCTCGTGTCCGGCCTCGCGAGCCGCCTTGATTTGGCTCTCAAGTTTGGTACCATAGGTCAAAAACGACGAGGTCAACGGAGCCTTAAGCGAACTGATATCTTTGGTGCGAGCATGGCTAATGCCCATATCATCAATCACAACCGCAATAACCGGATTTGGGCCAAAATATGGTGGTTTGCGGCTGATATCAATATCCATATCGCGAAGTTTTTTGTGACCATGATATATATGATAACCTTTAGGATGAGGTGCGGCGGGCTCTTGATATTCTCCTTCGGGAAGGTCTTCTTCATAAGTGGCCTCCAGAGCGTCGCTATCCATATCCTCAAGCGCGGCATAGGCCGGAGGAAGCTCTGCTTTATAAGTATCAATCGGGGGAGTAGAAACATTGGTATCGGGACTTAGGGTTGCTTCAGGACTGCCGTCTTGCGGCTTGATGAGGATGCCCTCAGCATTGGAATAGACATCAACTACCGCAGCGGCCGCGTGTTTAGATATTTCGGCCGTGGTTTGCTGTAATTTTTGTTCAATTAAATCAACATCAAGTTTGGCACTGTCGATGACCCGAACTGTTTCTTCGGGCATATTATCTTCGGGGAGCTCGCTCATCATACTAATCTCAGGAGCTGCATCAAAATTCGGCAAGGCAGTAATGTCTTGTTGATATACCACCGCAGTGTCGGGTTGATGGTTAAAATCGGCCACCAGCAGATAGCCTCCGAGGACAACAACTATCATCAGGCCCAAACGCAACATACTTTTGAGAAATGACCACAAACTATGTGAAGGTGAAATTTTTGGGGTTGGGTCTTCAGAACGGCGGTTCAAAACAAAAATCCTTTTCTGGTAGCTGGCTCCTTGCTTGGGCTTATGGCTTGAAAAACAGCAATTATCTTTTTGTCACATTCCCAAAGCAGCTTTAGTATAGTCGGAAGAGTTTTTTTTTCAACAAAATTGTTTGAAAAATGCACTACAGCTATTGATTCGGGGAAAAAAATATGCTACATTATTTCAGAATATAAAGGGATTAGATGATTTTGTTAAGATATGGACAGAAATATGGATAAAAAAGAAAAATTAAGCTTTTTGAAGCGGCAGTTCAGATATTTGAAAATTAGGCAGCAACAAAAACTTTTGGAAAAAAAGTTGGAAGAAAAACAAGCCGCACTCAAAAATAAAATCAAAGTTTTTACACTAAGTAAAACCGGCGCTTTGCGTAAGGCGGTTATCGGTATGGCCTTGTTATCGGGCTTGAGCCTCGGTGCCAAAAGTGCCAATAGTGCCGATGGTAATACTAAATCCGATGCCAAAAATAATATCTCTTATGTGCAAAAGCGCTTGCCGCACGAAATTAAAATTTCCGGAAATATGTATTTTTCCGGCTCAAAAGACTATATGCCTTTGGCTCAGCTCGAAAATGTTAAAAGCGGCGGATATTACAACGGTGTCTATATTGATTTTAGCAAAGCTAAACCCGAAGATGTGGTTCATACTTTTGAATCGGGTAATAATCCGACTATCCTGAACTATGGCGCGACCAGTATCAAAAATGCCCAGTATCTGGGGGATTATCAGTTTAACTTAAACAACACGATTTATGAACTGGTGAAATATTGCCGGAAGGATTTTCCGGAACTGGCGAAAGCTGCCGGCGTGGATCCTGAAAGCGGCAAAATTGTGGCTAAAAAAGCACGTACCGACCGCTTTTATCAGGTCTATTGCGATTTGTGCGAGGGCGAACAATCTGCCAAATTTGCACGCCTTAAATTTGGTTTTATGTTTGAAACACATTATAAGCCGGTGTTTGAAAAACTACACAAGACTTTTCCGGATTTTCCGGAGATTACACCGGATAACTATGATGCTCCCGAAAATTTCTTGCTCTCGGCTCAGGTGATGTCAACCTCAACACAATCTCCGGGGAAGGCATTTAATATTATCAAACAACAAATTATGAATGCTAAACTCGAGGCTTTGAAAAAGAACCAAACATCTATCAGTCCGCTTGACGTGTATAAGCGCGTGTCTGACTACAAAGCCAAAAACTGGGGACACAAAACCAGATACCAAAAAGAAAATGGTTTGGCTCAAGATATCAGCACCTACTTTAATGCTCAGGTGGAAATTTTGGAACGCAAGTCAGAAATGACCGACAAATTGCATATTAACTCGCCGATTGGAGTGCTAATTTCCGATAACACAGCCGTAAATAAGCTCAAATCGAAGACTAACCGCGAAATTAGCGCTGATTTGTATGCAATGATAAAAAATCAGAAGCCGAAATCAGGTAAAGCAAAATCTATGCATAGTGCTGCCATCAAAATGTTTGAATCTTTTTTGGCCGCCAAAAAGGATAAGCGCCCAACCGAAGTCTTGCTAGAAAAACAATTGGCTCAGGTGAATGATACACCAAGCACAGAACAAAAGGTGGCTGCCGCAAAAGTATCTAAACGGAAAACCGCTGAACCGCGAGTGGCGGCAAATACGGTGCAGAGTGCACGTCCGGTTAAGACCCAAAACGGCACTCCAAAAAATAAGAAATTTCAGATTGAGGAGCCTTTGGAAAGAACACTTGATGAGGTTGAGCTCGGAAGTGAACAACTGATGGCTCAAAATGACAAACAACAAGTGAAGGAAAATCCGGTTGTGGTCAGAATTAAGGCCAAAAAATTGGCTAACCAAAAGAAATTGCAACAACAGACTGTCCAAACTCAAAGTATGGAGCAAGATGACAGTGTGGAAGTGAGCAAAGATAAAGTGCTGGCGGCTAAAGATACGCCAAATAAAAATGGAACGGTTAAGAAAATTCGTCTGAGCAATAACCAGAAGGTGAAAGTGAAAATTGCTCAGAAGAAAAGCGATTTTCGCAAAAATAAAAGTTCAACCAATTTGTATTTGGCAGCAAATGCAAGTAGGGCAGAACGCTAATCCTGCTTATGTTAAAGGACTCCCCTTTGGGGAGTTCTTTTTTATAGGGCATTGAGGTGCGAAAGATAATGATTTTCGCTTGACACTTGGGTAGAACTAAATTAGAACAAATGTAGAGATGATTTTGATTTGAGGATGTTATGCTGACCCAAAAACAATACAAACTCCTAATGTTTATTAATAAAGTTTGCCGCGAAACCGGCTGTCCTCCTTCTTTTGATGAGATGAAAGAAGCGGTTGGTTTGAAGTCAAAATCGGGAATTCACAGTATGATTGAAGCTTTAGTCGAGCGTAATTTCTTGAAAAAAATACCACACAAGGCGCGTGCTCTGGAAGTGGTACGTTTGCCCAAGCTCAAGCCCAGTTCAATTATTGAGGAGGAACACAAAAGAGAACAGGCAATTTTAAACGGAATGGTTCCCATTCCGCTATATGGTAAAATTGCTGCCGGACAGCCAATTGAGGCAATTGCTGACGAAACCGAAAGTATTTATGTCCCGTTTAATATGGTGAGCAAAGGTTCTCACTATGCTCTAAAAGTGGAAGGAGAATCTATGGTGGGCGCCGGAATTTTAGACGGGGATACCGTAATCATCAGTAAATGCGATTGTGCTGATGAAGGAAATATCGTGGTGGCTCTGGTTGATGACAATGAGGCAACCTTGAAAATTTTTAAACGTCAAGGCTCAGATATTCTTCTGGTCCCCTGCAATGATGAATATCCTGTTCAACGCTATGAGGCTTCTCGGGTAAAGATTCAGGGAAAATTTGCCGGTTTAATCCGGATGGCAAAATAAGTTTCTCCAAAATAGTCTGATTGTATGTAATGCCATATACTTTAATATATTGATGTATTGCATTGATAAACAAAATTATTTACATTTTTTTTGCCGTATGATATACTATATGTTAGGAATGTATATTAATTATTAAGAGGATACGGCAATGCACAGTAAGTGGATTTTACTAGTCACCATTGCGAATGTGTGGTGCATCACTTCGGCAAATGCGGCAACTACTTTTTTGCCCGATTGGCAACATACCGGTCTGAACTTTGGAAGCAATGAAGGCGATTTTAATCGCGATGAGCCGTTGTGTATTGAGGCAGTAGATTAGTTTGGAAACAAACTTTACCACAAAGCAGATAGCTGTCCCATGCCTAAAATATTTGATGAATATTGTGCTCATGATGACCGCTATATATCTGAATGTTATTGTCCGGCAATATACCAATATATTTGTGTTTCCCCTTACCGTGGTGATGAACGTGTAAAAGAAAACGGATACGCCTCTTGTGACGGCAAATATATTGCTTGTTGTGATGGCTCTTGCCCAAGCGGTACATCTAAATCTAACCCAGGTGGATGCGGTGGTTCGACTTCAAATGGTTGTGGCGATACTTGCTATTATCCTTATCAGCCATGTTGCTATCCGGCATCTGATGAAACCGGTTGTTCTTGCGGAACTTATACTTGCGGGGATGGTTGCGGTGGATATCGTACTTGTTGTTCTTCTTGTCCGGAACCAGATCCTGAACCGAGTTATCCTTCTTCCAGCAGTAATTCATCAAACAGCTCCAATAGTTCGAACAGCTCCAACAGTTCGAACAGTTCAAATAGCTCGAACAGTTCAAATAGTTCAAACAGCTCCAATAGTTCGAACAGCTCGAATAGCTCAAATAGCTCGAACAGTTCAAATAGTTCAAACAGCTCCAATAGTTCGAACAGCTCGAATAGCTCAAATAGCTCAAATAGCTCGAACAGTTGCGTCTCCGGAGGTAGTGCTTCTTGTAGTGGTCAAAGCTCAAAATGTGATTCCAACCAAATTCAGACTTCATCTTGTGTAGACTGCGGAGGAAATACTCTTTATACTTGCCGTAACTGCTCTAACACTTGCTCCTCCGGTTCGTTATCGGTTTCTTGCTCGGTTACGGAAAAAAAAGTTTCAACCGGAACAACCGAATGCGGAAATACCTGCTACAAATGCGAAAAGAAAACCGGTGGTTCGGGCGGCAGCAGTCAAAACACCTGTAAAAATGGGGTGCCAACTTGCTACTTGTTAGGTTCGCAACCGGTTAAAGTGGGTAACTGCTGTTGTCCGAATGCTTCGCCTTCAGCTAATAAAAATGAGTGCTTTTGTTGCTTATAGTTTTTTAGTCATCTCAATAGATATACCCTAGTAAACAGGGGGGCTGTAAAGAAACTAATAATAAAGGCCCTATTATTCTATAGGGCCTTTTTAGTCGAAATATTTAATTATTGAAATATCTATAAATATATTTACACTGCTTTATTTTCATGTCATGCTGTTAATATGGTGATATAATGTTATTATTGGAGATGCTAATGGATACTAAATTGTTTTTAGCTTCTATTATGGCAGTGTTTTTGTATGACCATAATTCTCAGGCAGCAACCACATTTTTGCCCGACTGGCAACAAACAGGTTTGAACTTTGAAGCAAATGAAGGTGTTTTAATCGAGATGAGCCATTATGTATTGAGGCAGTAGATCAGTTTGGAAACAAACTTTACCACAAAGCAGATAGCTGTCCTCAACCCAAAATCTTTGATGAATATTGTCCACATGATGATCGCTACATCTCTGAGTGTTACTGTCCGGCAATATACCAATATACTTGCGTTTCGCCTTATCGGGGTGGAACTGCGACTACGAACGGCCAACTTGTACAGATACTTGCAAACGCTGGCGCGATGCGGGTTGTGTTATGTCACCATATCGATATGGTTTATGTAACAGCCTGGGAACAGGTGAACCTTGTACTGACTATGGATGTAACAATTTGTGGTATTGTTGTTAATTGGATAAGAAACAAGCACCCCTTGATATCTTCAAGGGGTGTGTTTTTATATAAAAATCAGGAATATGGTATCTCAAATGCCATTAAAAAAAGCATCTCCGAAATATATCTGAGATGCTTTTTTAATGTGCATAACGTTACAATAGCTCGGCTAATTTCTACCGGCTTTTACCATAACGCGTTCAATTTCTTTTTTAACAATGCTTTCTACCATAGACGGCAAATTTTTATCCAACCATTGTTTGACTTGTGCTGACACCTCTGATGACAGCAGCGATTTGATGTCGGCGTCTTGTGCCAATGTATTGATTATTTGTTCTGAGAGCATATCGCGAATCGTGGCTTTTACCATGTCTGACAAAGTGGCATCGGCTCCGAGTTTGACCGATGGGGACACTTTGGTCGGTTGGGCAGGCACCGCTTCGGCCTTGTTATCGGCAAAGATTTTGGCAAAATTGTTAATGATACTGGCAGAAACATCTACTGCATCACTGTTGCTTTCGGCTTGCGGCCCGTTTTTTATATCTGTTTTAGTATCCGGTAAGGTGTCAGAATCCAGAGCAATTTCCTCGACATTAAAATTGTCGGCTTGAGTAGAAATTTCCGGAGTGTCGGATAGCAGTTCATCATTACCCTTATACAGCGGTTGCGATGAGGCCTCGTCTTCGGGAGTATAAATCGGATCAGAATCGGTATCGTCACTAATCACATTTACTTCCGGCAACAAAGAATCAATGTCGGTATCAGCTTCCGTTGAGGCGGTTGGCGCAGGTTCCGGAGCTGCCACGGTTGCGGGGACATCGCCGGCATCTACTTCCGGAACATTGGCAAGTTCGCTGTCAATATCTATCTCGGCATCGGCCTCAACAGTCGGAGTGTTTTCAGTTGCTGTTGCGGGGCTCGGGTCAGCCCGCATATCAGAAGTGAGGTCTAAAATATTGTCATCTTCAGCACTAAAAGGCAAATCATTAACCGCAATATCTTCAGCCGGCAAATCAAGAGTTTCAGAATCGGCGGGAGGGTTAACATTATCAGAAGATACCGTATCTTGTGTTGCGGTTTCGGCGCTGGCCGATGCATCTGCTACCGGCTCGCCATTTTCAGATAATATGTTTTTGATAGATGAGAGAATTTCATCCATCGACATATCTTCTTGTTTTTCCTCGGCCATGTTTTATCCCTTAATTTGTTACTGGTTAAAGTATTAGCGGTATTTAGTCGTCAATTGATAATGACAACCATTTGTCACGCGTTTCTTGAGAATATTTTTCGGCGTCATACAAATCTACTTTGAGACCCAAGTCTTTGGCGGTCAAGCGACCCATGGCTTGCAACAAAGTCATGGCCGAAACATAGTAGTTACGACGGGCTTTGACTTCCTCAACGTTGGAGTTGAGCAACTCTTGATAAGCATCTAACACATCAAGAATCGTGCGGTTACCCAAAGCCTCTTCTTTTTGGACACCATCAAGGGCAATTTCGTTGGCACGGACTTGCTCTTTAATAGATGTAATCATGGCCTTGTTGGCAACCATATATTCCCAAGCACTGGTGACATTGCTCTTAACCAAGCGTTCGGCCTCTAAAACCTGCTCCTGAGCCTGCCATTTTTGATATTTGCTTTGGCGAATCTTGGCTCTGGTTTCGCCGCCCTGATAGAGCGGAATGCTCATATTGACACTCCACTCCAAATCGTCTTGTTCGCGAACTCCCGAGATGTTATCCGTATAATTACGAGTGCGGGAGGCAACGCCGTCTAAGCTAACTTGCGGCAACAAAGCGCCGGTATTGGCCTTGACGTCATAGTCTTTAGAATCGAAATAATTTTGAGCCTGACGAATGGAATAGTTATGAGTTTTGGCATATTCCAATGCTTCTTCAAAATTCTTAGGCAAAAACTTATCAATATCGCCTTCCGGAGTTTTGACATCTACCGGCGGGACACCGATGATTTTGGCATAAGTGGCTTTAGACGCCTCCAAGGTACCTTCCGAGCTAATGCGATCGGCCGTGGCTCTGGCATAGCGAGCGCGGGCTTGAGATACGTCGGTTCTGGTGACCTCACCGACATTAAAACGTTGGAGAGTTTCATCTAAACGTTTTTTCAAAAGTTTTTCATTGTTCTTTTGCAAATCTACAATTGCCTTGTTTTGGACTACATCCAAATAGGCGGTTGAGGCATCAATAAAAACAGTCTGTTCGACATTGTATAAATTGTTTTGCTCTGATAAAACCATACTATCGGCCGATTTTACGGAGTTCATGGTTTGCAAGCCGTTAAACAGCGGCTGAGAAATGCGGGCCGAATAGCTATATTGGTCACCATCGGGGTTGCCGACCGAATTTTTTACATCGGTATTGTTATCGGCATAAGTTCCGTTCAAGGAAACGGTTGGACGATATCCCGATTTAGCAATGGCAACATTTTCATCTATGGCACGTAAATATGCGCGCTGGGCCTGCAAAGTCGGGTTAGTTTCATAGGCCTGGCTTAATGCTTCAAAAATGCTTTGTGCATTGGCATTGCCGGCAATTGCTGTGGCTAACATTAGACTGCACAGAAATGTCTTTTTCATTTATTCACCTCAAAAAATCTCATCATTTGCTTTGGGATTATAACCCATGTTGCGGATTATGCAACTTTATTTCTTAAAAAACTCATAATTTATGTGTACTATTGTGTATGTTAAATTTGTGATTATATCGCTTAGGGCATTAACCATATTTCAAACAATTAACGTTATGCTGAGGCTAATTTATGGGAAAACGCCGATTTGGAGGAAACGAAATTGAAAAAGAAAGATTCCGCAATCATTAACGAAATTGATAAGGCTCGCCTGAAACTTTCCATTGAACATTATATCAAATATTTTATCGGAAAACGTACTTGCGAGATTAATCGTGATGAGGCCTTAAATGCCATTGCACTGGCAGTACGCGAGTTTGCCATGGACAAGATGTATGAAACCATTGCTCGCTACAATCGTGTTAACTCCAAACGAATCTACTATCTCTCGGTGGAATATCTTATCGGACGGTCGCTGGAAAACAATCTGCATAATCTGGGGTTGTTTAATATTATGAAAAGCATCAAAATTGATGGGTTCCCGGATATTAAACTTGAGGATATTTTTGATGCCGAATATGACCCTGCACTCGGTAACGGAGGCCTTGGTCGTTTGGCGGCCTGCTATCTTGATTCCATGGCCTCACTCGGAATTCCGGGGTTTGGTTACGGGATTAACTATCACTTTGGATTGTTTAAGCAAAAATTTGAAAACGGTTATCAGATTGAACAAGCCGATAGCTGGCTCGCCGAAGACTCTCCGTGGCAGTTTGCCAGACATGACCGCACGGTCAAAATTCCGATTTACGGTGATGTGGAAACTTTCCGCGATGCCTCCGGAAAAGAAAATTATATTTGGATGAACACTCAGTATCTTTACGGTGTACCATATGATTTTCCGATTGTCGGTTATGCCGGAAAATCGGTCAACTATTTGCGTTTGTTCTCGGCTAAAACCGACGATGAACTCGATATTAACATCTTTAACGAAGGCGGTTATATTGATGCGGTGAAAGAAAAAATCGAGACCGAGACCATCTCTCAGGTGCTCTACCCATCAGATGCCGTCGAATCGGGCAAGGAACTGCGTCTCAAACAACAATATTTCTTTGTTTCTTGCGCTATTCAGGATATTATCCGCCGCTTTATGGAAAAGAGCAATGACTTTAAGGAAATGCCGGAACAAGTTTGTATCCAACTTAATGACACCCACCCGGCTTTGGCAATTGTCGAACTGATGCGCTTGCTGGTGGATGTGTATGGTCAGGAATGGGACGATGCTTGGGACATTACAACCCGTATCTTTGCTTATACCAACCACACATTGCTGCCGGAAGCTCTGGAAACTTGGCCGTCAAGATATTTTGCAAAACTTTTGCCCAGACATTTGCAAATTATTTATGAAATCAACCGCCGCTTTATGGATTTTGTACGCAGCCGCTTTGGTGATGATCAGGTCAAAATCGATAAACTCACTATTGTACATGGGGATGGCGACAACCAAATTATTCGTATGGCTAACCTCTCAATTGTCGGGTCTTTCTCGGTTAACGGGGTGGCAAAAATTCACTCAGAGCTACTAAAGACTCAACTCGTACCTGAGTTTTATGAACTCTGGCCGGAAAAATTCGGCAATATCACCAACGGAATCACACCGCGTCGGTGGCTCTTGCATGCCAACACCGCTTTATCGGATTTGATTGATTCTAAAATCGGCGACAGCTGGGTCACCCAACTTGAAGATTTGCGCAAGCTGGAAGATTTTGTTGATGATAAGAAATTCATTAAAGAGTTTGATGCGATTAAAACCGCAAACAAAGAACGTTTGGCAAAAATTATCTTCCGGACAACCGGTGTGATTGTGGATCCCAACAGTGTGTTTATTGTGCATGCCAAACGAATTCACGAATATAAACGCCAGCTCATGACCATCTTGCAGGTTATCGGGGATTATTTGGCAATTACCAAAGACAACGCTCAGCCTCCGGTCAAAAAGACCTACATCTTTGCCGGAAAAGCCGCTCCGTCTTATAACTTTGCCAAACTCATTATTAAGCTCATTAATAATGTGGCGCAAGTTGTCAACAATGACCCGCAAGTTAACAATATGATTAAGGTGGTGTTCTTGCCGGACTACAAAGTTTCTTTGGCGGAAGTGCTCATTCCGGCAGCAGATATCAGCGTGCAATCTTCTACGGCTGGTTTTGAAGCCAGCGGTACCGGCAATATGAAATTTGCCCTCAACGGAGCGCTGACCCTTGGTACTTATGATGGGGCAAATATCGAAATTCGTGAAAAGGTCGGACCGGAGAACTTCTATCTCTTTGGGTTGCGCGAAGAACAAATTCAGGAAATGCGCTCAAAGAACCAATATCACCCGATTGATTATTACAATAATTCTCCTTATATCAAACGTATCTTAAATATGCTTAACTCTAATATCTTGTGTGAGAAAGATTATGTGTTGCTGTTTAAGCCGATTTATGAGGAGCTGATTAATCGGGATTATTATTTCTTGCTGGCAGATTTGGAAGATTTCAGCAATACCATGCATAAGATTGAGAAAGATTATCTTAACCGTGAAAAATGGAACAAGATGGCTATCTTAAACGTGGCACGAATCGGATATTTCTCCAGCGACCGCGCGGTGATGGAATATGCTAAAAATATTTGGCATATTAAACCGGTGGATTAATCAGTTAAAACCATTAAAAAAGCCTGCAACAGCAGGCTTTTTTAATGGCGAATTTAAGTTTTTTTAATGGCGAAATTAAGCTTGGTCAGAGTGTTTTTCTTCCAGAGCAGTAGCCAATTCTTCTACCTCACGCTCGTCTAAGTCCACCGCCTCGACGGTATATTGCTCGGTAAACCAATTGCCCAAGTCAATATCGGCGCAGCGCTTGGAGCAAAAGGGCCGATACTTCATATCCGTAACTTCTTTTTTACAAATCGGGCATTTCATTATTTGGAAACCCTTCCGGTACCTTGGCAGGTTTCGCACTCCACAGTGAAAATATCCCGCAGGCTCGGACGGCGGCGAACACGCACAATCTCGACATTGCCGGCGCGGCTCAAACCTAATACGGTGCTCTTGTTGGCGTCGTGACTTAAGGCATCTTCCAAAGCCTCAAGAACCGGTTTCATGAAGCGGTAATCTGATGAACCGGCAAAGTCAATGATTATCTTGCCGGCCAAATTGCGCAGACGAATCTGACGGGCAATCTCGGTGGCGGCTTCTAAGTTCAAATGAGAAATGCTGCCGTTGGAGTGGTCATCACCGCTATCGACATCAATTGCAACACAGGCTCTGGTTTCTTCAATACAAATGCGGCCGCCGGAGGGAAGTTTGACATATTTGTTTAAGGCCTCAAAAATGACATCTTCAATCCCCATGGCCGTGAGCGGATCGGCTTTGATTTCAATTTCAAACTCGTCGCCGTATTTTTCTTTAATCTCTGTTTCGACATTGCGCGAATTGGTGATAATCTTATGCAGGGTAACCCGATGACGAGCGATGGCATCGAACAACGGATTGCCTCTCCGATACAGCAAGGCCGGAGCATTGACCACGCGGGCTTTTTTCATAATCTGTTCAAACTCGCCACGCAGATGTTCCATTTCTTGGGCAATGGCCTCTTTATCGGCATTAACCGATGAGGTGCGCAAAATCCAGCCTTCTTGGCCGGTAGTGTGCTCGATTACGAAATGTTTGTACTCGCGCAGTTTTTCATAATCTTCAATGCGGGAAGAGGCGGTAACATCCATACGATAGGGGCAATATACCACATAATCACCGACTAACTGAATAGCCCTGACAACTTTGGCACCTTTTTCGGCACGTGCCTCTTGGCTAACCTGAACCATCAGGCTTTGACCCTCATGGAAGTTGCTTTCCTGCATACCGGTTTCTTCGGCCATCATAAAAGCATCGCGGCCATCGTTGATATCTATCATAAAGCCGACTTTGTCGTGAGCCAGCTCCAGTTTGTGGGTGATTTTACCTAGGTAGATGCTGCCTTCTGCGGCGCGAGCCTCATTTACAAACTCGATTTCTTTAACAACACCCTCACCTAACAACGCAACTCCGATTTGCTCGGATTGTTTGTCACAAACTATGGTATCTATCATCTTATCCCTACTCCATTTAACAAACATTTGGTTTCATATAGCGGCAGGCCAACGACTCCGGAATAGGAGCCAATCATCTTCTTGATAAAACCTTCCATCGGGCCTTCGCTTTTGAAACCGGAACACCCTTTCCAGTCGCCATAATCAACATATTCTTTTATCTCGGTTGCGGATAGTTTTTTAACCAAAACTCTGGTAGTGGAAAGCCGCACCGAGGCTTTGCCTTGTTTATCAACCACGCAAACCGCACTCAAAACCCGATTGGCCTTGCCTGAAAGCAAGCGCATTACCTGTTCTTGCTCGGCGGCATCGTGAGCTTTTTGCAAAATTTTTCTGCCGACAACCACAATAGTATCTCCACCCAAAACTACTTCTCCGGGGTTAAGCGAGGCAACGTGCAAAGCCTTTTCTTTAGCCATACGCTTAACATAGGCACTCGGGGTCTCGTGTTGATGCGGGGTTTCGTCAATATCCGCAGATTGGATTTTTTTGGGCTCATAGCCAATTTGCCGCAAGAGCGCAATCCGCTGCGGGGAGCCTGAGGCCAAAATAAAATCCTTAGTGCTCATTGGTCTTAGGCCTCGTCGTCGTAAGTTTTTTCCATACGCTCGTGGCGCTCTTGAGCCTCAATGGACAATGTGGCAATCGGACGGGCTTCCAAACGTTCAATTCCAATTGGCTCACCGGTATCTTCACAATAGCCATAGACGCCGTCTTCAATACGTTGCAAGGCCTCGTTAATCTTGGAAATAAGTTTGCGAGCGCGGTCACGAGTGCGCAGTTCCAAAGCCTTGTCGGCCTCAAGCGAGGCACGGTCGTTTTGGTCGGGCTGATTTAAGCCGCCTTGGGTGACCAATTCATCTAGGGTATCTTGAGACTGGGAAATCAGCGATTTTTTCCAGTTCAGCAATTTCTGGCGGAAATATTCCTGCTGAAATTCGTTCATATATTCTTCATCTTCTGTGGGGTGATAATCTGGGGGAAGAATGATTGCGGTTTCCATAGTTTGTACTCCTAACTCTAATTATTAAACTAAGCGACCTTACAAAAGCGTTTTTTCATATAGCTAGCAACTTACAGATTTCAATTATTAACTTCAAGCAAAAAAACTCTCTTATCACACCCTATTTAGCTTTATCTCATTAACTTGGCCAGCTCAACCTCAACCCGAAGTTCAATCTCGGAGATGATTTCTTCTAACTTGGGGTCATCAATTGTACTTTTGCGCTCTTTTACAAAGCGAGATATCTCTATCAATTTGTCTTTGGAAATATAGCCCATTAACAATCCATCACGGATTTCCTCCAACTTTTCAAGCAGGCCGTATCCTCTTTTGACGGCTTGACGGCGGCGCTCCCTTCCCTCTTCATCATTAATCATCTGCGCGGCAAAAATTGCATCGGCTCCGGCAATCCCAGCTGTTGGTGAAACAACGCGGTTTTCCGGCTGGTTGATATCTTGAAGATATGAGGCAAAGCTCTCACCGCCTCCGGTTTTTTTGGTCTTGCCGGTGGAAAGTTCCGTGGTTTTGTTTATCTCGCGGACATTCAGCAACTTATTTCTCCTTTATTGAAATTCCCAAATTATCTCATTGTTATTATTGCTTTGGCAGGCGTTGGATGCTTTGCCCAAAGTTATCGGCAGAGATGTGGCACCCGCACCAGAGTTGATACCGTCAGAGCCAATGGTGTTGACCGGCCAACTAAACTGTGTCTTATTGATGGTAATGCTGGCGAGGGTGGCTGTATTGTCGACTTCCCAGTTAATGGTGGCTAGTTCTACACAATTTTTATACGGCAAGGAAGGAAATGTGATTTTATAAGAGTGGTTTTTGCCGCCGGTATTGCCAACGCCAAAAGTAACTTCTCCTTGATAGGCATGTATGAGTTTTTGGCCGTTGACCATTTGTGCGGGAGCCAATTTTTCATCAATCAAAAGCTTGGCGTTGATGCCAGTATAAACCCCAAGGGCTGAGTAACGATTGTTGATGGCTTTGCGCAAATCTCTGATTTGGAGCAAAATAACGCTGGATTTGTACTTGTCATACATAGAGCCGACAACCATCATAATGGAACTAAAAACCACCCCAATCAATGTTAGAACTGCTAACATTTCAATCATGGTGCGGCCGGATTGTGATTCGTTGATGTGCATTTTTTTACCTTACTTGTGTTTTTTTTAATTTTAACACTTTAACGCTTTATTCTCAACATTTTTATAACTAATGTGCATTTATCGCAAAAAGTTGTGCTTTTTTTGCTTTATTTTAAAAAAAAATAACTTATAGTAGTTAGACAGGTGTAGACCTAAAACTTAAATCTATATGAAAAGGATTAAACTGATGAAAAATACTTTGACTGCTTTGATGGCTGCAGCTTCCTTGGTGGCTCTGACTTCCGGCGCTAACGCTTTTGAATATAACCCTTATGTTGGTCTCAGCTACAATTACAATGATGTAAATTCTAAAGGACTCGGCGGAGCATATAGTCCTGATTTTAATTCGGGAACAGTTTCGCTTGGTACCAGTTTCAACAAATATTTCGGAACTGAGTTGTTTTATCAACTGAGCGATAATTATGCCAAATCTTATACTGGAGTAAAATTAGGTTCTCGTTTCCAGGCTTATGGTCTTGATTTGTACGGATATCTCCCCTTGGGTTGCGACCAAGTATTTTCTTTGCTCGGTACTGCCGGTGTGGCTGAATATCAGTTCAAACACAAAGGTCTTGTCGATGGTTGGGACAGAACAACTGCTAAAGACAAAGGTATTGGTTGGAGAGCAGGTCTGGGTGCTCAATACAGCATCAATGACAATTGGGACGTGAGAGCAGTTGCTCGTTATGTCAACTTTAACCAATTGGACCATATGGATCATATGATGGAATATACCGCAGGTATCAAATATAATTTCTAATCTGCTTGGTTAAAATCTATTTTAGGGAAAGCTCTTTGCTTTCCCTTTTTTTGCAGCCGATAAAAAAACATTTGGAATATTGGCAAACATATTTTATATTATTCTTAATTTCGTAATTAATTGTAAGGATAAATTGATGAAAAAAATTGTTTATACCCTCATGGCGCTTTGCTTAATTTCGGCTTGCTCCGAAAAAAAAGAAAATGAGCAGACAACTACTCCAAAAACCGGATTTGAAGAAATTGTATTTACTTACAAAGCCGGCGAACTCAGCGATAATTGTACTACCGACAGTCCCATGGTTTGCGCTATGGATGTTGCCGCCAAATGCACCATTGATCCTAAACGCGCCGAGTGCAATAAAACCAAGCTGCCAAAGTTTATTTTTATGGAAGACGAATCTTTGCAACGTCCGACCGAGATGACTTTCCGTATCTACAAACTGAAACCCTTAAAAAGCGGCAGTGTTGAGGTGTATACCGAAAGCACTTGCAACGGTAACTGGTTTGGCTTGTGCCAGGGTAACATTATTTATGTGTTGACGCCCAATGGGGATAAATGGAACGTTAATGACATTTATGCCATTGCCGCTCCGGAACAACAAAAATAGTCTACCGACAGATAGATATCCCCCAGTAAACTGGGGGTTCTATAACAGCTACAAACCTTACGGTTTGACCACGCTCGTTGGCGTGGAG
>CALXUQ010000023.1 GCA_944391725.1 uncultured Alphaproteobacteria bacterium | reverse complement strand
TTTTATGCCGACAACACCATTATGCTTTATGGTGATGCCAAAAAAGTCACCGAGGAAATTGTTGCCGCGCTGGAACAAAAATAACCTTAAACACCACAAAAACTCCGTAGTTTTGAACTACGGAGTTTTTTTTAAGATAAACAATTACAGCAGTAATAGCAAAGCCACAAAGAGAATGGCATATAAAATAATGCCGTGCCAATACATTCCCGCAATCCGCAAATCCGCTTGCGATGGCAAAGCATTTTCAACAATAATGGTCTGAAGCAAAACATAAAGAATGTAGTTGGTCAAGTTCATGGGGATAAGCGGCAACACATAGCGATTGATGTAAAAGCCCAGCGGAAGGAGTAGCAACGGCGCCAAAGCCGCCGGAATGGCATTATAAAACGTTACGTTCCGAAAGCCCACACTTCCCATCACATACGCCCCTGTTGCCAAATCGCGCCGCGGAATAATTGTAAAATTACACGGCCGCGCATTCATAAAACCGCCGATGAGAAAATGCATCAGCTCATGTAAGATTGTCCCCGGAATATTAATGAGAGCACAGAGCCACAAACTCCGATAAGTTGCGCGGCTCAAACGCATCAAAAAAATCACCAGCACAATCAGGAAGAAGCGATTATCTACCAGAGAATAATACAAATCGGGACTATTCCACCAATACACAATCCGTTCCCAAATCTGATAAATCATCTCAGCGCACCCGTTTTAAGACTTCCAAACCGGCCCAATAAGTATTGATTAAAAGTCGGCAAATATTTTTTTTGCTCACCTTTCCGGTGGATTGACTAAGCAAAAATGAGCTGGTCGAAAACAACGAAAGCAACAACACTTGGCGCGAAATTTTGCGTTCTTTAAGACTTAGCTTAGCAAAATATGCATCAAAACCCGTTTCCCACTTTTGGCAAAGTTTCAGATAGGCCCGTTTGTAGAAACGCGGTAAAATTTTGTTATCATTACGCAAATGAAAATCATACAGCAGAAGCCACAAATTTTTATGATTAGCAATCCAGTCCATATAAGCCTCAACCGCGCGGTTCAGATAGCGATAAAAATCACTCCCTTCCATCACCTCATCCAGCACTTGCGAAAGTTCGGCCATGGTCTGCATATTTTGCTCAATAATAAAATTATCCATATTCGCAAATTGGTTATAAATCGTCCCGACCGAACACCCTGATGCCTCAGACAACTTGCGTGCAGTCAAAAACGCGGTTCCTTTTTCTGCCACCAGCTTTCTGCCCACACTTAACAGAGCGGTCCGAATTTCAGCTTTTGTATTGTTTTTTTGCATATTCATCTTATATCATCTTAACAAAATATTTGCAATTTTAAGCTATATTAAAACAAACTTGAACACTGTTCAATTTATTTGTGAGCAAAGAAGGATAATTTTATGCATAAAATTTTGACCTTGGCACTTCTGATAAGTTTTAGCGGCAGCTTGGCTCAAGCCGCCGAGAATAGCACTTTTTATGATGATATCTTAATTAGTGGCGAGCTCAAAGAGCAAATCAATGAAGAGCAACAACAAGCCGCCCACCAACAACAAATTCAACAAGTTCAAGACCAAGCGGCCAAACTTTTAGAGAGTGATGCCCCGCAAATTAAAGTAGACATTCAAAATCTTCCCTCACGTCCTCAAACTACTTCCGCCTTACAAAAACGAGCCGAAGTTAAAGATTTATCCGCCGCCCCCTTTGGTCTCAACTGGGGTGCCACCATTTTAGACACTCAAGACTTGGGCGTAAGTTTAACCCCTATTGGCGAAAAAGATTACGTCAACAGCTTTTCGGCACAAAATTTGCCCAAACCACTCAAAGGTTTCCGCTCTATTGATTTAACCTTTGGCATTGAAAATGAGCTCTGGCGGATTATTGCCTATGGCGACTTTTTAGAAGACACTCAAGATGCCGCCGTCGTATTGCGCCAATATCGGCGTTTTTACAAACTTTTAGAGCGCAAATACGGCAATGCCCAACAGTTTTTCACCCCACAACCAATTAATGAAACCTCAACTGACAACGCTTCCGCCCCCGATGCACCCAAAGTTGATACCTCCATCGGCAATCCCAATTTCTTGGCTCAGTTGCAAAGCGGAGAGGCTGAGCTTTACGCCACTTTTGAAGGTAACGATGTCGGCGCGGCTTTGTCGGTTAATGTTGATGGTTCGGGTCGGAGCTATATCATTATCGATTACAAAAACCTAAAAATCTTACGCGAGAGAGAAGAACAAGCGTTAGATGCATTATAAATTAATACATTGGAGTAAGAAAGAAAAAATGACTAAAATCGGATTTTGTGCAGTTGCCGGTAACGGCATGAGCCCTTTGGCCCAAATCATGAAACTAAACGGCCACGAGATTTATGGTTCTGATGCCAGCTTTGACAACGGTCGTGATGAGTTTCGCAAAAAAGCCCTAAGTGATGTCGGCATTATCATTCGCCCGCAAGACGGTACCATGGTCAATCAAGATGGTATTGAAGTCTTGATAGCTTCAAGCGCCATAGCAGACAACAATCCCGATATTTTGGCCGCCAAAGCCAAAAATATTCCCATCAAAAAGCGTTCGGAACTGTTAGCCGATATTTTCCAGCAATATAAATATAATATCGCCGTAGGCGGAACTTGCGGCAAAAGTACCACCACCGCCATGATTGGTTACATCTTAGACAGTCTTGGCAAAAATCCCTGCATGATTAATGGCGCCTTTTTGAAAAATTATCAGTATCGCAAAGGCTTGCCCAATTATATTTATAACGAAGATGACATTTGCGTAATTGAAGCCGATGAAAGCGATGGCTCGATTCGCAACTATCATCCCTATATCGGTATTATCAACAATATCAGTCATGACCATGAGCCGCTTGAAGTTTTGATGCAATATTTTCAGAGCTTTGCCAACCACTGTCAAAAGCTGATTGTCAATGCCGATTGTCCTAATGCCAGCCAAATCACACATCCTGACATTATCACTTTTTCAACCCGCAACAAAGACGCCGATTTTTATGTTTCCAACATTTCGGCCCAGCCCTTGAGCATTCGCTACACCCTTAGCGGACACACCTTTAGACTGCCGCTCATCGGCCGGTTTAATATTTACAATGCTTTAGCGGCCATTGCCACCTGTTCCCTCTTAGGAATTAACAAATTTGAGGCTGCCCACGCTCTGGAAGAATTTCAAGGTGTTCAGCGTCGCTTGGAGCTCATCGGTACCCGCAATCACATTAGCGTCTTTATTGACTTTGCGCACAATGCCGGCAAAATAGAGGCTAGCCTTGCCGCCCTCAAAGAATTTCCCGGCCGCTTGATTGTGATGTATCAATCGCACAAACCCATGTCCGCCCGCACCACCGGAGAAGAAGATGGCGTAATTTTTGGAAAATACCTCAACCAACATGATATTTTGCTCATGCCCGAAATCTATATGCGCGACCCCATTAAAGACAGCGACATCTCGGGAGCCGATTTGGTTCGTTATGCCAAAAACCACGGCGTTCAAAATGCCTATTTCTACGAAACAAAAGAACAAGTACGCGATCATATCTTAAAAGTTGCTCTCCCCGGCGACCGGATTATCATTATGGGAGCAAGAGATAATTCGCTACCGCAATTTTGCCGCGATTTGTTAAAGGACTTATAGCATGAACTTTGCACTACATCCCGGAGATAAAATCGGTGTTATCGCCCCGTCTCGTTGGCTCAAATCTCCCCAAGATTTGGACCTGGGCATAAAATATTTGCAAGACAAAGGCTTAACCCCAATTTTAGGCCCCAACATTTTCAAAAAATGGCGTTACATGGCCGGTACCGTTGAGGAGCGCGTTTCCGATATAATGGAATTTTATAAATCCCCCGATATCAAAGCCATTTTTTGTGTTGGCGGAGGAGATGGTTCACAATTTTTGCTTCCGCATCTGGATTATGACACTATCAAGCATAACCCCAAACCCATATTTGGGCACAGTGATAATAATGCCCTGCAACTAGGCATTATGGCCATGACCGGACAAGTCGAATATAGCGGCTTTGTTTTGGTATATGACTTCCGCTCCGGAAGATTAGAGCCAATCACCAAGCAAAGTTTAGAGCAAATTTTCAACGGACAAAAGACCATTGCCACAGGTGGCGAATGTGTCATTCGAGGTCAATGCGAAGGGCGCTTGATAGGCGGATGTCTGAGCTTGTTTCGCAACCTCTGCGGCACCCCCTATTTTCCGGATTTAAGCGGAAGCATTTTGTTGTTTGAAGATGAGGCAGAGCCCACTTATAAATTAGATTTAATGCTCCAGCAGATAAGCCAGCAAAAAGGCTTTGACCAAGTCCGCGGCATTGTTTTCGGACATTTCGAACACTGCCCCGTTCGTCGCGAAGATGACGGCAACATTCACGACATAATTGCTCACTTCAGCCAAGGGCGCAACATTCCGATAATCAAAGAATTTCCTTACGGCCACGGTATTGACCACTATGTCTTACCGCTGGGTGGTCATTGCAGACTCGATAGTTTCAGCTGCACATTAGAGTACTGACATTACAAAGTTGTAAGCGATTCGCAAATTCAGCCAAGTTTTATCATTCAGCGAAGAGAAATAATAGCTAATTCCGGTCCACCCCCAACGATTAAAAATTATCATACTTTCAATCGCCATAAGGTTAGCCGCCGGCAAAAACATCACACAAAACTTATAGCTGACTTTGGGTAAATCCGTTTGTTTATCATGAATTTGCGATCCCACCGTATCCAAATGATAACCGATAAAAAACCCGACAATTCCACCGAGGACAATGCTATAAGGCGCAAAATTGAGATAGATTGAGATTCCGACCATCGCAAAGAAACCAAACAGCGGGAAAAAATATGGAGCAATAATAATCAGCCAGTTTCCCTCACCCTCAAAAGCCATGGCTCCGCCGCTATCATCGGGATTAACTCTGATACTTTTAATTTTATGCATGGTCAGCAAAGCAAACACCGTATGGGTCAGCTCATGCGCCACCACTTCCATACTTTGCCGCATATTAGAATCCATCATGGTGCGGCAAAAGAAGAAAAAGATAAAACCGGCAATCACTGCCGTATCGGTAAAATTCTTAAAATCATACGGATAGCTGCCAAAAAACTGGATACACGCCGGCAACGACACCAGCATATAAATAGCCAACGGCCACTTGAACAATTCGACAATTTTATCAATAATCTTACTCATCATACACCTCATTGTCCCCGATTGTAATGCAAGATTTGAAAAATTTCATTATTTTTTTGCAATATTAACATTTCTTAAAACAATTTCCGCTAGGTTGAAGAGCGAAGGAATACCTTTGACCTGCAAAGGTCTTACCGCTTCTCAGTTCCCCCCACCAAATTTCTGAGAGGCGGTAAACTTATATAAGCATAACCCAACAAAAATGATTGTTTTTAGCAAATAATAGCCATATTATAATGATAATAGGTTATTTATGAGGAATATGGTCATGGACGCCGAAGAATTACAAACTTTTGATTTTCTGATTAATGACGAAGATGAGGTTATGCTCCTTCTCTATGAGCAGGAAGGCGAGCCCAAAGATTCGCGCATAGAGCTCAATCCGGAAGAAAAATCTGCAATTTTGTATCGCAATCCCGATACGTCTATCATGCTTGACGACATCCCCGATGATGTTTTTGACAGTTTGGCTGAAGCCGACAAATTAATGGTCTGCGAATTAAGTGCCGCCGAAAATGAAGACGATACCGAAATTGTCTATGCCTATGAAGCCGATATTGATGACTAAACAAAGCATTGCCAATTTTTTAACTCCGCTTTTGCGGAGTTTTTTTGTTTACCCCAAACTAACATTTTTTTAAGATGTATGCATTATAATTATTTCTAAACATTACAAATAAATTATAAGAGGCAACACATGGAAAAGAAACATATTTTCATAGCCCTTAGCGGATTAGCCGTACTAGGCTTAGGAATCTTGATTGGCCGCGAGATAAATCATCCCCGCCAACCATATGCATATTTTTGTAATAACTGCGTCAACATTGGAGATGAGTTCATTTGTCATCTTTGCCGCAAACGTCCTTTGGATTTTGCCCAATTTTCACAAGCCTCACACCCAGTTGAAACCGCCCCTCAGTTTAGACATCATCCCGACCGTTTTCATGAACGCAATAAGCATCAGCGTCCCAACTTTTATCCCGACAATCAACGCCCTGCCGTCAAAGTTCTCAACAACGAACGTCCGATTGATGTTCGCACCGGTCGTCCCGATGACAACATTCCGCCCTCGGCTCTAAACAAGCACAAGGCCAAACCATTCCCCTCTCCCAAGAACCATCCGCCTGCACCACAGGTTGATTAAGTTATATACCAAAAAAACTCTGCACTACGCAGAGTTTTTTTTAATTACTTTGTTCCACCTATTTTTTGATTGCAAAGATAGTTTTTCGCGGCTGAGCAGAAAGCAAGCGCTGTATATAACGTCCCTGATACAAATTAATTCCCAATGAATTTCCCACTTCAACCGCTTGCGGATCGTCAACTCGACATATAATCATCTTAGCGCGCTCGGCTTTGTTCACATAATCCGTAAAATGTTTGTCTTCATTAACCACATCCATAAATGTCGGATGCCAAATAATTTTGATTAAATCTGCCCCCAATTGCTCACGGTCAATATACTTGAGTTTATCTACCGTAATCCCGTCAATACACACCTTATATCCCCGATACTGAGCAAAAGTTTTCGCCAAAATAAATGCTTTAATATCGCTAAAAATATCCGCCAACTGAAGTTCCAATACAATTGTCGAGCGCATTGAAGCATTAATATCTTCATCAAACTGCAAAAACTCATCTGACAAAATGGTTGATACATTCAAATTCATACTAAAATTATTAATCAAAGATCCGTCATCATGACGACTAACACTGGCCAGCACACGCTTATCCAGAGTTTCGGTCAAATATTGGAACAACCACGGATTCGCCGTCAAATCCACATCCGGCAACAATGTATCGCGCAAATCCGCAATTGATACAAAAACTTCATCAAACAACATTTGCGGCGCCGAATGTCCAATCACGGCACAAACCGACTGACGCCTAATTAAGCTCGAAAAATCTGCCATAGACAAAGCCTTTTGCAATTTTCCAAGCATTTGCGGTGTCAGCTGCCGCCGCAACTTGCGCACTCCACCGCCATACATTGCTCCCTGTGCAAGTGCCGCATTAGCATTTTGAGCCGAATTTTTTTCTGTCGCACCACTCGTCTCAATAGCTTTACGAATAGCCTCCCGAAACTTTTCGGTTCCTCCTGACAAATCATAAAACTTCGCAAAGCCTGACTTTTCCAAATCCGGATTATCCCGAATAAGCGGATCATCGTGCAAAATAAAACGTAGCTTGACCAAGCAGGTCAAAATTTCTTCTCTGGCCGCACGATTAAAAAACACTACCATATCATCATTTGGAAGAGCAAAGAGTTCACCACCGCTTTTTTTAATCACCGCCTCAAAAGTTTCGATTAAGGATTGACGTTGCACCGCGCGCATATTTTGGTTTTCCAAATTTCCGGTTTTCAAATACAACGCCCGATAATCATCCAAATTTTTTTCCATTTTGCGGAGATAATCAAAAATCACCGTATCTTTTTTTACGGCCGGCTTATCATTATTTTTATTAAACAAAAACATCCCTAGAGCAACTCCTCCAAAATTTCTTTCTGAGTACACTCATCACGAAAACTTCCCCACAACAATTTTTTACGATGCAAACAATCAGTGGCAGTACAATTTGCCGCATCCGGACAACGTTTCTGCAACAAGGCCACTTCCAACTTATCAATAATCGGCCCCTGGAATGTATTTATCTTATATTCCAACCCCCACTTAAGAGCGGCATTCGTGTCGCACTTTGCCAGCACCACATTATCTTCACCCAAATCTTCCACCACTTTTTTAAACATTTCATTATGGTCATCATATTCCAATAAAGGTTCCCAAAAAACCTTCACCATATCAGGGTCCAAGCGTTTTAGTTTCAGCATTTTCAAAGAAGAAGGGCTAACCGAATCAATCAGCAGCTTATGTCCGCCCATATGTAGAATATCTTTTACCTTAAAATATAGCGGCAGATTATTAAACACATCCATCAGCTGCACTTCCACAATCAGTTTTTGTTCTGGCTTCAAAAAGTTCTTGGCCAAATGCACAAACTCGTGAGAAAACACCGAAGACAAATTAAGGTTCAAACTTATCTGCTCGGGCCAATTCACAATATCAGAATAAAAAAATGCATTTAGTGTTTTTTTATCCAATGTCTGGGTCAGATACAAAAACAACCAACGGCTAGCCAACAAATCAAGACTTTCGTCCAGATGCTTGCTCAAATCCTTCACTGCCACAAAAAACTCCTGAAACGCCACCTTAAACTTGTTTGGAGCCAGAATTTTTATAGCACTTTGTCGCTTGATAATTTCCGGAATATCAATTGTATCAAGCTGCGCAATTACATCATCAATCTCGTCGGCGCTTATCGGTCGTTTAGGGGTTTCCTGAGGGACATCAACATCTTGCACATCTTCGTTATACATATTCTGTATTTTAATGTAAAACGATGTATAATCCTCCGGAAAATAATATATCTTGGCAAAATCCTTCGTACTTTTGCCATGAATAATCGGGTCAGAAGACAACCCCAGACGAATTTTTTTCACCGCTTCGTCAACAGTCGTCCCCGTAATATTTTTGCCTAAAATCGCAAAATCGCCATTTGACAGCACAAATAACTGACCACGCACCACCCCGACAATACTATCAAACATCCTGGCAAAAATCTTTACAAACTCCGGATGTCGGTTTTTAGGGCGCAATTTTGAGATATTAACATACAAAACCGAATAATCCAGCGGATTTCTAGCCACTCGATCCAAAGCATCCAACAAATATTTCTCGCCCGAATTAGCCGATTTTGACATTCTTCACACGCAATCCCATTCTTAAACTTTAGTTATCATAAACTTGGTTTCCAATTATATCAAGAGCCTTTACCACTTTATAACAAGGAGCTGAGTTTTTCGCTTAAATCAGCCATATTATAAGGTTTTTTGATAAAGGCACACTTTTCATATTCCGCCACAATTTTTTCCACCTCCGTATCTTTGCTGTACCCACTCATAAAAATTGCCTTTATCTCCGGATTAACGGCACGCATTTTGTTAAAGAGCTCCACCCCGCTTAAATGCGGCATCAATACATCAAGCATCACCACATCAAAATCATGATGCTGAGAGTAATACTCTGCTGCCTCCGCCGGATTATCAAAAGCCACCACTTCACAATCCAAAGACTTCAAAATATCTTTCAGGAGCTCCAGCAATATTTTTTCGTCATCAACGGCCAAGACCTTAGCTTTTACCGGTTTAGGCGCCACCGCTTCTTTCTCAACGCACACTTTCTCATTTGACAACGGAAAATAAATTTTAAATGTGGTCCCCTTGGGTGAACTTTCCACCTTAATGGTACCTTTGTGCTCCACCACAATACCATATACGGCCGCAAGCCCCAATCCGGTTCCTTTTCCAACCGCTTTGGTAGTATAAAAAGGCTCAAAAATCTTGCCGAGATTTTCTGGTGCAATTCCCGTTCCCTTATCTTTCACCATCAGTTCCAAATATTTTCCGGGTTTCACTTTCACCAAATAATCATGCACATCATCAGCGCCAATTTCCACATTTCTGGTTGCAAACAACAGCTTGCCGCCATCGGGCATGGCATCGCGAGCATTAAAGCCCAAATTTAATATCATATTCTGAATTAAATCCCGATTGGCGTTGACACAACTCAACTTGGCTCTGAAACGGGTCATAATTTCAATTTTTTTAGACACTCCGTATTCCAAAAGCATAATGCTGTCTTTAATTAAATCATTAAAATTAAGCGGTTCAAAGCGCAACTCTTTTTCTCTGGAAAATACCAACAACTGCGAAGTCAAATGAGCGGCTCGCCGACAAGCATTGATAATAATCTCCACATATTTTCCAAACTTTTTTTGTTCGCTTGGTGTCATTTTCATATTCACAAACTCAGCCGCCCCCTGAATACCGGCCAACATATTATTAAAATCATGAGCCACGCCGCCAGCCAAGCGTCCAAGAGATTCCATTTTTTGCGATTGGCTCAGTTGCAGCACGCGTTTACGCAGGCTTCGGCTCCGATAAATCACCCCGATTAAGGCCAAAACAAAGCCCACCGACAGCCACATCAGATATCTGGCATATCGATGAGCCCAAAAACTCCGATCTTGTTCTTCGTCGCTCATCCACTTATAGCGAATAAACAATCCTTGTTCGGTCGAAATTTGCGCCAACACTTTGTTGACCAACGCCACAAACATCTGGTTTTTAGGTTCCGTTGCCCAAGCAAAACCATAAGAAGAGCCAACCACCGGAGCAATATAGCGCATATTTTTAAGGCGGTATTTTTCAACCATATATTTTGTTCGCAAAATGTCTCCCACATAGAAGTGTTCACGTCCGGTACGCACGGCCCTAATTGCCGCCTCCGCCGACGGATAAATCTGATACTCATGGCGCCTGTCCCCCATAACCAACCTATGCAAAGCCGTAATATTATCAATTGCGATTGCTTGGGGAAACACATCATCTAAATTATTGATAAAAGCCCCATAATTATTGGTAAATATGCCCAAAGAAGAAGCAATGTAAGGTTCGCTCGCCACCAAACCAAAGCGCTTTGCCCTCTCCACGGAGATAAAACTCAAAGCATCAAGCTTATTAGTTTTTAGCAATTTTGCCCCTTCGTCCCAACTCTCAACCATCACCGTTTTAAATTGCATATTCAAGGTTTGCTCAATCAGCTTCCAATACCCGGCCACAATTCCCTCCGGTTGTCGCAAAGTCGGATTATAAGTTTCATAAGGCGGCATATCTCTAATCACACCCACCCTAAACTTTTGATGTTTTTTGAGCCACGATTTTTCTTCCCAGCTCAAATCCAAATGCATTGGCCCGACCGCCTCGTTAGAAAATTCCGGAGCCTGCGTTCCCATTGGCGGCACAATCAAAAGCACGGCCCACCAGCCAATCACCACCGCCACCAACAATGCAATAACTTTTCTCACCATTTGGCTCCCTTGAAAAAAAATCCCAATAACATAATTATATTTTAACCAAAAATTGGATAATTATAAGTTAACTATTTTGCAAAATAGGTTGTTTTTTCATCAAAAGAGCAAAAAATAACCTTGACTGAAAATCTTTACATGATAAAAAAATACATACAATTCAACTTACACTTTTAACAACGAAAGAAAACTTAAGATGTTGACTCCTAAAAATAATGCCTCCGCCCTGCGCACAGAAATTTTACTCCAGGTTGCCAAAAGTTTCCTCGCTGACCGCTTTGCCGGCATCGACCAAATTCCAAGCCTTGTCCGTCCTGACAATTCTCAACCGCTGCGTGGTAGTTTGGAAGCCGACCGCACTTATGTAAAATATGCCGCCATTGCCGCTTTAGGTTTTGATCCCGACATTGAAGACGGAGCCGACATTTCTCTTACCCAATATGCTCAAAAAGCTTTGGAGCGCACATCTGCCGCCCCCAGTGTTTTATCCGTAATTAAAGCCTCTTGCGCCGCCTGCATGACCCAAAGATATCTGGTTAGCAACAACTGCCGCGCTTGCTTGGCCCGTCCCTGCATGCTCAATTGTCCCAAACAAGCAATTGATGTCAAGGCTCAAGCCGTCATAGACCAGTCCAAATGTGTTAAATGCGGACGTTGCGCTGATGTTTGCCCCTACAATGCCATAATCAAAGTTCCGCTGCCTTGCGAAGATGCTTGTCCGGTCGGCGCCATCACCAAAGGTGAAGACGGCCGCGAACATATTGATCACTCCAAATGCATTTCTTGTGGCAAATGCCTCAATTCCTGCCCCTTTGGCGTAATTGTTGAAACCTCTCAAATGGTAGATGTGTTGCGTGAGCTCCACACCCCCGAACATAAAGTAGTCGCCATGTTGGCTCCTGCCGTTTTGGGTCAATATCCCGGCAGCATCAACAATCTGGTCGGAGCTTTGCAAAAACTAGGTTTTAGCCATGTCATTGAGGTTGCAGTCGGCGCCGACATCACCACCATCAAAGAAGCTGCCGAATTTGTAGAAAAAGCCAAACGCGGTGAGCAATTGATGACCACCTCTTGCTGCCCGGCCTATTTCAAAGCTGCCGAAATACACATCCCCGAGATTCAGCCCTACGTATCTCATACCAAAACTCCGATGTACTATACTGCAGAGTTGGTCAAAAAAGAACGTCCCGATTGCACCACGGTTTTCATTGGTCCTTGCTTGGCCAAACGTGTTGAAGCCGAAAGCGACCCCCATGTTGATTATGTCATCACTTTTGAGGAATTAGGGGCCATTCTGCAGGCTGCCGAAATTAATGTTGCCGAATGCGAGCCGGTCGATTTCACCGAAGTTTCATACGCACAAGGCCGC
The DNA here is from genome assembly GCA_944391725.1 of uncultured Alphaproteobacteria bacterium. GTDB lineage: Bacteria > Pseudomonadota > Alphaproteobacteria > RF32 > CAG-239 > MGBC133411. The sequence goes on along the minus strand of CALXUQ010000023.1, from coordinate 13,657 downwards.
GGCTATTCTGTTTCCGGCGGTGTGGCCGGTGCTGTTGCCAGCCTGATTGAAGGCGAGGTCAATTATCAACCCATCAAGATTGATGGCCTCACCAAAGAAAGCGTAAAATTGCTCAAAAGATACGGAGCCAAAGCCACTGCCGGCGGCACCTGCACCAATCCCGAAGGTTGCCCCTTTAACATGATTGAAGTCATGTGCTGTGAAGGTGGCTGTGTTGCCGGACCCAGCTGCGTAGCTCTCCCCAAAAAATCTGCCAAAGCGGTCGAAACCTATACCGCCCAAGGAGCAGATTTGAAAGCTAAACAATCGTAACTCTGTTTAAAACAATAAAAAAAGGAATCCGCCAAATGCAGATTCCTTTTTTTTCATTTGCTTAACAAGAAAACAATTTCAGCAAAAAGTTCCTTTCTGCTCTTCTCTTGTTAGCCACATCTTCTCGCCTTTGGTTCATTGCCGCAATTTCGGCTTCCATATCCACATCCAATTGCAAGCGTGAACATAGCGACTTCAGTTGTTCAATCTGCGTTGCATTCAAAGCATAATTTGCCATCACGCAGCTGACAAACACCTTGGCCTCATTCTGCAGAAACGCCACATCTTGCTTCTGAATTTCCTCCCGATAACGATAAAGCATAGCCAAATGCTCAAACAGTTGGGCAAAATTATCATCCCACACACTGCTGTTATCGGCATTTTGCGGCATACGCCTTACAAAATTTTCAAACCATTCGGCATTGTATTGACCGGTCTCATCAAATATCACCATATTCAATGCCGTCAAAAACGCCCGTGGTCGGAAATGTCCCGAAAGGTTCGCCAGCTCTAAAGACAAAAAAGTCATTTTTTGAAACTCCGGAGCATAATTCGAAAAATTCATTCCCGGATTCCAGTGCATCAAAGCCACTTCCCAACCATTTGACGCCACATAATCCTTAAGCGCCGAGTTAAGTTTCAAAAACAAATCATAGCACAAATCTTGCCTTTTTTGGGCCAATAGCTTCACAAACTTGCACCAAGCACTCACAATCAAACGGCTGTCTTCCGAATTGACCATACCATGATGATAGATAACATCTACCGCCTCCAACAGCTCATCTTCATTGCCATCACAGCGAACAGACTTCAAGAATTTTGTAGCCAATGAGATTTTAAATGCGCAAGGCAAATATTTATCCTCTTGCAAAAAAAATCTGGAATCGAACTCCGTCATATTCTGAGCAAATTCTTCAATTTTGCCCAACAACATAACCTGCGATTCATGTGGCAACTTGGTTGTTCCCAAAATTTGCGACATTGCCTCCAGTGCCGACAACCGTACCAAGCCATGTTGCATACCACGTTGTTTTCCCAAATAGACAATCAAATCAATTGCTTGCCACAAAAACTTAGGATGCTGCACCGCAATATCCCGAATCAGCACAATCAATGCTGCAGAATCCCGAAAAGCCGAAAACTTTTTCAGATATGTCAGACACCATTCCAACATTTCCGGCACATTCTTAGATTTTTCGATCACCACACCCACCATTCTCTCATCATTAACCGTAACTTGTATCCAAGATTGCAGTTGTTTGGTTTTATTCTTATCAATAAAGCGAGCCACCACACTTCCTGCTATCCTTGGCAAAGCCAAATCACCATCATCTGATTTGTCATAATGGTTAAGCATTTTCCACAACACCGGCCAATTAGGATCCTTAGCAAATTCATCAGCAAAAACTTCATCAAAATCTTCATAAGCTTCAAAGCACTCACTAAGCGAAACCGGAATTTCTTTTCCGGCGTTCAACTGTTTCACCACCCAAAGCTCTGCCAAATTTTTAACTTCATTGCCATACAGACCGAAAATTGCCTGTCTCACCAAGACATTTTGATTTAAATCCATAATATTTGTTATATTAAATTAATAAAAAAAATTTGCATAACAAAAGCATCATGGTTTCACGTAATGATACTAACCATAATCCCCATAATAATTCCAAATTGGGAAGGATAATACTTTATCTGCCGCATAAAAGCAAGCATTAAAAATACATTTATAAAACTAAGCGACTAAATTCCGTAGTAATCGTTACTGTCATAATAGATATATACATCTTTTGAATTCATCAGTTCCAAATCCTGAAACAAGTTAGCTCTTTCGGGAGCCAAACCTTTCTCGGCAATCACCTTCAAATCTTCCAGATAGTAATAATAAGCGGTTGGGAAATTAGGTTTATCCAAAAGTTTATAATTTTGTTTCATCAGTTCAGCCGCTGCTTCACCAGCCTTTTGAGCCTCCTGCACTCTTTTTTGCTGTTGTTCTTGCTCCAGTTGCTGCGTCGTTTTGGGTTTTTGCAACAGCGGAGCATCGACCTTAATTTCATACACAATATCATCTATAGCCAAGGCTTCCCCCATAAATCCAGGTGTCAGCAAACCTATCATCACCACAAACAAAACATACATCTTTCTTCTCACCGTAACCTCATCCACAAGATTGCACTACTTAAAATATAATCAAAGAATTTTAACAAATTAATAACATCTGTTCTATATTATTAAGATATTATCTAACTATCGAAGAAGATGCCACCATGAAAAAAACGTTTTGTATTCTTTTTTCGAGCTTAATGCTTATCTTTGCCGCCCCTAGCCGCGCCGATTTTGAGGCCGACCAGTTTTTTGACTGTCGCAGCATGAAAGTTCCGTTGCACATCATCATCAAGACCTCCTATGGACAACTCATTCATGATGTTTCCACCACGCAACAAGCATTAGCGTCCATCCAAAAAAACAATCCTCATCCGGAAAAGCTCTTTATCAACTCCAGCTACAACTCCATTCATACCTCCGGCTATGTCACATTGTCTTCAGCACTGACCGAATATATCAGCGATGACAAAACATGCCTAATTCCGGAAACCATTGAAGTTTTTGTTGGCTACCAAGACCCCATGATTTATATTGCCAAAGAATTTCGCTCTCAACCGTGTGAATTTTCGGTCATGCTGCGACACCAACAAGTCCATCAACAAATTAACATTTACACCTTGCAATATCTTCTTCCCTTATTAAAAGATGCCATCATTCAAGCCACCCAAGGGATTGATCCGATTGTTTCCACCGGTAAAGGTTCCGTCAATTCTGATATCAAGAAAATACAAGAAATTTACATTGCCGCCATACGACCGATTCTGATAGCATTTGACGAACTTAGAGCTGAAGAACATCGCAAATTTGACGAAGTTACAAATTACAAAATTGATGAAAAGCTATGCCGCAAGTACAACCAAACACGCGCTCAAAAAAAGCAAAACAAAACTAAATAGTGTCTACTTGGTTTTGCTTTTCTTTGTTCTGGCATAAAACATATAAAACAGCATTGCCGCCATCAAAGGTATAATTGTAAACAGATACATATTTCTATACCCCCATTTTTCGGCAACAGTTCCGAGAAACATCACGCCCAACCCAATACCTAAATCATTTCCGGTAAACAAAGTTGCATTGGCCGCCCCGATATGGTCATGAGCAACATCTCTGACTGCCATGGTTTGCAAACTTGTAATCATCGCCCCAAAACCGGTTCCATAGATTAATGCCACCCAAATTAAAGTCGTCTCACTTTTCAAATTTGCCAACAAGAACAATCCCACCAATAAGCAAGCAAAACCTGGGATGATAGTATAATCAAACCCCAAACGGTCGACCATTTTTCCGGTTAGAGGCCGAGTGAGCAAAATCGCCAACGCATATACCACAAAGAATATCCCCACATTATCAACCCCTCTTTGTAGAGCAAACAGCGGCAAAAAGCTAATCACCGCCCCATAAGCCATTGCCACCAAAAACAACATCACACCCGGCATAATGGCTTTTCTTTCATAAATTTCCATTTTAGATTTTTGCACCTTGAGATTAGGTTTTCGGCATTTTAAAAAGAATGCGGCCGCAAAAGCGCAAAGACCAAATATCGTTGCCAAAAAAAAGACCTTCACGTCGCCATAATGTTTTCCGATATAAATACCCGTCGCCGGAGCCAAAGCCATTGCCAAAGAATTTGCCAAAGAAAAATATCCCATACCTTCACCGAAACGATCCTTAGGCATCATTTCACTGGCGATGGTAGAGGTCGTCGTTCCGGCAAATCCCCAGCCAAAACCATGCAAAATCCGCACCATCATCAAAGCCGCAATACTTGCCGCCAAGCCATACGAAAAAATTGCAATTGCAAAAACGGTCAGACTGGCAATCAGAATATATTTTTTATCATGCTTATCCAGCAAATATCCAGCCCAAGGCCGTGCAATGATGGTAGAAAAAGTAAAAATTCCCAAAACCATTCCGACCATAGCATCATTACCGCCCAGCTGCTGCACATACAGCGGCAAAACCGGAAAAATCATCTGGAAACAAAAAAACACCATAAAATTAATAAAAGTCACCAAAAAAAAATTATAAGTAAAAATCGGCTTATTCTTTGCGGGCATTTTCTCCACTCCTTCAAGAAAATATATAACGCCGAACAAACAATTTATCAACCGAAATTCCGACGCAAAAAAACTGCAGTTTCAGTCTGCAGTTTTTTCTAGGAGGCATAATCAAACAAGATTACAAAATTTTGATTTGTCCGGCCGCGATTCTTCCGCGGTCCTCATAAATTTCAAATCCCACTCGCTGTGCACTGCAAAGTCCGGACAACCCTATCTTTTCCAATTGGCTTGCATGAACAAACACATCTTTTTTTTCACCGTCAGGAGAAATAAAACCATAACCTTTTTTACCATCATACCACTTGACTATACCTTGTTTCATTAAGCAATCTCCTCTCAAAAAAATTAGTACGTAACAAATACTTGTGCCCTCGGCACCTTTCAACAGTACTTTTCTGCCCTCTTAGCGTCAACCACCTTACTTTGTATAACTGGTATATGGTACTATCTTTAATATTCTTCTTGACTCTTTGTATAAACAAATGTCTGGTTATCTCTCATTAGGCGCAAATCATTGTACAATGCCTCATTATCTGGGGCTTGTCCGGTTTTTGCAATAATCTGCAAATCATAAAGATAATCATCATATGCCATTTGGTACCTCGGTTTGACCGACCCCTGAAAACTCTGCAACATATCATCGGCAGCCTTTTCTGCTTCCTCACGATATTGTTGTACCAAAGTTTCATCAGCCCCATCCAAATTTTGTGCCCGGATGACCTCTGGCATCCCCAGTATAACACCGCCACAAACTATTGTTACCCACAAATTTTTCATCATAACCGCCTTTCGGAATCAGCATAGTAAAATAATTTTAACAATTTGATAATATCATAAGCATAGAGGTTACGACATGTCAAAATTGGCTCTAATAATACTTATCATCATCAGCATAAATTTATTCCCCTCCAGCGGCCACAGTGCCGAAATTCGTTTTTCGGAATGCGACAAACTCAACCCCAATCCTCATATCATATTCAAAACCTCTTATGGACAATTAATCCACGATATTTCTACCCCTCAAAGCGAAATACAGGCTAAATCCTTGCGTCCCGAAAAAGGAATTTTGGTTGACGGACTGGCCACGGCAGAAACCCGTGGTTCCGTCCGCATCAACAAAGCCCAAGGCATCAAACTCGCCGATGGCAGTTATTGTATTTTGCCTCGTGAAATAGAGATATATTTTGGCTACGTCAACCCCACCATTTATGTTGCCAAAGAATATCCGCTTGAAAGCTGTCGATTTTCACTACTCATTCGCCATGAGCAAACCCATCAAAGAATTAATATTCTCACCATGCAATATTTTCTACCGCTTATTCGCATCGCCGCCGAGCGCATTGTCCACAATGCCCCTTCTGTCAAAATCACATCTCCCGCCGAAACCCAATCCGCCCTAAGCCAGCTACAAGACTACTACATTTTCATGTTAATGCCGCTCATAGAACGCTTCAACCAAGCCCGCGAACAAGAACACCAAAAACTTGATAACCAAACCAACTACGCCATGGAAAGTGATATCTGCACGCCTTTTGATCACCCCGCCATACAATAAATTCAGCCCACAAAAAAGCCGCCCATCAAGAGCGGCCGTGGTTCATAAAGCAAAGGACATAATTATATTACAGCAGTTTAAGATTACCCGCGGCAATTCTTCCACGGTCATTATAAGGCTCATAGGCCACCCGCTGACCGGTAGAGATAGAGCGCAAACCGATTTTCTCCAGTTGCGTAGCATGTACAAAAATATCTTTGGAATCACCGTCAGGGACAATAAAACCATACCCTTTTTGAGTATTATACCATTTCACATTACCAAAAAGCATTAGCTTTCCTCCAGATAAAAATTATTGGTCACAATTCTTTTTAAGTTTCAATTGATAGTTTAGAACATAAAACTTAACTATCAATAAACAAATGCAACATATCACCTAAAAAATATGAACATCGCCTAATATATAATGTCCGTTGGGTAAATAACTACCCTTTATCAAAAATAATTTTTATATTTTTGCCTACACATAGAAATATTTCGATTCTCCAGCACTCACCATATTCGATTCGCAATTAAGAAAATAATGAAAGATGAAACACTGACGGATTATCAGAATAAAATATAGAGTCATCACTCATTTTTCAGAGAAAAAAATTCAGGCACCTTCCGATTAATTGTTAGTGTCATCCCTCGTTTTCTGACAAGAAAAAGTTCAGGGATCCTCGAATTTTTTCATACTTGCTAAACAGTAAAACAAACTCGAAGTCCCCTTGATAGCTGTTACCATAGCCAAGGGGTGACATTTATATTGTATTAATTTTAGAGTCCTCCTCGATTGCGTTAGCATTATTTAGAGTCATCCCTCGTTTTCTGACAAGAAAACGTCCAGGGATCCTCGAATTTTTTCATACTTGCTAAACAGTAAAACAAGCTCGAAGTCCCATGACGTCTGTTACATCGCCAAGGGATGATATTTGTAAAAAAAGAACTCCGCAAGGCACGAACGTAACCTTGCGGAGCTTTATCGAAGAAAGAAAAAACATAATAATACCTGTTACCCAAACTGTTTTCGATACCAAAGCAATATTATACCGCAAACCGTAACAAAATTTTGCCTTACGGTGATACCGGTGCAATATGCTTACAACGACCATTACTCCAGCCATACCCACTAGCACAAGTACAAGCCGAGTACATTCCGCCACAGGTCGAGCCACTGCCCCCAGTTATATTAGTGCCTTCACAAGCATACTTATAATCAGCACTACACATATTAACCCGATTCGAACCTTGATCCTCCATTGCTAAATAGCAACGGGCATAATTGTTTGAATTCTTTCGATAAGAAGTTCCCACATATCCAGGAGATACCCACCAAGCATTTTCTGCCGATTGTTCTGTGGATGTACCGTAAACATAGGGAATCATAAATGCGTCTCCTCCAGCTTTACTCAAACCGGAAGCCACCAAACTATAATTATCCACTATTCCTCTAAACAGTTCTCCATAAGCCGGCAAATACCATTGTCCCTGCGAGGTTCCGGTTGTGTTAAATTCGGCACAATATTTTGCTCCATAAGTACTGGTATTCAAGAATGCCGTCATAATCGGAGTATTACTCTTACCATTCATATCGGTCAAAGCTGTTTCTTTTGTATCATAATTGGTCAGCCCAGGCACATCTGTTTCCACATAATCAACCATACCCCAAGTCATTCCGCCGCTATTAGGCAAATTAATCGCCAGACGTTTATTACCCTCTGCATAAGCAATAACACCTATTGGAGTTTTTCCGCCCACTTTATTTTGCGTACAAGTTTTATCCGAATTTAGGATATAACCAACTTCACAACTACGGGCACAATGGCTACCATCCCAGCTATACCCACTGGCACACTGACAAGATTTATACATTCTTCCGCAGGCTGCACCCGAACCACCGGCATATCCATCGCCCACACAAGCATAGCGATAATCCGCCCCGCAAACGCTCACTGTTCCGTTATCATTACTAACCACCGGTAGTGTACAGCGGACCGCCACCTGGTCATCCATATTAGGTAATCTCTTATTTTTTCCAAGATAACTATTTTCAACTTTATTTTCATTATAATATGCCGTATATCCATAATTAGATTCTGAAGAAGTCCAATAACCATCTATATCGGCGCTCAAAGAAGGATATATGGTACCTTCTGCCATAATAAATCCGACGGTATTATCCACTAAATTTTTCCGCAACAGCATAATTTCACCAACCGAAGGCAAATACCATTGTCCTTTAGATGTTCCCGCTGTGGTATAATTATAGCAGTACCCCGGAGCATAAGCCGCGTTTTCACCATAGAAATCGACCCAATTAGCAGTATAATTTTTACCATTCCAATCATCCGTTAATTTATCTATCTCAGTATCGGCTATTTCAGGAATTTCCGTAACATTAACATCTTGCTCACTCCACAGCATGGTAGCAGAATCTTCCAAATTCATAACAGTTCGGTCATTTCCATTTGCCGAAACCACCACCCCAATAGGAGTTTTGCCGCCAACCTTTGACTGCGTACAAGTCAAATCTGAGTTCACAATACAACTTACTGAACAAGTCTTAGCAATACACGGAACCTGACAAACTCCATCTCTCCACACATTACCTAGCGTGCAAGTACAAGCCTTATATTTACCGCCGCAAGAATCACCGTCACCGCCTTCATATCCATCGCCAACACAAGTATATTTATAAGAGCTATCGCAAGCACTTACACATGCGCTACCATTCCAAGTATAATCCTGAGCGCAAGTACAAGACTGATACTTGCCTCCGCAAGCTGTACCAGAACCACCGGCATAGCCCGTACCCGAGCAAGTATATTTATATGATGTTGGACAAGCGCAAGCCCCACCAGACCAGGTATATGGACTGCTACAACTACAAGATTGATACAACCCACCACAAGCCGAACCAGAACCACCGGTTACATTTCCTTCCACTGCACATGTATATTGATAATCTTTTCCGCAAATTTTTATCGTATTATCATCATTAACATTCAGCTCTAAAACACACTTAACAAGAGTTAATGCATATGCATTCTTACTACTCCAGTCCACAAGACCATCATTAGGCTTAACCGTCCACGCTGCTGTATCAGAAAATTCGGACGTAGACCAATAGTAATAAGATGGCATAAATTGTGTACCTCCAGCCGCATTCAATCCACTATTAACAAGTGATTGATTTGTCCATACAGAGGCATATAGCTCTCCCACCGCTGGTAAATACCAATCTCCACTTGATGTACCGCTTGTCATAAAATTATAACAATATCCGGCTGCATAACTTGAATTATTACCTAAGACGCTTACTATCTTAGACGTACTGCCCTTACCTCTAAAGTCATTCTTTGCCGTACTACTTGAGGTAATATTTGTTAATCCCGAGATATCCGTACCATATCCACCCCATTGTACAGACGTCTGCGGCAAATTTATCGCCAATAATTTATCACCACTTGCATAAGAGATAACTCCGATAGGCGTCTTTCCGGCTTCTTTAGTCGCAGTACAGGTCATATCAGAGTTTAATATATACCCAACATCACAAGATTCTTTTTGCTCGCAAACACCATTTTTCCACTCATAACCCGAGGCACATTGGCAAGATTGATACAACCCGCCGCACGCCGAACCCGAACCGCCAGAATATTCTACGCCTGTACAAGAGTATTTATAACTCGGATCACAAACAGTTCCGGCTCCACCACCATTATCTTCAAATGAAAGCAAACATCTAACATAACCAAGGTTGTTAGTCTTACTAGTATAGTTCACATAACCATAACCAGCATACACACTCCACGCATCGTTGCTTGAATATTCGGACGAAGACCAGTGATATCCGGTTTGAATAAATGTACCTCCGGCTACACTCAAGCCACTATTGACTGCCGTTTCATTAGTCCATATAGTCTCATATAACTCTCCTTGGGCTGGTAAATACCACTGCCCTTTAGACGTACCTGTTGTAGCATAATTATAGCAGTATCCAGCTGCATAATTAGCTGTATCCCCCAAAGCACTAACTATTATAGATGTATTACTTTTACCACTAAAGTCATTCTTCGACATACTTTCTGATGTATAATTTGTCAATTCAGATATATCCTTCCCATATCCTCCCCATTCTTTAAGCTCCTGAGATAAATTAATTGCCAGACGATTTGAGCCACTTGCGTAAGAAATAACCCCAATCGGCGTTTTGCCTTCCACTTTACAAGAGTTACAGGTATAATCAGAATAGAGAATATTCCCGACCGAGCAAGTTTCATCACATACACAAGCTCCGTCTTTCCATACATAACGCTTGTCGCATTTACAAGATTGATAATTACCGCCGCAAGAAAATCCCGATCCTCCGGCTATATGAGTAGCCACATTAGGTAAACAAGCATATTTATATTCCTCACCGCAAACCTGCGCCGTACCGTCACCATTATCCTCAAACGACAACATACATCTTATCAAAGGAGTTCCATATTTATGATGATTTCCGACAGTACCATCAATTGGGTTCACATCCCAATAATACAACTCCGAAAACTCGGTTGACGAACCACGCCAACTTCCTTGAAGAATTGGTGTTCCTCCGGAATAAGTAAGTCCATCATTTACCAACGTGCGATTTGCCACAATTGAATAGTATAATTCACCGGCTGCAGGCAAATACCACTGACCTGCCGTTGTACCGCTCGTATTATAATTGTAACAATATCCAGCCGCTATAGATGTCTTATTACCCAACACCTCCATAATTTTAGTCGTATTTTCTTTGCCACTAAAATCGGTCAAAGCTGGATCACTACCGAGATAATTATATAAACTTGAGATATCAGTTCCATATCCACCCCACTCAACCGGTGTTTCTGTCAAGCTAACTACCAATCTTGACGATCCTTTGGCATAAGAGATAATCCCAATCGGAGTTTTACCTTCTATATTACAAGAATTACAGGTATAATCTGAATAGAGAATATTACCCACCGAGCAAGATTCATCACATACACAGGCTCCATCCTTCCACACATAACCTTTGTCACAAGTGCATCGTTCATATAACCCACTGCAATAAGGCCCCACGCCACCTAAATATCCTTCACCAGAACACAGATAAACATATTTGCCATCACAAACATTGGCTGTTCCATTACCATTATCTTCAAACGGCAACACACAACGCACATTATGGAGATTATTCTTACCCCCATTACTTTCAACCATCCCAGAACCAACAAACCACGCATAATCTGCACTATATTCTGTTGAAGACCAATGCCATCCATTTTGAATTGTTAATGCATTTATCCTTGACAGCCCAATATCTACATCAGATTTATTAGTCCAAACTGTAGCATACAATTCCCCTTGAGCCGGTAAAGCCCACTCGCTCTTAGATGTCCCATTTGTCGTGTAATTATAACAATACGCAGCTGCATTATCATCATTTCCCAAAGCTTTAACAATCGATGCTGTATTCGCCCTACCGTTAAAATCATTCAAAGATGCACTGCTTGATACAATTGTCGGCAAACCGGATATATCCGTCCCAGCTTCCCCCCACTGTATATTTTTTTGCACTAGATTAACAGCTAATCGTTTCGTTCCATTGGCATAAGCCACCACACCGATAGGGGTCTTATCTTTCACATTACAAGAACTACAGGTATAATCAGAATAGAGAATATTACCGACCGAACAAGTCTCATCACACACACAAGCATTACTCACCCATTCATAACCATCTGCACATTCTCCGACTTTGGTCTTATATTTCAATCCATCACAGGAATCACAACTTTCCCCCAAGAGATACCCTTCAGGAATTGTATCCTCAAAATACGGAAAATCATCACACGGCGCACAACATTCCCTATACCACTTTTCATTTCCACGCCAACAAATCTCCGTACCGGCCAAACCGCCTTTGTCACATTGAATAAATCCCTCCGCGGCACAGTCATATAGCTCTTTTTGATATCTCACAACATTACCGCAGGCCTGACAGCTTTCCCCGGTCTGATATCCCTGTGGGATTTCATCTTCCTCATAAGGATAATCAGTACATAAATTACAGCATTTTCCATATAACGGAGAATATGAACATAGTTCATTCTCATCTAAAATCCATCCGTCTCGACACTCACTGACATACTCTCCATCTTCTTCATGACATGCTCTGTCATAATCAACCTTACATTGTTTATATCTTTCCAACCCATTCGGACATTGTTCATCAACATATTCAGGTATACTGCAATCCCCCAAAAATGTATTATAACCATTGTCTTCGCACCACTGGGCTCCATCACATTTCAAATACCTGGAGTTATCCGGACAAACATCAGTTGTATGATACGCAGGACATTGCCCCAATTCATAATATGCATACCCCGCATTAAGACAATACTGTGCCGAAGTATTTGCATTACCCTTAAACTCCAACAACTTATCAGGACAATCCGGCAAAAAACAAATTGCGGCCTGAGCATTTTTCACACCCCAAACCACATCTAAACCTTTTTCGTTGTTAATAAATAGTCGTTCAACCAGACCTGTCCCGCCGCACAACACTATGAGGCATAGCACATACCTCATTACACTCTTAAATAAGTGCAATTTTTTCCTTTTAAGGCCACAAAAAAACAGGCCGGATTTTTCATATCCGTGCATCACGATAGTCCTTCCTCGGCTAAATACTAGACAAAAGATTGAATTAGCTTAAAACCTACATTTTCTCCCATTAGCGATTCTATATATAAGTAATATAATAATATATTTTTCCAAAATTTGCAATAATTTAATAGCCTACCCCAAAGATATTTGTCCAACACGCTTAGAAAATATCATCAATGAAAATAAAAAAAACCGCAGGTATCTCTACCTGCGGGTGATTTCAGAACTAATGCATATTAAATGACCACCAGCTCCGGAATGGAAGTTAAGATTGACTCAGCCGAATTAGTAGTCAGTTCAAAACACACACGTTGACCATCGTCTAAATTTTCAATTCCCAACTTCCTAATTTGCGAAACATGAATAAAAATACGTTTACTGTCATCATCAGGAATAATAAAGCCACAACTTTTTTTCAAATCAGTCCAATGAATAGTACCCTTACGCAACATAATCAATTTCCTCATTCACAAATTAGCCATTTTAACACTTTAAGCACCAATAAAATTTTAAAGCGCAAAAATCAACTCTGACACATCATCACAATTCATGCCTCATCAATAAAAACCTAAATACTAAGAATGAAAGAAGAACATCTTTCATTAGGAAGACCGATTATTCTACCTCCTTCTGGAGCACCTTAAATCGGATTAAATTGCAAGATATAACACCTCACTATAAGTAGCACACACTACCCAAACAAATTGATATACCTACAAGAGCAAATCAGACTTGCACAATATCGTTCCACAGAACCACATCGCTCACACAAGCATAATATAGCCAGTAACAGGAAAAGTTTTCAATTCTAAAACATCTCCCCCCACATAAAAAGAAAGGCCTCTTAATAAAAGAGGCCTCAAAAAAGCATAAAAAACATTCCCAACAGGAAGTAAGAGGAAGTAATTAGAAGATCTGGCAGCGACCTACTCTCCCGTGTCTTAAGACAAAGTACCATGGG